>NZ_CP023449.1:2842356-3154415 GCF_002355275.1 Rhizorhabdus dicambivorans | reverse complement strand
GAACTCCTGAACGCGCGCCAGACGCTGGTCTCCGCCAAGCGCGACGCCTACGTCCGTGGCTTCGAATTGCTCGCGGCGATGGGACGCGCCCAAGCTAAAGACCTAGGCCTCGACGGCGGCTCGCTTTACGATCCGGTTGCCAATTACAAGCGGGTCCACGGCCGCATCTGGGACTGGGACAGCGACCCCAAGCCCAAGCCGGTGGCCACCTCGACGCGGGGCCAGCCCAGCGTCTCGGCGGTGCCGTCGCACAGTGCGGTGGAAAGCCCGGCAAAATAGCTTATATTCGGCGGATGGCCGATCCGCGTTCCGAACCGTCGATGGAAGATATCCTCGCTTCCATCAAGCGCATCATCGCAGACGAACCGGGCGCTGTGCCGAAACCCCCGCAGGCCGCTCCCACCGCTGTGCCGCGCGTGCCGTCGATGGCCCCCCCGCCGCGCGCGAACGCGTCCGAACCGCCGCCGTCCTGGCCACGACGGGCTGAACCGCCGGCGCCACCCGAATCGGTGCTCGACCTGACCGATCGCGCGCCCGAAGCCTATCGGCCGCGCGCGACGCCCGAACCGGCGGCGGCATCCGAGCCGCCGCAGGTCCAGCGCGCCGTCGAACGGCTGCGCCAGGCCGAGGCCGAACTGCCCCCCGCCACGCCGCGCCCCGTGCCGCGCGACCTGCTGCCGCGCACGCCGACCCCGCGCCCCACGGGCGGCGACATCACGCTCGATGCGCTGGTCCGCGAGATGCTCCAGCCGATGCTGGCGGAGTGGATCGAGAAGAACCTGCCCGACATGGTCGAGCGGATGGTGCAGACCGAGATTCGCCGGATGATCGACAAGGAAGCGTAGGCAGGGCGACGCCGTCCTGACTGTACCACGCTACTGACACAGTTGTTGGCGGCGGGCCGGCTTTGGTCTATCGCATGCCGATGCAGAAACTCCCGCTTGTGGCCATTGGCCTCGCCGCGGGCATTGGCGCTGCCGCGCATGCCCGCCCGCTCACCATCCAGGATGTCGCCAGCTTCTCGCGCATCGGTGCCGCCGATGTCTCGCCCGACGGCCGCTGGCTCGTCTGGGACCAGCGCGAGACCGACATGGCCGCGAACAAGGGCCGCACCGACCTGTGGCGGCTCGACCTGACGAGAAAGGGCGCGGCGCCCGAAAAGCTCGCCGCCGATCCGGCCAGGAACGAGTCGGCGCCCGCCTTCACCCCCGATGGGCGCTGGGTGTTCTTCACCGCCGACAAGGATGGCAAGAGCGCGGTCTGGCGGATCTCGATCGATGGCGGCGCGCCCGAACTGGTCGCCGATCAGGATGTCGGCGGCTTCAGGATCTCGCCCACGGGGGACAGGCTGCTCGTCTGGGCCGATCGCCCGGTCGGCGCCCGTTCGCTGGCCGACGTCAAGCCGGGGGCGAAGGGCGGCAGCGGCCGTACCTATGACGGCTATTTCGTCCGCCATTGGGACGCATGGAGCGACGGTCAGCGCTCGCAACTGTTCGTGCTGCCGCTGAAGGATGGCAAGGCCGAAGGCGATGGCGTCGCGATCGGAGGCGCGCTGGTCGGCGACAGCCCCTCCAAGCCGTTCGGCGACGGCAGCGAACTGGCCTGGGGCAAGGACGGGCGGACCGTCTATTTCACCCTGCGCGAGGCGGGGACGACCGAACCGCTGTCGACCAACCTCGACATCTTCGCGGCGCCCGCTGACGGATCGGCCGCGCCGGTCAACCTGACCGACGCCAACGACGCCACCGACACGCTGCCCACCGTTTCGCCGGACGGCAAATGGCTTGCCTATGTCGCGATGAAGCGGCCCACCTACGAAGCCGACCGGCAGGTGATCCAGCTCCGCAACCTCGCGACGGGCGAAACCCGCGCGCTCACCGAGGGCTGGGATCGTTCGGTCGGCAGCCTGACATGGAGCAGGGACGGCACGCGGCTCTACGTCACCGCCGGGGATACGGGCAATGAGCCCGTCTTCGCCGTCGATGTGAAGAGCGGCAAGCCGACCCGGCTGACCGGGGAGGGCACCGCCGGCACCGTGCTCGCGACGCCCAAGGGCTATGTCTATACGTTGAACGGGATCACCGCCCCGTCGGACTTCTACGCCGGATCGGGCAAGGGCAAGCCGGTGCGGCTGACCTGGGTGAACAGGGACAAGCTCGCCGGCATCGACATGCCGGGCATCGCGCATTTCAGCTTCAGGGGTGCCAATGGCGACACCGTCTGGGCCTATGCGGTCAAGCCCGCCGGCCTGGCGGAGGGCGCCAAGGCGCCGATCGCCTTCCTGATCCATGGCGGGCCGCAGGGCTCGTTCGGCAATGGCTGGTCCTACCGCTGGAACCCGGCGGTGTTCGCGGGCGCCGGCTATGCCGCGGTGATGGTCGATTTCCACGGCAGCACCGGCTACGGCCAGGCCTTCACCGATGCTATCAACCAGGATTGGGGCGGCAAGCCGCTCGAGGACCTAAAGCTGGGTCTCGCCGCCGCGACCGCTAAATATGGCTGGCTGGACGGATCGAACGCCTGCGCGGCGGGCGGCTCCTATGGCGGCTATATGACCAACTGGATTGCGGGCAGGTGGCCCGACGGGTTTAAGTGCCTCGTCACTCATGCCGGCGTCTTCGATGCCCGCGCCATGGCCTATGAGACCGAGGAGCTGTGGTTCGACGAATGGGAGCATGGCGGCCCCTATTATGAGGTCGCCGCGAATTACGAGAAGTGGAACCCCGTTCACCACGTCACCGCCTGGAAGACGCCGATGCTGATCCTGCACGGCGAGAAGGATTTCCGCATCCCCTATACCCAGGGCATCGGCGCCTTCACCGCTGCCCAGCGCCGGGGCGTGGAATCGCGGCTGGTGATGTTCCCCGATGAGAACCACTGGATCCTGAAGCCGAAGAACAGCATCCAATGGTATGACGAGGTGCTGGGCTGGATGGACAAGCACACCAAGGGGAAATGATCGTACCGGCGGCCACCTCTTTGTGAGCCGGAGGCTTACAAAGAGGTGGCGCGGCGCAGCATGATCCCGCTAAAGCCGGCGCCATCATGACGATCGACAAGACATTCGACCCCGCCGCGATCGAAGCGCGCTGGTACGCCTATTGGGAAGAGCAGGGCCTGTTCCGGCCGGAGCGGCCCGATGCCGAGCCCTATACCATCGTGATCCCGCCACCCAATGTGACGGGCAGCCTGCATATCGGCCATGCGCTCGACGACACCTTGCAGGACGTGCTCGTCCGCCATGCCCGGCTGAAGGGCAAGGATGCGCTGTGGGTGGTCGGCACCGACCATGCCGGCATCGCGACCCAGATGGTGGTGGAGCGCCAGCTGAACGCCAAGGGCCAGAAGCGCACCGATTTCAGCCGCGACGAGTTCGTCGAGAAGGTCTGGGCGTGGAAGGAAGAGAGCGGCGGTACGATCACCCGCCAGCTTCGCCGGCTCGGCGCCTCGTGCGACTGGGCGAATGAGCGCTTCACCATGGACGAGGGCTTTTCGAAGGCCGTCCTCAAGGTGTTCGTCGATCTCTACAACCAGAAGCTGCTCTATCGCGACAAGCGCCTGGTCAACTGGGATCCGGGCCTCAAGACCGCGATCTCCGATCTCGAGGTCGAGACGAAGGAGATCCAGGGCAAATTCTGGCACTTCTCCTATCCGCTCGCCGATGGTTCGGGCGCGATCTCGGTGGCGACCACCCGGCCGGAGACGATGCTGGCCGACATGGCCGTCGCGGTGAACCCCGAGGATGACCGCTACAGGGCGCTGATCGGCAGGCAGGTGAAGCTGCCGATCACCGGCCGGCTGATCCCGATCATCGCCGACGAGCATGCCGATCCCGAACTGGGTTCAGGTGCTGTGAAGATCACGCCGGGGCACGACTTCAACGATTTCGAGGTGGGCAAGCGCGCGGGCTTCAAGCCGGCCGAGATGCTTAACATGCTCGATGCCGAGGCGAAGGTCGTCCAGACGAGCGATGGCCTGATCCCCGAGGATTATCTGGGCCTCGACCGGTTCGCGGCGCGCAACAAGGTCGTCGAGGCGATCGAGGCCGCGGGCCTGCTCGAGAAGATCGAGGACCGCGTCATCCAGACGCCTTATGGCGATCGTTCGGGCGTGGTGATCGAGCCCTGGCTGACCGACCAATGGTATGTCGACGCCGAGACGCTGGCCAAGCCGGCGATCGAGGCGGTGCGCTCGGGCGCGATCAAGGTGGTCCCCGAAAGCTGGACCAAGACCTATTATAACTGGCTGGAGAACATCCAGCCCTGGTGCGTCTCGCGCCAGCTCTGGTGGGGCCACCAGATTCCGGCCTGGTATGACGAGCAGGGCAACGTCTTCGTCGCCGAGGACGAGGCGGCGGCGCAGGCGCTCGCGGGGAACGCGAAGCTGACCCGCGATCCCGATGTGCTGGATACCTGGTTCTCCTCGGCGCTGTGGCCGTTCGGCACGCTGGGGTGGCCCGATGCGCCTTTGCAGGGCGATCCGACGGGCGCGGGCAAATCGCTGCTGACCCGCCATTATCCCAATGACGTGCTGATCTCGGGCTTCGACATCCTGTTCTTCTGGGATGCGCGGATGATCATGCAGGGTCTCCACTTCATGGGAGAAGTGCCTTTCAAGACCTTGTATCTCCATGGTCTTGTCCGTGCGGCGGACGGCTCGAAGATGTCGAAGTCGAAGGGCAACACGGTCGATCCGCTCGGCCTGATCGACAAATATGGCGCCGATGCGCTGCGCTTCACGCTCACCGCGATGGAAAGCCAGGGCCGCGACATCAAGCTCGATGAGAAGCGGGTCGAAGGCTATCGCAATTTCGCGACCAAGCTTTGGAATGCCGCGCGTTTCGCGCAGAGCAACGGCATCGCCGCGTCGACCACGATCGAGGCACCCAAGGCCGAACTGGCCGTCAATCGCTGGATCATCGCGGAGACAGTGAAGACGGTGCAGGCGCTCGACCTCGCCATCGCCGACCTGCGCTATGACGAGGCGGCGAACACCATCTACCACTTCACCTGGGCCAGCTTCTGCGACTGGTATATCGAGCTGACCAAGCCGCTGCTGGCCGAGGGCGCGGATGAGGCCCAGGCCGCCGAGACCCGCGCGGTGGCGGGCTGGGCGCTCGACCAGATATTGGTGATGCTCCACCCGTTCATGCCGTTCATCACCGAGGAGCTGTGGCACGCGCTTGCGGGCCCCACCCACCCGCGGCCCTACGACATCATCGTCGCGAAATGGCCGATGGCCGATGCGCGTGCGATCGACCCGGCGGCGCAGCAGGAGATTGACTGGCTGATCCGGATGATCAGCGAGGTGCGCGCCGCGCGGACCGGGCTCAACGTGCCCCCCGGCGCCCGACTGCCCGCGCACGTCCGGGGGGCATCGGAGCTGACACGCACAAGGCTTGCGGCGAACGGCGTGGCCATCGCCCGGCTGGCGCGGATCGACCTTGCCGAGGGCGACGCCCCGGCGGGCGGGGCCGCGCAGGTCGTCGTCGACGAGGCGACCTATGTCCTGCCGCTCGAAGGGGTGATCGATCTCGATGCCGAGCGCGCGCGGCTGGCAAAGGGCATCGCGGCGGCCGAGAAGGAGCGCGACAGCCTGGCCGGCCGGCTCGGCAATCCGGCCTTCGTCGAGAGGGCGAAGCCCGAGGCGGTCGAGAAGGCCCGGGCCGACCATGCCGAGAAAAGCCTGGAAGCGGAACAGTTGAGCGCGGCCCTGGCGCGGCTCGGCTAGGCGCGTGGCGAGGGCGCAGCGGGATCTGACCGAGGGGCCGATCGCCGGCACGCTGCTGCGCTTCGCCGTCCCGACGCTGCTCGCCAATATCCTGCAGTCGCTCAACGCCTCGATCAACACGATCTGGATCGGCCGCTTCCTGGGCGAGAAGGCGCTGGCGGCGACCGCCAACGCCACCAACGTCATCTTCCTGGCCTTCGCGCTGATGTTCGGCTTCGGGATGGCCGCGATGATCCTGGTGGGCCAGCATATCGGCCGCAAGGACCTGGACGGCGCGCGCCGCGCGATCGGCGCCGGCCTGGGACTGATCCTGTGCATGGCCTTCCTGATGATGGCCGCCGGCATCGGCCTGACCGACAAGCTGCTCCATCTGCTTGGCACGCCCGCCGATGCCCGGCCGCTCGCTTCGGCCTATCTCAAGGTCATGCTGCTGAACTTGCCGTTCAGCGCGGTGCTGGTGCTGCTGATGATGTCGCTGCGCGGGATCGGCGACGCGATGACGCCGCTGTGGTTCATGATCCTCGGCATCGTCCTTGATGCGGGGCTCAACCCGCTCTTCATCGCGGGCATCGGCCCCTTCCCGGAACTGGGTATCGTCGGTTCGGGGGTCGCGACGCTGATCGCGAACATCGTGGGGATGGCGGGCCTGCTGCTGGTCGTCTACGGGCGGGATCTGCCGATCCGGCTGCGCGGCGCCGAGTTTCGCTATCTTCTGCCCCGGCCGGCGCTGTTGCGCCTCGTCGTGTCCCGGGGCGTGATGATGGGGATGCAGATGGTGGTCGCGACGATCAGCGCGCTGGTGATGGTGGGGCTGGTCAATCATGCCGGCGTGGCCGCGACGGCGGCCTATGGCGTCGCTTTCCAGCTGTGGAACTATATCCAGATGCCGGCGATGGCGATCGGCGCCGCGGTCAGCGCGATGGCCGCGCAGAATATCGGCGCGGGCCGCTGGGACAGGGTGGGGGCGATCACGCGCAGTGGTCTGCTGTTCAACCTGGTGCTGACGGGAGCGCTGATCACGCTGCTGACCTATTTCGACAGGCCGGTGCTGGGCCTGTTCCTGGGCGCCGACAGCCCGGCCATCCCGATCGCCCAGCGCATCCAGCTGATCGCGGGCTGGAGCTTCATCTTCTCGGGCGCGACGCTGGTCTTCTTCGGCACGACGCGTGCCAATGGTGCGGTCATCGCTCCGGTCGCGATCATGTTCGTCGGGCTGGTGGTGTGCCGGCTGGGCTTCGCGGTCGGCATGCAGCCCGCGCTGCATTTCGATGCCCTGTGGTGGGCCTTCCCCTTCGGTTCACTGTTCACCCTGGCCCTGTCCAGCCTCTATTATGCCCGGGGCGGCTGGAGGAAGAATGTGCTCGTCGATGCGGCCGAGCGCGCGGAGCAGCCGGCGGACTGAAATATCATCCGGGTCGCCGGCTGGCCCGAACCTGATCGGCCAAGGCGTCGAGGCAGGGCTGATCCCGGAGAAAGCGATCGAGCGCCTCGGTGACGAGTTGCTGCGCTGAGCGATGCGCGGCGGCGCTCGCGAGGCGCAGGCGCAGATGCCGGTCGGCATCGAGCCGCAGGGTGAAGGCGGCTCGGGAGGGGGCAGGCGGATGTTCGGCCTTTTCGGGCGTAACGGTGAAGGAGCGGCTGAGCCGTTCCTGCTGCTCGCGGACGGGCAGGGCGGGCTCCGGCGCGCGGGGCGCCGTCCGCTGGCCCTCGCCCCAGCCCAGATCCTCGTGCAGCGCATCGCGGGCGGCGCCGAGCGACGCCATGGGCACATAGGCGCGGCGGATCGCGGGGCGGGCATCGCCCTTGCGGGCGAGCAGCGATGAGGTCAGCGACGCGACCGGCTTGGGTTCGGACATCGGCATCCCTTCCTTATCGTTCCGCGACCCTGCGGCCGAAGCCGCCGGCCGCGCGCTGGGACAGCGGGCCGACCGCGCTGTTGGCGACCCCGCCGATCACGGTCCTGCGGAAATTCTTCTCGATCCGGTCCGATACATAGGCCCAGAGCTGCTCGATCTCGGCGGCGGAGCGCCCGCCCGGATTGACTTCCATCACGGTGCGCCCGTCGATCATCGATGCGGCGAACTCGGTGCGCTGGTGGATCGTTACCGGAGCGACCGTGCCGTGCTGTGACAGGGCGATGGCGGCCTCGGATGTGATGCGCGCCTTGGGCGTGCCGGCATTGACGACAAAGATCAGCGGCTTGCCGGCGCGATCGCACAGCTCCACCGTCGCGCCCACCGCGCGCAGGTCGTGCGGACTCGGCCGGGTCGGGACGATGACGAGGTCGGCGACCGAGACGACGCTCTGGATCGCGACGGTGATGGCCGGCGGCGTGTCGATCACCGCCATCTTGAAGCCCTGCTGCCGAAGCGCCTCCAGATCGGTGGCTAGGCGCGCGACCGTCGTCGACGCGAAGGCGGGGGCGTCGGCCTCGCGCTCGTTCCACCAGTCGGCGAGCGAACCCTGCGGATCGATGTCGATCAGCACCACCGGGCCGGCGCCGGCGCGTTCCATCTGCACGGCGAGATGGCCCGACAGCGTCGTCTTGCCCGATCCCCCCTTCTGCGATGCGAGAGCCAGAATCCGCACGTTTTTCCCCTGTCGCGAACAGTCGCGGCCAGAGGTGCCATCAGCGGCCTAACGCACTGTTCCGAAAAGCGGTTAAGCGCTTCTTCGTCATTCCGGATCGGCTTCGGCCTTCTTCGGGGACGGGCACGGCACCATGACCCACACGGCCTTGGGCGCAATCTTTGCGGTGAACGGCGTCTTCGCCAGCACCTCTCCGTCGATCGATACCTTCAGCGGGGGGATCGTCTCGACCTCGATCGCGCGCCCGCGATATTCGACGGTGGTGTCCTTGCGCGCGCGCAACCGCAGCCAGCTGGCCAGCCAGCTCCAGCCGAGCTGGGAGGGGGAGCGGCCGACCACCGCCTGGACGACGATCTCGCCGCTTTCCGGATCGGCCTCGTCGACCAGCTCTACGCCGCCATGATAAGGGCCGTTGGCGATGCGCACTTCCAGTGCGTCCATCTCCTCGCGCACGCCGTCATGGATGACGATCAGCTTGAACGAGCGGAACTTCATCGACTGCCACGCCGCCCAGATCAGATAGCCGAGCCGGCCGAGGCTTTTCTTGAGCTTGGGTGGAATCTGGCCGCCGATCTTGGTCGACAGGCCGATCGCGGCGCAATTGCAGTAATAATCGCCGTCGATCATGCCCAGGTCGATGCGGCGCCGCTCGCCGCCCGTGATGACATCGATCGCGCCATCGAGATCGAGCGGGATGCCCAGCGAACGGGCAAAGCTGTTCGCGGTGCCGAGCGGCAGCACGGAAAAGACGGTATCGGTGCCGACCAGTTCATCGACCGCGCAGGACAGGGAGCCGTCGCCGCCGCCCACGATCAGCATGGGCGGCTTTTCCCGCATGACCCGAGCGACCCGATCGGGCAGGGTGCCGGGCTGTTCAACCGCGATAGCCTCGGTCAATTCGATCCCGGCGTCGCGGAGTTTCGCACAGGCCGCCTCGAACTGCTTGCGTCCCTGGCGGGACAGCGCGTTGACGATCAGGACAGCGGAGCTTGGGGGGCTTTGGTCAGGCATGCGAGAGGGAAACGCGTCAGGACCGTTTCGGGTCCATATCGGTGCCCTATGCTTATGCGCGGCCCCACTGGTCCGGAGTGACCGGCGACATCAGGCCCGGAAAGCAGCGCGCCATCCGGCTGTCCCCGCACAGCGCGGCGTGCAGTTCCTCCTCGTCGAGCGGCTCGACGAAGCGGCAGCCGGCGCGGTTGTCTGAAATCCAGCGTATCTCCGCTTCGCGGCGGCCGATCACCGGCATGTCCACCATCACGCGGGTCCCGGCGATCAGGACCTGATCGGACACCGCCGAAAGCCCGCGATGCGAGATATCGGTGACGATGACGTCCGAGATCTGGTCGGCGCCGCCGGCGGCGGCGTCAAGCGTCAGCTTCAGGTCGGGACGGAGGCGTGCCGGCATGGCGACGGCGTGGCGCTCCTCGCGCCGGGCCAGGGGCAGATGGGCGGTCCGTACGGGAGCCTGGAACGCTTCGCTGTGGAACGACTGGTACATGGTTTCTTCCTCTCGGGACAAAAGGGATGGATCAGGAAATGCTCTGGTCTTCCGCGAGCGCCAGGAGCGTCGCGGCGGCGGTGGGGTAGGGGATGTCGGAACGGACGACCTGCTCGGCCGCCGGATTGTCGCGGACGACCATGTCGATCGTCGCCAATATCCGGCGGTCGAAGCGGAGGCCGTAGTTGAAGCAGTGCATCGGATCATAGGCGGGGGCGGCCGCGTCGGTGTCGCAGAGCGTGCCGATGTGCACGCCGAAGGCGACGTTGGCGCGGCTGTCATAATAGAGCCCGCCCGACGAGCCCGCGCTCGAATTGGCGGAGGAAGCGAAGAGGCGCGAGCCGTCGGTTACGCGGGATCCTTCGCTGGGAGCGACCAGCGAATAGGGGAAGGCCTGGGTGTGGCCGCGGGTGACGCGGGCGCGCTGGTCCTGGCGGACGCCGGACTGGAAGGCGAGCAGCTCGACCCGGGGCCGGATGCTGCCGCCGGTGCCAACGGCGGGGATGCGCGAGATGTGGAGCGGCCGTGCGAGCTTGAGCACCGCGAAGTCGAACGATCCGTCGCCGCGCACTGAGCGATCCGCCCAGGGTGAAACCGCATAGCGGATATTGGCGATCTCGCGGATGCTCTGATCCGCGTTGTAGAGCACGAAGATGCAGTGATCGGGATCGCGGACGTCGGCGGTCTGGCCGCGCCGGTCGCGGCGGAAGAAGGTGTGCGCGGCGGTGATGACGGTATCGGCGGCGCCGACGACCCAGCCGGTGGCGTTGAAGGAGACGCCCTTCGATCCGGCCTGGAGGCATTCGATCCGGCCGAGGCCCTCGAACTGCGTTTCCTGGGTGGTCGACAGGAAGGCATCGGCCTCGTCGCGATCGTCAGGGCCCAGCACGGCGGCGTGGGCGGTGGCGGCGAGCGTGGTGCCCGCCAGAAGGGCGAGCAGCGAGAGCCGGGCGAGGATGCGTCGCGCACCCCCCGTTGGGGTCGAACCAGTCATGTCGCTATCCGTTCTGTTGCATCCGGGCGTCGCCGCCCGGGGCGCAGTCTCAGTCTTCGAAGCCTGCCGGGATCGTGCGGCGGCGTACCGCCACCGAAATCTCGAACTCCGCGGCCCGGGCCGGGCCGCGATGATGCTCCTGGGCTATCCGAAGAAAAGCATTCGCGGTTTCGAGCAGCAGATGGTTGAGACGCGCTGTCAGTTCAGTGTCGCTCATCATCCTGTTCCTCGTACTTGTGCCTTCCGCAATCATCCGGTCGGCAGGTTCGAACTCCACGCAACGATACTTGTCAGGAACGTCCGTTCGTTTGTTCCTGAGCTAAGAAGACCATGAAAACCGCGGGTTTCCGAGTTGGATAATGGGATTAGGTAGAGCTACTCATGCTTCTGGATGAGGCGATTAGACCAAGGTCGGTCGTGCAAACGTGTGCATGGCACCGGAAGTTAGACCATAGTCCTTTTCCCTTACGTCAAGCTGCTGCTTCTCAGGTGCCGTAGCGGCAACCGAATCACTTGGTTGCGATGGCTTTGCCTTGCGGCTTCGCCCTCGCTAAAGCAGCGCGCATGACTCAGGCCGCCTTTCCCGCGCTTCGCCTGCGCCGCCCCCGCCGCCACGGCTGGAGCCGCGCGATGTTCGCCGAGAACGTCCTCACCCCCGCCGATCTGATCTGGCCGCTGTTCATCGCCCATGGCGACGAGGTGGAGCCTATCGCTTCGCTACCCGGGGTCTCGCGCTGGCCGCTGGCGAGGATCGCCGAGCGGGCGAAGGAGGCGCGCGACGCCGGCATCCCCTGCCTGGCGCTGTTCCCGAACACGCCGCGCGACAAGCGCAGCGACGATGGTCGCGAAGCGCTGAACCCGGACAATCTGATGTGCCGCGCGATCCGCACGATCAAGGATGCGGTGCCCGATATCGGCCTGCTCACCGATGTCGCGCTCGATCCCTATACCAGCCACGGCCATGACGGGCTGGTCGATGCCGAGGGCCATGTCCTCAACGATCCGACCAAGGATGTGCTGGTCGGCCAGGCGCTGGTCCAGGCCGAGGCGGGCAGCGACATCATCGCGCCGTCGGACATGATGGACGGCCGGATCGGCGCGATCCGCGGCGCGCTGGAGGGCGGGGGCCATGTCGACGTGCAGATCATGGCCTATGCCGCCAAATATGCCTCGGCCTTCTACGGCCCCTTCCGCGACGCGGTCGACACGCGCGGGCTGCTGAAAGGCGACAAGAAGGGCTATCAGATGAACCCCGCCAACGCCGAGGAGGCGCTGCGCGAGGTGGCGATGGACCTGGCCGAGGGCGCCGACAGCGTGATGGTGAAGCCGGGGCTGCCCTATCTGGACATCGTCCGCCTGGTGAAGCAGCGGTTCGAGGTGCCGGTGTTCGCCTATCAGGTGTCGGGCGAATATGCGATGATCGAGCACGCCGTCGCGGCGGGGGCGGCCGATCGCGACGCGATGGTGCTGGAGACGCTGATGGCGTTCAAGCGGGCCGGCGCCTCGGGCGTGCTGACCTATCATGCGCTCCATGCGGCGCGCCTGCTCGGGGCATGATCGAGAGCGATCGGCTGATCCTGCGGCGCTGGCATGAGCGGGACGCCGGACCCTTCCTGGCGATGGGCAATGATCCGCGGGTGATGGAGTATCTCGGCCCGCCAATGAGCCGCGCCGATGTCGATGCCGCGATCGCGCGCCAGAACGGCTTTCTCGATACGCACGGCCATTGCTTCTGGGCACTGGAGCGCCGCGACGACGGCGCCTTCCTGGGATTCTGCGGGATCAAGCCTGGTGCGGCCGATACGCCGGTGGAAGGCAAGGCCGAGATCGGCTGGCGGCTGGGGGCGGAGCATTGGGGCAAGGGCTATGCCCGCGAGGCGGCGGAAGCCTGCCTCGACCATGGCTGGACGGCGCTCGGCTTCGACAGGGTCTGGGCGATCACGACCATCGGCAACAGCCGGTCCTGGGGGCTGATGGAGCGGCTGGGCATGACCCGTCACCCCGAACTGGATTTCCGCCACCCGCTGCCGGGCCTCGAAGAGCGGCTGCGGCCTCACATCACCTACAGCATCGGGAAGACCCTATGAGCGACGGCACCACCATCCTGACCTATGAAGGCATCACCCCGGCCATCGACCCGGAAGCCTTCGTCGCCCCCGGCGCGCGGGTGATCGGCAATGTGCAGATCGGCGCGGGAGCGAGCATCTGGTACAATGCCGTGATCCGTGGCGATATCGGCTCGATCCGGATCGGCGCGCGCACCAATGTCCAGGACGGCAGTGTCATCCATATCACCGGCGGCCGATATGATACGGTGATCGGCGAGGATGTGCTGATCGGCCATCTCGCCATGGTCCATGGCTGCACCTTGCACGACCGTGCCTTTGTCGGCTTCGGCGCGATCGTGATGGACGGCTGCGTGATCGAATCCGACGGCATGCTGGCGGCGGGCGCGATGCTGACCCCCGGCAAGCGCATCCCGAGCGGCCAGCTGTGGAGTGGCCGCCCCGCCAAATATATGCGCGACCTTTCGTCCGAGGAGATGGCCGGCAACCAGAAGGGTGTCGCCGGCTATGTCGAGGAGGGGCGCCGGCACAAGCGGGCGGTGGCGGAGAGCCGATAGGCCCCGGTGAAGCACGGGGCGACGAAAGACGGCCCGTTGCCCGGCTCTCTCCGCGCGCCTATCTTCGGTCCATATCCCTGATCGAGGTTCCGTTCCCATGTCCACCTATGACGACCGGCTGAAGGCGCTCCGCGAGGAACTGGCCCGCCGCAAGCTCGACGGTTTCGTTGTGCCGCTGACCGACGAGCATATGAGCGAATATGTCGGCGCCTACGCGCAGAGGCTCGCCTGGCTGACCGGTTTCCAGGGCTCGGCCGGCTCGGCGGTGGTGCTGCCGGCCGAAGCGGCGATCTTCGTCGACGGCCGCTATACGCTGCAGGTGCGCGAACAGGTCTCGGCCAAGCATTGGAGCTATCAGTCGGTGCCGCAGACGAGCACCGCGCAATGGCTGGAGCAGCATGCGCCCGATGGCGGCCGGATCGGCTATGATCCCTGGCTCCACACCAAGGGCTGGGTGACGGCCGCCCAGAAGGCGCTCGCCTCGAAGGGCGCCGAACTCGTCGCGGTGGACACCAATCCCGTCGACACCGTCTGGCCCGACCGGCCGGCGCCCTCGGCGGCGCGGCTGGTGGTGCAGCCCGACGAACTGACTGGCAAGAGCTCGGCCGCCAAGCGGGCCGACGTGGCCGACTGGCTGACGGCCAAGAAGGCCGATGCCGCCGTGCTCTCCGCGCTCGACTCCATCGCCTGGGCGTTCAACGTGCGGGGCAAGGATGTCGATCGCACGCCGGTCGCGCTTGCCTATGCCATCGTCCACGCCGATGCGACCGCCGATCTCTATGTCGCGCCCGACAAGATCGACGAGCATGTCGCCCAGCATCTCGGCAACGGGGTCCGCGTCCATGATCGCAGGGATTTCGAGCCGGCTCTGAAGCGGATGGAAGGCAAGACCGTCGCCGTCGATCCCGAGCGCGCTGTGGCCGCGATCTTCGAGGCGCTCCAGGCCGGCGGCGCGACCCTGATCGAGGAGCGCGATCCCGTCGTGCTGCCCAAGGCGATCAAGAACGATGTCGAGATGGCCGGGCACCGCGCCGCCCAGGCACGTGATGGCGCCGCGCTCAGCCGTTTCCTCCACTGGCTGTCGGTCGAGGCACGGGACGGGCGGATCGACGAACTGACCGCATCGGACAGGCTCCAGGCCTTCCGCGCCGAAACCGGCCTGCTCAAGGATCTTTCGTTCGACACAATCTCCGGCGCGGGGCCGAACGGCGCCGTGGTCCACTATCGGGCCAGCGAGGAGACCAACCGCCGGCTGGAGCCCAATTCGCTCTATCTCGTCGATTCGGGCGGGCAATATCAGGACGGCACCACCGACGTGACCCGCACCGTCGCGATCGGCACACCCACCGCCGAGATGCGCGACCGCTATACCCGCGTCCTCAAGGGCCATGTCGCGATTGCCCGGGCGGTGTTCCCCAAGGGGACGCGCGGGGGCCAGCTCGACATACTGGCGCGCCAATATCTCTGGGCGGTAGGGCTCGATTATGCCCATGGCACCGGCCATGGCGTCGGCGCCTATTTGTCGGTGCACGAGGGGCCGCAGCGCATCGCCACCTTCGGTGGAGGGGACGAGCCGCTCCAGCCGGGCATGATCCTCTCGAACGAGCCCGGCTATTACAAGACCGGCGAATATGGGATCCGGATCGAGAATCTGATCCTGACCGTCGACCATCCGATCGAGGGCGCGGAGAAGGAGATGCTGGGCTTCGAAACGTTGACCTTTGCGCCCTATGACCGCTCCCTGATCGACGTCTCGCTGCTCGATGCGGGCGAGCTTGCCTGGATCGACGCCTATCATGTCCGGGTGCGCGCCATCGTCGGGCCGCAACTGGATGGCCAGGCGGCCGCCTGGCTCGCCACGGCGACGGCGCCGCTGCTTGAAAGCGCTCCGGCACAGGCATAATCATCAGCCGCCGGATCGGGGTGAGTCGATGCCTGGCCCAATGGGTGTGCGTGGGTTGCGGAGCATGGGAGTGGCTGACGCGCGATGAAGCCGTGGCGCGGAATTGCGGGGCGCCTTCTGCTGGCCCCGGCGGCTTGGCTGGTGCTGGGCGGAGCTGCTCCGCTATGGACTGCGGCCGACGTCGATCAGCGTCTGCTGGCGGCCCACAACGCCGAACGGATCCGGCTCGGCATCCCGCCGCTCAGATGGAGCGACAAGCTGGCCCGCCAGTCGCTCGAATGGGCGCGCCAGCTCGCCCTGATCGACGGGCTCGAACATAGCGACACCGCCGATTATGCGGACCCGACCGATGGCGAGGAAGGCGAGAATCTCTGGCGCGGCACCAAGGGCTATTACACGCCCGAGCAGATGGTGAACCTGTGGGTCGACGAGCGGAAGATCTTCGTCAACGCTCCGTTTCCGCGCAACAGCACCACCGGCCAGTGGCGCGACGTGGGCCATTATACCCAGCTCGTCTGGCGATCGACCACCGAGGTCGGCTGCGCGATCGCCAGCAGCGAGGCGGATGAGGTGCTGGTCTGCCGCTATCTGGAAGGCGGCAATGTGATCGGGGAAAAACCCTATTGATCGTCCCTGGGCGGCTGGGCGGAACCGTCGTCCAGCGCCCGCGCCTGCGCCTTCCTGCGGAGGAGATTGGCACGCAGCGCCTGCGCCAGCCGCTCGGCGCGCTCGTCTTTCGGCGTGGGATCGGGCTTCTTCATCGCGCAATCGATAATCTTATCGAATAACAATGGGCAAGCCGCCTTGACGCGAGGCGATCGATTGTCCATAGGCCCGCCACACCGCCGGGGGACACCCCTCCGGCATGCCCGCGGAACCGCTGGCAGTGCTGCCGTAGCTCAGTGGTAGAGCGCATCCTTGGTAAGGCTGAGGTCGTGAGTTCAATCCTCACCGGCAGCACCATTCACATTCTGGTAGTGGGGTTTTGAGAGACCCCGGCGTGGGCCTCCGCAAAAAGCCCGCACTTCCGTGGTATTTTTCCAGTTCGACTTGAAAAGTCAGGACAGAGACTGGCCCGCTTTCCGGCTTTTCTCCGGAAATTCCGCCTCGGTCTCCAAAGGCCGAAAGCGTGTCCTGAGATTGGTGTTGGCCAAAAAAAGGCGCGCCCGAAGCGCGCCCCGACATCGAAAATCGATGCCCTCAGTCGAAGCCGAGAGACCTTCGTTGTTCGCTCCATTCGATAGGAAGCTCACCGCGCAGCAGTGCGCGCGTGGTGAGTTCGACGGGCTGCCGCCCCTCCAGGATGGCGGTGACGATGTCGGGTGCCAGGAAGTTGAGCCGAGCTAGTCTTACGGCATGCGATCTCGCCGTGCCGGCCATCGTTTCTGACTGAAGCTGCCGATAGGCGATCCGTCCCTGACCGAGCAACTGGATGAGTCGATCATCGCGCATCGCCGGCCTTGCTTCGGGCGCGGCATATATCAGCTTCAGCTCATGCCCGCGCCGCCGCATCTGAACGTCGATCTCGATCTCGATGGGATCATCCGAAGACGGCAGCCCGGCGCAACCGAGCATCTCGATCAGCTTCCCAGCATCGATCAGGATGGAGATGGCCTCAAGCCGCAGATTGATGCGTATGCCCAGCCCATAGAGCAGTCGGCTGAACGATCCCGCGCTGGCGAGCATATCTACCAGCTTCGCGCAAGTTTGCTCGAGCCCTTCGTAAGATTTGAAACCAGATCCCAGAGTGGCTGATAGCCTTAGCGGGTCCTGCAGGAAGCTGGACAGAGCGCGCCGAACCATCTCTTCAAGGTCAGGCGCGGGTATGCGCCACGCGGCTTCGGCATTATCTGTCGAGGCCTGCGACACATAATAGCGATAGCGGCGGTTGCCCTTGTTTCCATGGGCGGGCCGCATCGGTCGACCGACGCCATCTCCAAGAAAGCCCTTGAGCGGGCTCGGGAGGCTCTTACGGGTGCGAGGCTGGTTGGCGGCTTTGTTGAAAAGTAGCTGATTAGCGTCCCAGAGCTCCTGTGAGATGATCGGTTCATGCTCGCCATCGAAGACTTGGTCGCCATGGCGAATTTTGCCGATGTAGAGAACGTTGCGAAGGAGATAGGCAAGGGCACCATCGGAGTAGAAGTTGCCGCCCGTGACCCGGCCGTCTTTCATCGTCCGTAGCTTTGATCGGATGCCCTCCGCCTCGAGATCTTCCGCCAGATCGCGGACCGAGCCCAACTCGATATGCCGGGTGAACATGTATCGGATGGTCTCGGCCTCTTGTTCGTTGATGAGGAGCTTCCGGTCAGCCAGATCATAGCCCATCGGGATGGGGCCACCCATCCACATGCCCTTCCTCTTCGAGGCCGCGATCTTGTCGCGGATGCGCTCGCCGGTGACCTCGCGCTCGAACTGGGCGAAGGAGAGAAGGACGTTAAGGGTCAGCCTTCCCATGCTGGTCGTGGTGTTGAAGGCCTGGGTCACCGAGACGAAGCTGGCGCCTTGGCGATCGAGAACCTCGACGATGCGAGCGAAGTCCGACAGGGCGCGGGTCAGGCGGTCGACCTTGTAGATGACGATGACCTGAATCCGACCGCTCTCGACGTCGGCCAACAGGCGCTTCAGGGCAGGGCGTTCCATAGTTCCGCCGGAATAGCCGCCATCATCATAGAGAGTGGGATCAAGCTGCCATCCCTCATGGACCTGACTGGCGATATAGGCGGCGCAGGCCTCGCGCTGGGCATCGAGGCTGTTGAAGGCCTGATCGAGGCCCTCGTCGGTGGACTTGCGCGTATAGACCGCGCATCGGACCTGTCGGGTTCCCGTCGGGCCTGCCGTCTTCAACGTCTTTGGTCCGCGCTTAGCCACGAGCCGCTGCTCCTCTCGACGGAGGCGGCTGTCTTCGTTTCAGGCCGAAGAACCGCGGACCCGACCAATGAGCGCCCGTGATTTCGCGCGCGACATGGGACAGCGACGCAAAACGCTGGCCGTTGAAGTCGAAGCCATCCTCATCGACCATGACTGTATGAAGTTTGCCGTTCCACTCGCGCAGCAGGCGGGACCCCGGTTTCAGCCGGATCTCGGGTTCGGGAAGCGGCGTCACCCCGTCGGCGACAATGACGAGCATGCGCTGGGCCTGCACGGAAAGGCCGCCGAGAGATTCTTCCTGCAGCCGATAGGCCAAGACCCTGCAGAGCAGCGAGGGCGGTACATCGGGTGCCTCTTCGTCGAAGGTGGATAGCCATTCCTCACGGAGCTGCGCCGGCGACATCGTCGCCAGCGCAGCCAGACGCTGGTCGAGCTTATTGCTCATCAGTCGGCTTTCGTGATGCGGTAGACGCTGCCCTTCGGCGTCGTCGCGCGGTCGACCTTATAGCCCTTCTTGCGCAGGCCGCTCAGCACCGCGCGCGCCGAGTGCGCGAGCCAGCCGGTTGCTTCCACGATCTGATCGAGCGATGCGCCCGACTTGCGGTTGAGCATTTGGATGACCTTGGCCTGCTTGCCGCCGGGCTCTTTTGGGACCGAGGTGGCGGCAGGAGAGGGAGGAAGTGCCTTGGCGGCGGCCTTCTTCACCGGCTTGCGGCCGGGGCGGGATGGCTTCATCTCGGGATGATCGGGTGCGGGGCCGCTGATCTCGGCGGTATCGCGACCAGCGTCGTTGATGGTGGCGCCGAACATATTCTCATCGTCGGCGCGATAGCTCATCTCCGGCTCGTCGACATTGACCTCGTCGGCGAGTCCGCGATCAACGAGGAGGCTAACCGCCTCCCGGACATGGATGTCGTACTGGGCAATATGCGCCGGTGCCGGCAGGATGGACCCGCCTTCGGTCTTTGCGGCGGAGGTCAGCAGGATGAGCTGCAGGTCTTCGAGATCGGGCTTGAGGGCCATGGGGTGGTTCCTTTTTCAAGGAGCGGCACCAGCGCCGCTTCCACCACCTGAAGCCCGGCGGACTAGCCTGCCGGGTTAGCGTCGCGGGCTATCGGCGTCCGCGACTCACAAGACGACCAATGCTCCGTTTCGACCAACAGTCGAGCGGATAGTGCATTGGGAAAGCTCGACTTCTCATTCTTTCAGAGCAGCGGTGATCATCGCGACCAAGGTTTCCTCGGCTCGGCTGCGGACGGCCGGATCCTTCGAAATGAGATCTTGTCGCAGCCATTCGGGCACATGCTGCACTACGTGGGCGATTTTGGTGCCAGTGTCGTCTCTTGTCATCGCGCTGCATGTGTGGTGTCGGGCGAGCGTGTGCAACTGATACGTCAGTTTCGCGCCTCAATCTCTGCCCCCTCTCACGATTAGCTTCCCCATTCCGGACGTGGTTAAGGTGCGCCTTGGCGATTGCAGTCGCAGCTAGCGGCTCCCGTCTCGTGTCGCTAAACTACCAAGGACGGAGGGTGTGAGCGAATGAGCATTTCTCGAGAACGGTTCGATTATGCGCTGAGTCTGCTACGCAGCGGTGACTGGTACCGCTTCGAGCAACTCTGCTCCGCCTTTCTCGCAACCGAATTCACGGGGCTGCGAACCATGGCTTCTGCCGGTGGCGATGGGGGCCGAGACGCAGAGCTATATAGCTTTGATGAGGCGCCTCGCGTGATGGTCCAATATTCCGTTCAAAAGGATTGGCGGGCAAAGATTCGCGATACATTGGATCGGTTGGGCGAAACATTCCCCGATGTCACGGCACTCGTATTTCTTAGCAGTCAGGAGATTGGAGCACAGGGCGATGAATTAACCAAGCGGCTCCGCGAAAAAGGCATCAGTCTGGACATCAGAGATCGGGGCTGGTTCCTCGATCGAATGCAATTAGATGATCAGCGGCGGGATGCCGCAACCGCGATTGCACGCGCCGTTGTGGATCCGATTCTGGCTGAACGCGGTGTGATCAACGCCAGCTCACCGCTAGTTGGGCAAGAGGCAAAGACAGCACTGGTCTTTCTCGAGTTACAGGCGCGCGATGAAGACACCGCAAAGGGTCTTACAAAGGCATGCTTTGAGTCGCTTGTCCGCGCCGCCTTGCAAGGTTCAGACGACAAGCAAAAGGTACCCCGAGGAGAGATTCATCGGCGGATCCAGGCATTTCTGCCGCGCCATAGCCCGCAGCAACTAGCTCACTTTATCGATGGCGCTCTTGAGCGGATGAGTAAGAGGATCCTGAAGAGGCATCCGAATGATCAGTATCACCTTAGTTTCGAAGAGGCCGAACGGACCAAAGATCGCCTCGCTGGATTAGCACTCCTCGGCGACGCCTTTGTCAGTGACATCAGTGACATTAGTGAGGAATATCACAAGGGCGATTCCACCAAATGCGAGCAGATCGCTGCCTTGGTTCGGCGAGGCATCGAAGTTTATTTGTATCGCTTAGGCGAGGAGTTTGCTCAATCCGTTGCCAGCGACGCGGAAATACCACTCCACCATGATCAGTTGAAGAACGCAATCTTAGAGGTTGCTCCGAAGGGTGTGTCTCTGCCCAAGGAGAGTTGGGTCGACTATCTGTACAGGGTAACGCTAAGCGTACTTGCTACTCCCTCGGCGAACACGACCGAACTCTTCCGGGCTCTTTCCACTGGCTACACGCTCTTTGCCTTTTTGGAAGAGGTGCCAGATGTCCAAAAGGTCACGAAAAAATTGTTTTCAAATGCCACCTTTTGGTTAGATACATCCGTTCTGCTGCCGCTGATTGCCGAATACGCATGCCCGGCCGACGAACGACCCTTCACCAATATGATGATCCAGCTCGGTCGGTCTGGTCAAACAGCTGTTATAACCCGCGGAATATTGGAGGAAGTGGAAAGGCATTTGTCACGTTGCCGAATGTATGTCTCTAAGCGCCAAGAATGGGAAGGAAGAGTTCCTTACGTCTATCAGCGGTATATTCTCGCTGGGAAGCGGCCGGATAAGTTTTCCAGCTGGCTAGAGAATTTCATGGGTGATCATCGCCCGGTAGATGACCTCGCAGATTTCTTCGCTGATCTTGCTAAGATCGGGGAGGCCGAGCCTCTTTCTACTGAAGATCTCGACGCGAATGTCGTACAGGAGGTGAAAGAATATTGGCATAACGCGCAGGAGCGACGTCGGGCTGACTCCGCTTCACCGATTAATAGTTTCCGGTTGGCCGAACACGATATTGAGAACTACCTCTCGGTGCTTGTCCAGAGAAAAAATACAAGAGCGCAGAGCGCCCTAGGCTACCGCAGCTGGATTGTAAGTCTGGATAGCGCAGCTTGGAATCTATTCGACCAATTGTCGAACGAGGCCAAGAAAAAGATAGGCCATAGCCCGGTTATCTCAATTGATTTTTTGCTTCGGTCGCTTCATTTCGGTCCTCGTCGAGACCAAGTCTCGGCAGCGGATGGATACATGAGAATCTTCCAAGCGACGATGTTTGAAGGTGTATCGACCGAATTGATATCTGCTGCTGAACACATTCGGGCCGCATGCGGCTCCCTCCCTGAAAGGCAGATACAACGTCGGATTAGGGATGGTCTCGACAAGCAACGTATGCGCCAAGGAGAAGTCCAGCGCGGCGGTCTGAATGCGGCCCATGGGCAATCCTTCTTCTAAAGCGGTGTCAGGCCGAAATGATCCCGTCTCGGCGCCAAGCAATCTCATCCCTACTGAGTGAAGGATGTCGCGGCCGTTTTTCCCGGGCGAGGAAGCCCGCCTGAAGCCACCTGAGCCACTTTGACGAGCGATGCCTCTGCAGAATTCGTGGAAGCATCGAGGCGGAGCATCCGGAGGCGATGCCGGCATACGAGGTCACCTTACACTCCCGCGGGCGAATAGCGTGATGTGATAATGCTTGATTTTGTTCCCATTTTGTTCTATGCAGATTTCACTGAGTCGTTCTTTGGGAAAGCGTGAATGCAGCACGACCTGCGTTTGCGGGCGGCCGCCCGCGCTGTTTATGATGCCGTCTATCCGACGGATGAGCTGGCGCCGGTTGGTTTTGACCAAGCCGAGCAATATGGGACGATCCATTATCGGCGCTGTATCGAGGCTGCCCGTGCCTGTTTCTTCATGAAAGCTGACAAGGGTGAGCAGCTGCCGCTGATCTGACAGGGTAAGGCGGTCAGCATCAAGCCTGACCGCCATCTGCTTACTGCAAGCCGCCCTCGGGTTCGAGATTTTCCAACTCTTCGATCCGCTTCAGGATGCGGGTCCAGGTCCTGCATCCCTCCTGGTCGCCGCCGGCCAGCAATTCATCGGCGCGCTGCGCCGCGTGAAACCATGCCACGTCGCTATATTGGCGCATAACCTGATGGGCACAGGCCCAGATTTCCCGCTCCTCGATCACCGATCGCTTTCTATGGGGAAGAAGGAATAGATGCGACGCAATTCCGATTTGATCCGCGCGATCCTGCTGGCCATCGAGAAGGATGATCGCTGCGAGGTGCTGCGGATCCCGGACATCGGGGGCTATCCGGATGAGGCCGTGCATTTCCATGCCCGCCTTCTCGTCGAGAAGGGCTTCCTGAAAACCTACTTCCCCGATCGAACTGGCCGGCAGCCGTGGGTGTGTATCCGGCTAACCTGGGAAGGCTATGATTTCCTCGACGCCATCCGCGATCCCGTCGTCTGGAGATCGGTAAAGCGTGTAGCGTCCAAGGCTGGCAGCTGGTCGATCGAGACCCTCGCCGCGATTGCAAAGGCTATGGTCGTCGCCAAGGTGGAGGCGCTTGGCCTTGCTGCCTGAGGTTCGTCCGGCCGTTCGGGCGAGGAGGATTCCATGCCCGACAAAAAGGCTATCCAGGCGGTGCAATATGTGAGGATGTCGACGGAGCGGCAGGTCTATTCGACCGCCCGCCAGGCCGACCGGATTGGTGCTTACGCGCTCATGCACGGCTTCGAGATCGTTCGAACCTATGCCGACGAGGGCAAGAGTGGGTTGCATCTCAAGGGGCGGGAGGGATTGCAGCGGCTGCTCGCCGACGTGCTATCCGACGATCGGGATTTCCAGGCGATCCTCGTCTACGACGTCAGCCGGTGGGGCCGCTTCCAGGATACGGACGAGGGAGCGCATTACGAGTTCCTGTGCCGGCGCGCGGGGGTCGCCGTCCACTTGCGCAGAGACCTTCGAGAATGACGGTAGCCTGACGGCGGCGGTCATGAAGAGCCTGAAACGGGTGATGGCCGGCGAGTTCAGCCGTGATCTGTCCGATCGCGTCTTCTCCGCGCAATGCCGCCTCGCCGCCATGGGATTCAAGATGGGCGGTGCTGCGACCTACGGGTTGCGGCGCCTGCTGATCGATCAGCACGGTGCTCCTCGGATGATATTGAAGCACCGCGAGTACAAAATCTCGGGCACCGATCGCGTGATTCTCATCCCAGGCCCTCCTGACGAGGTGGCAACCGTCAAACGGATATTTCGCTGGTCCGCCTACGGAGGGCTTTCAGACAAGCAAATTGCCACCCGCCTGAATGACCAGGGCGTTGCCTCCGTCACGGGTGGGGTGTGGACGCGTGAGATCGTGCGTAGGTTGTTGATGTCGGAAATCTACATCGGGACGGCGGTATATAATCGCCGGTAATCGCGTCTAGACCAACGATCCTATGCCGTTCCCGAGGATCAGTGGGTGCGGAAAGCGAAGGCGTTTACGCCGCTGATCGATAGGGCCACCTTCAACAAGGCGCAGTCGGTGCGCCACAATAGGCGCGTCAACCGCCTGTCCGATGCGGAGCTGCTGGATCAGCTACGCCGAATCCTATCAGAGCATGGGCGGCTATGCTCACGCTTGATCATGGCGACGACCGGGCCGGATACCCAGACCTATCAGAAGAGGTTCGGCAGCCTCGATGCCGCCTATCACAAGGTAGGATATTTTCAGCGGCATCTCGGGCCGGCGCCGGAAAGCCCTTCTCTCTTTGAAGAGGCGCGAGCTTTCGCCCGCAAGGTCGCCAACGGTCTCAGGCGTCAGGGCCTCTCAGTGAGCACCGACACCGTACCGGGGCTGTTTAGGGTGAACCACTCGATTGCATTTGCCACGACGCTCGTTCGGCATCAATCCGAAAAGCGGGGGCAGTTCTGGGCGGTGCGGATCAACCGCTCCTATTCGCTAGACTATGTTTTCGCGGGGCTCATGCGCGCCGATGGCAAGGCCGTACAGACCCATCTGCTCCTGCCGGTTAACCGGTTTCCTCCGTCGGCCGAGATGGTGATCAAGGATGGGCCCAATAAAATTGGTCAGTTATGGTGAATGGGATTGCCGCTCTCGCTGAGAGAATCGCGCAATGATGACCGCAGATGTGGGAGCGCTATCAAAGTTCCCGCCTCGACGCAGGTCCGCAGCATTTTAACGCCAGGACGGCACGATAACGCCCCAGAATATGGGCACAAAAGATCCGATTGACATATAATACGTATATCGTAATATCTGTGTATCGAATAGGAGAGTAAGTCATGGCAGTTGACGTTGTCGAGCTTCACCACATCGGCTTGGGCATGGGGAATGATAAGGCGGATGAGGCGCGAGACTTTTACCGCGACGTTCTGGCCCTGACACAGGATGCCGGTCGCTGGCATATCCCCGGCATCCATGGCTATTTCCTGGATGTTCCTAGCGACAATCAGATCCATCTGCTGGGTAGTGACGGCCCTTCGCCTTACAGCAAGGGACCCGGCAAGGATCCGGTCGAAAATCATATCGCTCTGGCGGTTTCCGATATTCTTGCCGCGGAGGAGGAGCTCCAGCGGCTGCGCGTGGACTATTTCACATTGGACAATGTCGCATCGCCCAATCTCAAGCAGCTCTTCATTCGTGATCCCGCGGGCAACCTGATCGAGCTTCATCAGGTCGGGCTTTGCCGCTGCAGGAAGTCGCAGCGCGCCGCACCTGCCGGCAACTAGGACGTTCGCCGGTCGAGTGACCGGCAATCTTTCGACCAGGAGAATAGCATGTCTGATATGCGCATCGATGCGCCACGGCCGGCCATGTCCGCCCCGTCTGGCGTCGGCCCTTATACCGGCAAGGAATATCTCGAGAGCCTCGACGATGGACGCGAGGTGTGGATCTATGGCGAGCGGGTCGGGAATGTCGCGGAGCACCCCGCCTTCCGCAACGCGGCCCGGATGACCGCGCGGATCTACGACGCACTGCACGATCCCTCGAAGCGGGATTTGATGACGATCCCGATCGACAACAATCCCGAAATCCGAACGCATCGTTTTTTTCAGGCGCCGCGCTCGGTCGAGGAGCAGGTCGCTTCGCGCGATGCGATCGCGGAATGGGCGCGGATGACCTATGGCTGGATGGGCCGTACGCCCGACTATAAGGCTGCGTGGGTCGGGACCCTCGCCTGCAACAGTGGTCTATATGGCGAATATCAGGCCAACGCCGACCGCTGGTATGATTATGCGCGCCAGCGGGTGCCCTATATCAATCACGCGATCGTTCATCCTCCGGTCGATCGCAATATCGCCAATGAGGATTCCGACGTCTTCGTCCGCGTGGAGCGGGAAACCGACGCCGGCCTGATCGTCAGCGGCGCCAAGGTTGTGGCGACGGGGGCTGCGCTCACCCACTATACCTTCGTCGCCCACTATAATGTCGTCCACAACCTCAAGAAGTTCTCGCCGATCTTCATGGTGCGCACCAATGCGCCCGGGGTGAAGATCATCTGCCGGGGCTCTTATGAATATGTCTCCGGTGCGACCGGGAGCCCATTCGACCACCCTCTGTCCAGTCGGATGGATGAAAACGACTCCATCCTCATCTTCGACAAGGTGCTCATCCCTTGGGAGGATGTGCTCATGTACGGTGCCGAGATGTCGAACAAGTTCATCTCGCAGTCCGGCTTTCTGGGCCGTACGCTGCTGCATGGCTGCACACGGTTGGCGGTGAAGCTGGACTTCATATGCGGTCTCTTCCTTAAGGCGGTGGAGATCACCGGCACGAAGGATTTTCGCGGCGTCCAGGCCGCGGTCGGCGAAGCGCTGGGCCTGCGTCACGTGATGTGGGGCCTGTCCGACGCCATGGCGCGATCGGCCGAGCCCTGGGTGGGCGGATACGTGTTGCCCAACGTGGAATCGGCGCTTGCCTATCGAACGGTCGCCGCCGACTCCTATTCGCGGATAAAGAGCCTGATCGGGAAGATCGTCGCCAGCGGCCTGGTCTATCTCCCATCCACATCGCAGGATTTCCTGAACCCCGAACTGCGGCCTTATCTCGATAAATATGTTCGTGGCTCCAACGGCATCGGTTCGCTGGAGCGGGTCAAGACGCTGAAGCTCCTGTGGGATGCGATCGGCAGCGAATTCGGAACGCGTCACGAGTTGTACGAGCTCAACTATTCGGGGAGCTACGAGCAGCAAAAAGTGGACCCATTACTGGTTGCCAATGCCACCGGTCGTGCCGCTGAACTCAAGGCCTTCGCTGACCGTTGCATGGCGGAATATGACGAGCGGGGCTGGGTCGCCCCCGACCTGGTCAATAATGACGACTTCCATGTCTTCCCGAAGCGCTGAGCAGTCCTCCCGGACAGCGCTTACCGCCTCCCCACCCGCCGGTGGGGAGGCGGGCCCAGCACGGTTCCGGCAGGTGCTTTCGCGCTTTGCAAGCGGGGTGACGGTGATTTCGACGCTGGACGGCGATCGCATCCATGGGATGACTGCCAGCGCCTTCATGTCGGGTTCGCTTGAACCGCCGCTTATTGTCATCTCGATCGCGCGATCGGCCCGGATCCACGATCTCATCGAGGCGGGTGGCCGGTTCGGTGTCAGTATCCTAGGCCTTGAGCATGAAAAGCGGAGCCGACATTTCGGCGGCCAGCCACAGGCTGGCTACGAACCGGAATTCGCCATCCATGACGCTGTCCCGGTACTTCCGGATGCGGTCGCCTGGATCGTGGCCGACGTGTCGGCCCAATATCCTTGCGGCGATCACAGCCTGTTTCTCGGGCGCGTGCGTCGGCTGGCCTGGGAAGATAGCGCGCCGCTGCTGCATTTCACCGGCGGCTATCGAGCGTTGAGCTGAAGGGGATGACCATGAAGATCGTCCACCATAGCAAGATAGGCTCATCGGATATCGGCGGGGCAACACTGGTCCTGGGCAATTTTGACGGTGTGCATCTGGGGCATCGCGCATTGATCGAAGCAGCGAAGTGCCATGGCGGCCCTGTCGGCGCGGTGACGTTCGAACCGCACCCTCGCCAGTTCTTCGAGCCCGACCAGCCGGCGTTCCATCTATGCTCCCCGGAAGAGAAGCTGGCACGGCTCGTCGCGGCCGGATGCGATTTCGTAGTCGTCCTGCGCTTCGACGAGGCGCGGGCGGGTCAGTCGGCTGTTTCATTTCTGCGCGACACGCTCGGCCGGGAACTGCGCGCTCGCCACGTCGTCGTCGGAAAGGATTTCTCTTTCGGAAAGGAACGGAGGGGCACGGCGCCTATCCTGCGCCGGTTGGGGCCGCGGTTCGGTTTCAGCGCCGAAATCGTGCCGAAATTGTGCGATGGCGGTGAGCAATATTCATCGAGCCGGGCCCGCCGCTATCTCGCCGATGGGCGGGTTGGCCGGGTCTCTGCGGCGCTGGGACGCCCCTGGCAGCTTCCCGCCCGCATCGACCGGATCGGCGCAGCCGATCTGTCGCTGGAGCTTCTCGGCGACGAGCGGCTGTTGCCGCCACCGGGCGACTATTTGGTCGCGATCAGTCCAGATGGCCTTGGCTGGCGCAATGCCTCCTGTCGGCTGGAAACGGGCGATGGAGCGCGGCGGTGCGAGGCGCGGGGGCACGTCGATGGATATCCGGGCATGACGCTCGATCTTGCCTTCCTGTCACGTATCGAACCGGAATTGCGGCGCCCGCCCGTAAAGGCCTCGTCGCACCGCGCTGATGACCGGGGCACGGGCCTGTCGGCAATGGCAGGAGGGTGACGATGGAAATCGATCTGTCCGCAATGGCACCCAAGGCGCGCTACAATCTCCTTACCGGTCTCGTCGTCCCGCGGCCGATCGCATGGGTGACGTCGCGGAACGAAGATGGGCGGCTCAATGCGGCGCCGTTTTCCTTCTTCAATCTGATGAGCGGCACGCCCCCGATCCTTTGCCTCGGCATCGGCGAGCGAGGAGGGGCGCCGAAAGACACTGCGCGCAATATCGCCGCGACGGGTGAGTTCGTGGTCAATCTGGTCAACGAAGACTGCGCGGTGGCGATGACCGGGACCGCGATAGATTTTCCGGAAGATGTCGACGAACTGGCCGTCTTCGGCCTGGAGACGCTGCCATCACGATCGATCGAGGTACCGAGAATCGCGATGAGCCCGGTCGCTTTCGAATGCCGGCTGATCCAGACGATCGCGATCGGCCATGCCCGGTCGATCCTGATTGCCGAACTGCTGGTTGTGCATATCGCCGATGATGTCGTGCTCGATGTCGACCGGGGCCACCTCGATACCGGGCGGCTTGGGCTTATCGGGCGGATGCAGGGTGGCGGATGGTATTCCAGGACCTCCGACGGCTTTCGCGTGCCGCAGGTGACGCTTGCCGAGTGGGAACGTGGCGTAAGTCCCATCAGAATCTGATTATCGACCTTGACGATGTCGACGAAGGTCTTTGTTTGACTGATAATACGAGTAGCGTAGTATATGTTTAACGTATCAAAAGAAGCCGTT
Organism: Rhizorhabdus dicambivorans; assembly: GCF_002355275.1. Classification (NCBI taxonomy): domain Bacteria; kingdom Pseudomonadati; phylum Pseudomonadota; class Alphaproteobacteria; order Sphingomonadales; family Rhizorhabdaceae; genus Rhizorhabdus; species Rhizorhabdus dicambivorans. The sequence goes on along the minus strand of NZ_CP023449.1, from coordinate 3,125,473 downwards.
AAAGCCGATAAGGGCTGTGCGGCTCCGTCCTTTCAGGAGAGGGTCATGAGAAGCTATCGATCTGTCGCCGCGCTGGCCGGCATGGGCGCCCTGGCATGGAGCCTTGCGCTGCCGCTGGCTGCAGCCCAGGCTCAGGAAACCGCCAATCCGCAGGAGGGCTCCGCGGGAGCCGACCGCGCGGTGGGGCTGGAAGAAATCGTCGTCACGGCGCAACGCCGTGCAGGCAAATTGCAGGATACGCCTATTGCGGTCACCGCTCTTACGGGAGCGACGATGGAGCGGGCCCGGGTTCAGAACTTCGGCGATCTGGTCACCAAGATTCCGGGTTTCAGTATTAACAGCTTGTCGCGCTCGCGCACCAATCCGGCCTTGCGCGGCGGTTCTAGTTCGCTGTCGGCGCCGGGCGCGGACAATGCCGTGGCCTTGTTTGTTGACGACATTTATTATGGTTCGGCCGGAGATTTCGAGGTCGACCTGTTCGACATCGAGCGGGTCGAGGTTCTCCGTGGGCCACAGGGGACGTTGTTCGGTCGCAACTCGACCGGCGGGAGCATAGCCGTTGTGACCCGTGATCCGAAGGCCGCGCCCGAGGGGTCGGTGGAAGTCAGCGCCGGCAATTATGATCTGATCCAGGCGCGGGGTTTCGTCACCAGCGCGCTCGACGATAGCGAGCATTGGCTGGGGTCGCTCGCCTTTACGGGGACAAACCAGGCCGGCACCTCATTCAACCGTACGGTAGGCCGGGCTGTCGACACCACCAACCGCATGTCGCTGCGCGGCAAGATCAAGTGGGTGGGACGGGACGATCTCACAGTCCTCATCTCCGGCGACTACAGCCGTAAAAGCGAGACGAACGAAGCGCGCGACTTCCTTGGTGCCCCGCCGAGCGCCGCAGGCTTACGGGCAGTCGGATATGTGCCGGATCGTCAGCGTCGCTTGGTCGACCAGTTCGACAACGGCTCCTTCGACAGCACCAGTTGGGGGGGCAGCGTCAAGGTCGAGGCTGAAGTGGGCGCGGGGACGCTGAGCTCCATCAGCGGTTATCGCCGTGCCAGGATCAATCAGACGCCGACGGACTTGCTGGGCCTGCCGGTCTTGACGGTGAGCGTGGGTGAACCCCGCAAGCTGGACCAGTTCACCCAGGAGCTGCGCTGGATTTCACCCAGCGGGGAACGGCTGACCTATGTCGGGGGGCTCTACTTCCTGTATCAGAAGGATCGGCGGGACGAGCAATTTCGGACGCGATACGATCCGACGACCTTCGCCGGTGCCCTGCAGGCCGCGACATTCTGCCCTCTGCAAGGCGATGAGCTCAACTTCGCCGTACCGGGTTGCGTGGCATCGCGGCCGGACCTGTTCGACCCCAATTCCGTCAACACTTTCCAGAGCTCGAAGGTCTACAGCTATGCGGCTTATCTGCAGGGAACCTACGAACTGATCGATACGGTGCGGCTGACGGCCGGCGCGCGCGTGACGCGCGATCGAAAGACCGCACGCGGCTTCACGCGCGGGGATCTGGATTTCATCTTCAACCCCGTCGCCGTGCCCGGTGGGTTCGAAGGTACCGCGGGCGGCTACCGAGTTGGCCGACTGAGCAAGAGCTGGACGGCTTTCACCCCGAAAATAACGATCGACTGGAAGCCGCGAGAGGAGTGGCTGGTCTATGCGACGGTTTCGAAGGGGTATCGCAGCGGCGCCTTTCAGCTTGAGGCTGATGCGACGACCGCCGCTGTTCCGATCGAGCCCGAATATGTCTGGAACTATGAAGCCGGCCTCAAAAGCCGCTTCCTCGACAATCGCGCCCAGCTGAATCTGGCTTTCTTCCAGGCCAATTACCGGAACCTCCAGTTCAGCTTCACCGATGGGACCACAGGTGATCTGGTCGTCAGCAACGCGGGCAAGGCCCGTGTCCGCGGCGTCGAGGCCGAAGCGGTGCTGATCGTGGCGGATGGTCTGACGCTTTCGGCCAACTACAGCTATCAGGTCGGCCATGTGCGCGGGTTCCCGGTGCAGGCCGAGATCCCCGACGGCCAGGCCCCCGGACAGACCCCACGGCATAGCCTCAACCTGAGCGCCAGCTATGCCCATGAATTGCCGGGCGGCGGCGAACTCAGTCTGGCCGGGGATTTCCAGTACAAGAGCAAATATCAGCTCGAGATCAACCCCGACCCCGCCTTCACATCGCGGGTCAAGGGCCTCGTCAACGGCTCGATCTCTTATCGGACCGCCAATGAAAAATGGCAGTTCACGATCTGGGGGAAAAACCTGACCGACGAGAACATCGTTACCTACGGACAGGATTTCCGTTTCCTGGCCTACAGCTTCGATGAAGCCTATAATCCTGACAGCCCGCGCTATAATGTGGCGGCGGCCACCGCCAACATGCCGCGCTACGCGCCGCCGCGCACCTATGGCGCGACGGTCCGGCTCAACTTCTGATCGGATGAGGGCGAGGCGCCGGCCGGGCCGGCGCCTCAATCTTCGGCTTGCGCTTTCAATTGGGACCAGACCTTGTCCAGCACGCGGCTCAAATCCTTGCGATCGCGCTCCGTCAGGTTAGCCGCCAAGCCGGTGCAGGCCTGGAGAAAGGTCGGCACCGCCTCGTCGACGAGATGCCGTCCTGCCGGCGTTATTTCGATGGGGGTGCTGCGTCGGTCGGTGGGGTGCCGGGTCCGTTCGACCAGATTGCGTTTTTCCAACCAATCTAGCAGGCCCGTCGCGGTCGCCCGGGTAATACCGAAATATTCGGCGATCCCGGTTGGAGTTTGCAGCATGGCTTCCGGACGCCGTTCCATGCTGTCTGCATCAAGCCCTACCTGTGCGGCGAAGATCATCAGCACGTCGAGCTTCTTTTCCGAGATGTCGAACGCTTCGAGCTGCTTGTTCACCGCGCGGATGATGTCGTCGGCAAGCCAGAGCATCAACAGCCCGAGCCGGCTAGCCTCCAGATCAGCGCCGTCTTCGGCACGTTCCCCCAGCAGCCGCAGGACCGGGCTCATTGCCTGGTCGGCGCTGCGCTGTGGGGAGTGGATTTCAAGGTCGCGATGGCGCCTGGCGCCGGGAAGGGTCTTCTTTGCCATGAGCCAGATATCTTCGCTTATCAGATAATAAGTCAATCGGAATATATGATCTGGTTCAGATAATTAGATACTCTAATAATATGTATAACGAATCAAATGGAAGTGACATTGGCAGATCCTGTTTCCTCCTTTCCGGTCTACGATCCCGCCTCCGGGAATTGCGTTGGCCACGCTCCCGCACAAGGCGAACTGGAAGCGCGGCGTGCCATCGACGCGGCGGCACAGGCTTTCGACGCGTGGCGCGAAATCGGGCCGGCGGCGCGCGCCAGCGCCCTGCGGAGCTTCGCGGCCGGGCTGCAGAATGAGGCGGAGCACCTTTCCCGCCTAATCTCGCTCGAACAGGGCAAGCCCTGGCGAGAGAGCCGCGCGGAGGTCGATCAAGGTATCGCCTATCTGCATTGGTTCGCCGAGGAGGCGCGCCGGGCCTATGGCGATCTTATTCCCGATCGGTTCGCAGGCGGCCGGATGCATATCTGCCGCGAGCCGGTGGGCATCGTCGCCGCCGTCACCCCCTGGAACTTCCCATTTTCCATGCCGCTGCGAAAAATCGCACCCGCGCTGGCCGCAGGCTGCCCGGTGTTGCTGAAGCCAGCTCCGGAAACGCCGCTATCGGCCTTGGCCATTGCGGTGATCGCTGAAAGGACCGGGCTCGGTAGCGGACTTCTGACTGTGGTGACCGGCGACCGGGAAGCATCTGCGGCGATCGTGGGCGCCTGGATCGTCGATACGCGCGTACGCAAATTGAGCTTCACCGGCTCCTCGGCTACCGGACGGCATCTGGCGGAACTCGCGAGCGCGGACCTCAAGCGACTCTCGCTGGAGCTTGGCGGCAATGCGCCTTTCCTGATCTTCGAGGATGCGGACTTGGACCATGCTCTGGACGGACTGATCGCCGCCAAATTCCGCAATGCTGGGCAGACCTGCGTGTCGCCAAACCGGGTTCTGGTCCAGGCCTCGATCTACGACGGATTCGTGGCGCGCCTGGCTGAGCGGATCCGGCGGCTGGTGGCGGGGCCGGCCAACGATCCGATGAGCGACATAGGGCCGCTCATCAGCGCCGCCGCCGTGGAGAAGATCGATCGTCAGCTCTCGGATGCCTTGGCGCGGGGAGCGCGGTTGCTGTGTGGCGGACAGGCGCGGGGTTGCTTCTACCAGCCGACCCTGGTGGCGGATGTCACCCCCGAAATGATGATCGCACGGGAAGAGACGTTCGGGCCGGTGGTCGCATTGCAGCGCTTCGCCGACGAGGTCGAGGCGATCCGCATCGCGAACGATAGTTGCTTCGGGCTCGCCGCCTATGCCTTCACCCGCGATGCCGATCGGATATGGCGGTTGGGAGAGACGCTCGAAGCCGGAATGGTCGGGATCAATCAGGTCGCGATATCGACCGAGGAGGCGCCTTTCGGCGGGATCAAGCAGTCTGGCTATGGCCGGGAAGGGTCGCGCTACGGGCTCGACGATTATCAGAACCTCAAGCTCATCTCGCTTGGGCCAACCACCGTCGCACATATCAGGGAGATGGCATCGTGCTGAACTCGGATCTCATTCGGGCGGCGGCCTTCAGGCTCGACGAGGCGGAACGCAGCGGCCGGCAGATTGAACAATTCTCTCGCCTATATCCCGGCATCGAGATCACCGATGCCTATGCGATCCAGCAGGCCTGGGTGGATCTGAAGCTTGCCGCGGGCCGTTCCATTCGCGGCCACAAGATCGGCCTGACGTCCAAGGCGATGCAATATTCGTCGAACATCAGCGAGCCCGATTATGGTGTCCTTCTCGACGACATGTTCTTCGATGATGGGGCCGAGATTCCCTTTGCCCGCTTTATCGTGCCGAGGCTCGAAGTTGAGCTGGCCTTCATCCTAGAAAAGCGGCTGGCGGGACCGTCCTGCACGATTTTTGATGTGCTCGACGCCACGGCCTATGTCATTCCCGCGCTGGAGATCATCGATGCTCGCATCGAGCAGATCGACCGGGAAAAAGGGACGACCCGGAAAGTCGTCGACACGATTTCCGACAATGCCGCTAATGCCGGCGTGGTGATGGGTGGGCGCCCGATCAGACCGGATGCGCTTGACCTGCGTTGGGTTTCGGCGATCTGCTATCGGAACGGGGTCATTGAGGAATCGGGCGTCGCCGCGGCGGTGCTCAACCATCCGGCGAACGGTGTGGCGTGGCTCGCCAATAAGCTCGCGCCGTTCGGCGTCGCATTGGAGCCTGGTCAGGTCATCCTCGGCGGATCGTTCACACGCCCTGTCCAAGCCCGCCCCGGCGATAGTTTCCATGTCGATTATGGCCCACTCGGCGCGATGAGTTGCCGCTTCGCGGGAAACGCATCGTGACCAACCGCTTCAAGGACCGATTGGGTTCTGCCGACGCGCAGATCGGATTATGGTTGGGGTTGGCCAATCCCTATACGGCCGAGCTGTGCGCGAGCGCCGGCTTCGATTGGGTAGTGGTTGACGGCGAGCACGCGCCCAACGACCTACGAAGTATCTTGGCGCAATTGCAAGCAATAGCAGGGACATCCGCTGAGCCTGTGGTCCGTCCGCTGTCCGGCGACGCCAATTTGATCAAGCAACTGCTTGATATCGGTACGCAGACATTGCTCATTCCGATGGTAGAAACGGAAGACCATGCAAGGCAAGTCGTCGCTGCTACCCGCTATCCGCCCGCTGGCATCCGCGGCGTCGGCAGCGCTCTAGCCAGAGCGTCCGGCTGGAATCGACAGCCCGCGTATCTGGAAACGGCTATGCACGGGCTCTGTATCATTGCTCAGATCGAGACAGCTGCGGCCGTGCAGAACGTGCAGGAAATCGCAGCAACGGATGGGATCGATGCGCTTTTTGTAGGTCTCTCCGATCTCGCTGCCAGTCTAGGTCATCTCGGAAAGCCCGATCACCCAACCGTTCAATCGGCGTTTGAAACGGTAGTCGCTGCGGCGAACGAAGTCGGAAAGCCGGTAGGAACTTTGGCGGCGAATGAGGTGATCGCGAGGCGCGCGCTGAATGCCGGCTGTCGTTTTGTCAGTGTAGGTTCGGACGTGGGTCTTCTCGCAAAGGCGACGACCAGTCTTGCCCGTGCGTTCGGGCGAAGCGAGCAGGTCAGTTCTGTTGGGACGTCAATCTACTGATGCTCGGGATATGCTGATTGAACCGCGCCGGGTCTGCCGGAGGCGTTGGGTTGTGAGTCACGCTGCCATATCGATGTTGTCTGCGGCAGCATAATATTGATCTTCGGCTTCGGCAGGCGGGATGTTGCCGATGGGCTCCAGCAGCCGGCGATGGTTGAACCAGTCGACCCATTCGAGGGTAGCGTACTCCACTGCTTCGAAGCTGCGCCATGGTCCGCGCCTGTGGATCACCTCGGCTTTGTAGAGGCCGTTGATCGTCTCGGCCAAAGCGTTGTCATAGCTGTCGCCGACGCTGCCGACCGATGGCTCAATCCCGGCTTCGGCGAGGCGCTCGGTGTATTTAATGGAGACGTATTGCGAGCCTCGATCGCTATGATGGATGAGGCCGCCCCGATGAATCGGCCGTCGATCGTGAAGCGCCTGTTCCAGGGCATCGAGGACGAAGCTGGCATGCGCCGTCCTGCTGGCCCGCCAGCCGACAATCCGCCGAGCATAGGTATCAATGACGAAGGCGACGTAGACGAATCCCGCCCACGTCGCGACGTAGGTAAAGTCCAACACCCACAGCATGTTCGGCGCTGGCGCGTAGAAGCGGCGGTTGACGTGATCGAGCGGGCACGGTGCAGCCTTGTCGCTGATCGTGGTGCGCACGGGCTTGCCCCGGATCACCCCTGCCAGGCCCATCTCGCGCATAAGCCGAGCGACCGTACAGCGGGCGACTGGAAAGCCCTCCCGCATCATCTGCCGCCAGACCTTGCGCACGCCGTAGACCGCGAAGTTCTCGGCGAACACGCGCGCGATCTCCGGCTTGAGAGCCACATCCCGCTGCGCCCGCGCCGACAGGCGTGTCGGATCCTGTCGCTGCGCGACGCGCTCATGATAGGTGGATGGGGCGATCGGCAGGACGCGGCAGATCGGCTCGACCCCATAGGCATCGCGGTGATCGTCAATGAACGCGATCATCGCCGGAACGGGCGGTCGAGCTCCGCCTGAGCAAAATATGCCGATGCCTTGCGGAGAATCTCATTGGCCTGCCGCAGTTCGCGAACCTCGCGTTCCAGTGCCTTCACCCTGTCGGCAACTTCGGTTGGGACACCCGCCCGCTTACCGCTGTCGACCTCAGCCTTCTTTACCCACTCATGCAGCGTCGGCGGTGAGCAGCCGATCTTCTCGGCAATCGATACCACCGCGGCCCAGCGCGATGGGTAATCCCGCTCGTGATCCAGCACCATCCGGATCGCTCGCTCGCGTACTTCCGGCGCAAATCTGTTCGTTGTCTTGCTCATATCGGCTCCATCTACTCAAGAGTTGGAGCCTCCGACAAACCCGGCGCGGTTCATTATGCCGCCATTTTGGTCATCGTCACATGGGGGGCATGCCCCCCATGTGACGAAGCGTCGATCCGCCCATAGGCCTCAGCCGGGGTTCTCCCGGCCAGGCCCGAGTGCGGTCGCTGGGTGTTGTAATAGGTGATCCACCTGCCGAGACCAGTCCTCAGCTCCGAGCGGGTTTCAAAGGCGTTGAGATAGACGCATTCATATTTCAACGACCGCCACAGCCGCTCGATGAAGACATCGTCCATCCAGCGGCCCCGGCCATCCATGCTGATGCGGATTTCGGCATCCCGCAGGACGGCGGTGAAGTCGAAGCTCGTGAATTGGCTGCCTTGATCCGTGTTGAAGATCCCAGGCTTCCCGAAGCGCGCCAGCGCTTCCTTCAAGGCATCGACGCAGAAGCCGGCATCCATCGTATTGGACAGCTTCCACGCCAGCACCTTGCGGGTCGCCCAGTCCATGATCGCCACCAGGTACAGGAAGCCTCGCCGCATCGGGAGATAGGTGATGTCGGCGCACCAGACATGGTTGGGCCGCTCGATCGCCAGCTTGCGCAGCAGATAGGGGTAAATCCTGTGCGAAGGATGCGGATCGCTGGTCCGAGGGCGCTGGTAAATCGGCGCCAGGCCCATCTTCGCCATCAGCCGCCGTACACGCCGACGACCGACATCATGACCGTCGCGCCGCAAATGGCGGACCATCTGGCGGCTGCCATACCAGGGCATGTCGAGAAACGCCGCGTCGATCACCCGCATCAGCGCCAGCGTCTCTTCCGTCTCGGGGACCGGCGCATAGTAATAGGACGACCGGCTGATCGACAGAAGCCGGCATTGCGTCGAGATCGACAGACGCTGGTGAGCAGGTTCGACCATCGACCGTCTCCGGTCCACGCTCATCGACCGAAGGCCTTCGCTAAAAAATCCCGTTCCACCACCAACTGCCCGATCTTCGCGTGCAGCCGGTCCAGATCGGCCTCACTGGAAGCTTTGGCTGCCTCACCCGCCCCGGAGAATGTCGCCGACATCCCCCGATCGCCTGGCGCTTCCACGTCGCGATCATCGTGTGGTGGATGCCATGCTTGGCCGCCAGCTCCGCCAGCGTCAGATCTCCACGGATCGCTTCCAGCGCCACCTTCACCTTGAACTCCGGTGAATACCGCTTTCTCGTCGTCTTCATTCCCGTCCATTCCTCAGGTCGGGATTAGCTTAACACCCTGTCCAATATTCCGGCACCACCTCAATCCGACCATTGAATATATCTCGAGCGGTGCTGGTCACGGACGAATTGTGCGCAATGCCGAACGGCTTGCGGCTACATCTTTGACGGACAGCTGATACACCGGTCGCGCTCGGCCTCAGAACCGCAATTCGGATTTGCGCGCCGACGAGAAATAAATAGCAAGGATGGGGAATGTCTGTTTCGGTTGCCAACCGCTTTCGCTGCCACTGCGACAAATGCGTCGATATGCACACCCATTTCCTGCAGCGAGATGCGTTCGATGCGTCGCAGTCGCACAGCGTCGCGACCTGCTTCGGCAAGAATCCGGTTCCGGGCGATCTGGGATGGGTCCACAAGATGTTCGATCCGGCGCTTCAGCTCGAGGATATGGATGCGCGCGGCATCGACATGAACGTGCTCACCTCCGCGGATGCCGTTCAGAGCCGGAGCTGGGCATCGCCGGATGAGGAGGCGCGCCTGAGTGCCTTGGTGAACGACGAGTGCCTGCGCTGGGTGGAGCGCCATCCCGACCGTTTCGCCGGCACCATATCGCCGCCGCTCGGGGATATGGCCATGTGCTTGGCGGAACTGGAACGCTGCCGGCCGATGGGCTTCCGCGTGATCCAGTTGCCCGCCAACTATCGCGGCTTCTATCTCGGCCATGAGCGCTACGGCGATCTGTGGAGCTATATCGCCGAGAACCGGCTGGTCGTCTTCATCCACCCCGATGGTGTGCGGGACATGTGGTTCCAGGACTATGCGATGTGGAATTCGATCGGCCAGTCAATCGAGGAAGTCCGGGTCATGACCTCGCTCATGTACGAAGGCGTGCTGGACCGCTTTCCGGGGCTCCGCATCGTCATGGCGCATGGAGGGGGCTATATGCCCCATTATATGGGCCGGCTCGACCGCAACGTGACGGACAAGCCGTTCACCGCGAAGAACCTGACCAAGATGCCGAGCGAATATCTGCGCGATTTCTACTATGATAGCTGCACATATGATGCCCGCACCCTCGAATTGCTCATCGAGCGCGTCGGCCTCGATCGGGTGGTCATGGGGGGAGACTATCCGGCCGCCATGTTCGATCCGATCGATTTCGTCGACGAGATCCGTGCGAGCGACGAGGATAAGGCGAAGATCGCGGGTGCCACCGCGCTCGGGCTGCTCGAGCCGGCCTGATAGGGCGGCGCGCGGCCGGGCGCCGCCCTGCCGTCAGGTCTCGGGTGTTTCGGTCTGCGCCTTGCGGCGATATTCGCGTGGCGACTGGCCGCTGTGTGCGCGGAAGGCGCGGGCGAACACGAAGCTGCTGCCATAGCCCAGTTGCGTCCGGATCTGTTCGATCGTCTGGTTCGACTGGCTCAGCAGGTCTTCGGCGATCGTCATGCGCCATCGCCCGACATATTGAATCGGGGTCAATCCCACCATCTGTCGGAACCGTTCGGCGAACGTCGTGCGCGACAGGCACGCCTCGCGCGCCAGCGTCGCGACGGTCCAGTTGCTGGACGGAGACGAGTGGATGGCGGCGAGCGCGCGGCTGACGTTCGGATCGGCGAGGCCCGCAAGCAGGCCGATCTGGATGGTCGGCTGCTCGATGACCGCGCGCAGCACCTGGATGAACAACAGATCGACGAGCCGGCTTGCCACCGCGACATAGCCGGGCCGCGTCGTCTGGCTTTCATAATGGATGAAATCCAGCGCCATCCGGAGCGGCGGTGCGAGGCTTTGATCCTTGGCGCTCAGATGCATCAGGGCGGGCAACCTGTCGATGAGGATGGAAGCACCACGCCCTTTGAGGGTGAACAGGCTGCATAGGAGCCGCACATCGGGCGTGTCCGTCCCGGCGGTCAGGATGTTGGGGCGATCGAGCGTGCCCCCCGTCCAGAACTCCGAGTGATTCTCGGTGACGAGATCCAGCGCGGTCTGGAGAGGACTCTCGGGTGACGAGGCCAGGGCATGGGCCGGCCAATGCATCGCGACCACGAGGTCACCGGCCGACAACCGGGTCGGCGTTGTCCCGCCGAGCAGCCAGCACTCGCCCTCGGTGATATAGTGGAAAATGATGCCGTCGCCGGCACCCATATCCACGCCCCAGTCTCCGCCGCAGCGCATCTCCGCCAGCGCGGAACCATCGATCCGGATCGACGAGAAGATCTCACTCAACACATCCATATCGAGGCCTCGGACTTACAGTGTCTAAAAACGAACGATAATAAGCTATACGTCCTAACCGCCTCAATGCAAACTCTCTTCCACAACGGGCCGATGAAATGCGGCCACCGCCAGACCCTGGCGGACCGGGCGAAAGACCGAGCGAGGAGAGAGACATGAGCGTTGGCTTCGTTCGCGCACGCGCCGTGAGACGGTCCGATCAGCGCCCGGAGCTGGAAGAGGCCGATGCCGAGCGCATCGCCTGCTGACCCGTTCGCGATCCCTTCTTCCCAACCCTTTGCCAGGATCATTCCCCATGCCCAACGCAGTCGTCGCCGGCGTCGATATGACCAAGTTCGTCAAGCCCGGGATGCAGGAGCCCTATCGGGTGATGGCGTCCCGCGCGATCAAGGGCGCGATCGAGGAAGCCGGGATCGATCCCACCCTGATCCAGCAGGCCTATGGCAGTTACATCTACGGGGATTCGGGCGGCGCGCAGATCGCGCTTTACGACAATTTCATGACCGGCATCCCGATCGTCAACGTCAGCAACAATTGCTCGTCGGGTTCGACCGCGTTGTTCCTCGCGCGGCAGGCGGTCGAATCCGGTGCGGTCGATTGCGCGCTGGCCTTCGGTTTCGAGGAGATGGAGCCCGGGGCGCTGGGAACGCGCTGGCCGGAGCGCGAATATCCATCCGGCGTCTATGCCGATGCGCTCGGCGCCATGGGCTATCCCGAAGCGCCGGTGGGCCTGCGGATGTTCGGCGCCGCTGGCGATCATTATATGCGCCGCTACGGCGTTTCTTCCGACATCTTCGCCAAGGTCGCGGTGAAGACCAGGCGCCACGCCGAGCGCAATCCGCTTGCCCTGCTCAACGCGCCGCTGACGGTCGATGAGGTTCTGGAATCCAAGATCTTCTATCTCGACTATCTTACCCGGCTGATGTGCTGTCCGCCCTCCTGCGGCGCGGCGGCGGCCGTCATCTGCAGCAAGGATTTCGCCAGCCGCCATGGCATCAGCGGGTCGGTCGAGATCATCGGCCAGGCGATGGCGACGGATCGGCCGATCGCCTGGGAAGACCCGATCGCGCTGGTCGGCGCGGATGCGAGCCGCCGTGCTGCCGCGCAAGCCTATGAGCAGGCCGGGGTCGGGCCGGACGACGTCCAGCTCGTCGAGCTGCACGACTGTTTCACGCCCAATGAGGTGCTGACCTACGAGGCGCTCGGTCTGTGCGAAGCCGGCGGTGCGCTTCGCCTCGTCGAGGACGGGGACAATAGCTATGGTGGCAAGTTCGTCGTCAATCCGTCGGGCGGGCTCATGTCGAAGGGACACCCGATCGGCGCGACCGGCCTCGCCCAATGCTACGAGCTCTGCAACCAGCTGCGGCACAGGGCCGGGCCGAGGCAGGTGGAAGATGCCCGCATCGCGCTCCAGCACAATATCGGCGTGCCGGGCGCGGCCGTCGTCACCCTCTATCGCCTCGCCTGACATCCAGGCCCTTATAGGGAAGCACATCATGAAACTCGCCAGTTACCGGGCCGGCGGCCGCGACAGCTTCGGGCTGGTCCGCGACGACGGCATCGTCGATCTCGGTTCGCGCCTGGACGGGATCGCCGATCTGAAAGCGCTACTCGAACGGGGCCTCGACACGCTCGATCGTGGCCTGCTGGAGGCGCCCGCCGATCATCGTCCCGACGACGTCATTTTCCTGCCCGTCATCCCCAATCCCGGCGCCATCTATTGTGTGGGGCTCAACACCCAGTCGCATTTCGACGAGGTCGGCGAGACGCTGGGGCTTTTCCCCGTCAAGCCGCAGCGGCCATGGTTGTTCATGCGGACGGCGCGCGCCCAGGTCGGCCATGGCGTGCCTCTTGAAAAGCCCAACGGCACGCCGCTCTTCGACTATGAGGGCGAAATCGCCATCGTCATCGGCAGCTATGGCCGGTTCGTGCCCGAAGACCAGGCGCTTGGCCATGTCGCAGGCTATGCCTGCTTCAACGACGGGTCGCTGCGCGATTTCCAGATGCATTCGCCTCTGTTCACCGCTGGCAAGAATTTCCCCCGGTCGGGCGCCTTCGGGCCATGGCTGGTGACGCCGGACGAAGCCGGCCCCCCCGAAGCGCTGCATCTGACCACCCGCGTCAATGGCAGGATCGTCCAGGACATGCCCTATGGCGACCTGTTGTTCACCTTCCCGCAGTTGATCAGCTATATCTCGCAGTTCACCGAATTGCTGCCCGGCGACGTCATCGTGACGGGATCGGGCGAAGGCGTCGGCATATTGCGCCAGCCGCCGCTGTTGCTGCAGCATGGCGATGTCTGTGAAATTTCGGTGACCGGCGTCGGCACGCTCAGCAACCCCGTCGCCGATGCCGAGGGGCACCATCGCGCGCCCGAAAGCCGGACCGACGTCGAGGCGGCGATCGTCGCGTCCTATGGACGGAAGCCGGGGGCCCGATCGGCGCCGACCGCGACGGACGCCTGACGCCATGGCCCGCGTCACCGGCATCGCCTATGTGCGCTATCAGGCGCCCGACCTGGATCTGATGGAGCGCTTCCTGCTCGATTTCGGGCTGCGGCGTGCCAGCCGCAGCACCTCGGCGCTTTACATGCGCGGCACGGGCGACAGCCATCATATCCACATCACCGAGCGTGGCCCGCAGGCGCGCGGGGTGGGGATCGGCCTCACGGTCGATAGCCGGGCGGAGCTGGAGACCATCGCCGCCCAGGCCGGCCGTGATGTGGAAGAATCGAACGAACCCGGCGGTGGCGTGCGGGCGGTGCTGTCCGATCCCAACGGTTTCCGGGTCGATATCCTGCATGGCCTTGAGGTGGCGCCGCCGGTCGCTGTCCGAGCGCCGCTGGTGCTCAACCATGCGGGCGTGAACCCGCGGCTCGGCACCTTTCAGCGGCCGCTCCGTGGTCCCACCCATGTAAGCCGGCTGGAGCATGCCGTGCTGGCCTGTCCCGATTTCGGCGCGGCCCGGGCCTTCTATGAGGGCCTGCTGGGAATGAAGATTTCGGACCGGCTCTACGCGGGCGCCCCGGACGCGACCGTGGTGGCCTTCCTCCATTGCGGCCTGGGCGAGCGCTATACGGATCATCACACGGTGGCGCTGATGCAATCCGACCGTGCAGCGATCGACCATTGCGCCTTCGTCGCGCTCGATTGGGACGATCTCATGCTCGGCCACCAGCATTTGAAGGCCGCCGGCCATTTCCACGAATGGGGGGTCGGCCGGCATATCCTGGGCAGTGAGGTGTTCGACTATTGGCGCGACCCGTTCGGCCACAAGCTGGAGCACTGCGTCGATGGCGACATGGTCAATGACGACCATGTCGCGAGCAATGTCTCGATCGAAGACGATATCCTGTCGATCTGGTCGCCGCCCATCTCGCCGACATTCGGCGAGATCACCGCCTTACAGCAGCCCGTCGAGCCCGAATAAGCCGTGGCCACCGGGGCTTTCCTCCCAAATCTCCAATCAAGGGCAGCCTGAATGTCTCAGAAGTTCGATGTCGGCGTTATCGGTTATGGCGCGTGCGGAGGTGTGCTGGTCGACTTGCTGCTGCGCAGCGGGTTGAGCGTGATCGTGTTCGACAAATGGCCTGATGTGCTGGAGATTCCGCGGGCCGCGCACATCGATGATGAGATCATGCGGACGTTCCGGGATCTCGGCATCGTCGACGATCTGCCGGGGACGGTCATACCGTCCAGCGACTATTCGATCTATAACGCGCTCGACCAGCGCGTCACGGGCTTCGCCGCGATCGATCCCGAGCCGACCGACCAGGGCTGGCTGAGCGACTATTTCTTCGTTCAGCCGGAGATCGAGCATTATCTTCGGGCTAAGGCACGTCGCAACGGCGCGACCTTGAAACTCGGCTGTGAGGTGGTCGGCCTAGAGGAAGGCCGGGATGGCGTCGTGATCGACTTCCGCGATGCCGAGTCGGGCGGGGATGCCCCCGTCGAGCAGGTCACCGTCGGCTATGTCGTCGGCGCGGATGGAGCGAACTCCTTCGCACGCCAGCACATCGGCAGCGCGTGGGAGCAGCTGGCCCCCAGCCAGCGTTGGATGATCGTCGACATCCACGTCCATGACGGGGTCGAACTCGATCTGTCACGCGAAGCCTGGACCAAGGTGACCGCCGAGGAAACGATCACCTATGTTCCGATGCCCAAGAATATGCAGCGCTTCGAATTTTCGATGAGCGAGGATCGCAGCGATACC
Organism: Rhizorhabdus dicambivorans; assembly: GCF_002355275.1. Taxonomy (NCBI): domain Bacteria; kingdom Pseudomonadati; phylum Pseudomonadota; class Alphaproteobacteria; order Sphingomonadales; family Rhizorhabdaceae; genus Rhizorhabdus; species Rhizorhabdus dicambivorans. Next base: position 3,110,324 of record NZ_CP023449.1, on the reverse strand, counting down.
GAGGTGAAGAGCGACACGGCGATCGCCGACTTTGTAGGCAAGTGGTTCAAGCCGGGCGACTATGAAGTATTGCGCGCGCATGTTTATCATTTCCATTCCCGGGTGGCGGAGAACTGGCGCAAAGGACGGATTCTTCTTGCCGGTGACGCCGTCCATCTTGCGCCGCCCTTCCTTGGCCAGGGTGTCTGTTCGGCTATTCGCGATGCCACGAACCTCGCATGGAAGCTGGCGCGCGTCGTCAAGGGTACCTCCCCGGACGCGATCCTCGACAGCTATCAGTCCGAGCGCTGGCCGCACGCCCATATGCTGGTCAGGATCGCCGGGGATGTCGGCGAGAAATTGCAGTGGATGGCGACCGCGACCGAGGAGGAGCTGGCCGCGATGAAGCGGCAGGATTACGAGCATGCCCAGGCACGGCCGCTGATGGGGCCTGGACTGCATCCCCCTTTCGCCAGGGCGGGGGGAAGGCTTTCGCCGCAGCCGCGCCTCGCCGACGGCAGGCTGCTCGACGATCATGTTGGCTATCGGTTCGCGCTCGTGGGCGATCCCGCGCTGATCGAGGAGCTGTCGCCCCTTACCAGGGCTTCGCTTGAGGCGTTGGATGCGGTCATCCTTGCCGATGCGACCGACACGGTGCGTGATGCACTGACGCCGCTGGGCGGGGCTGCGATGCTGGTCCGGCCGGACCGCTATCTGGTGGGCGTGGCGGACAGCGCTTCCGAGATCGATGCCATAATCGCTCATGTCGTCGAGGCGCTCCGCTGCGCCGAGCCGGTCTGAGCAGCTGTCCGGCGAGCCGATGGCGGCAGAGGGCATGAGCAACATCCTTGATGACAAGCGCGATCAGTCGCTGCGCGATGCGATGCGCGGGATGGATATCCCCTGGCTGCTCGACAGCTGGGCCGATCGGGTGCCGGACAAGCCCTTTCTGATCTGGGAGCCCTTTGACGGCGAGACCAAGACTTGGAGCTATGACCGGTTCCGCAGCCGCGCGCGATCACTCGCCGCCGGTCTTGCTGGGCGCGGCATTCGGCAGGGCGATTTCGTCCTGCTCCACCTCGACAATTCGCCGGAATTCCTGATCAGCTGGTTCGCCTGTGCGATCCTGGGCGCGATCGTCGTCTCGACCAACACTCGATCGGTCGCGCGGGATCTCAGCTATTTCGCCCAACATACCGGCGCGGTGTGCGCGATAACCCAGCCCGCTTTCGCCTGCATGGTCCGTGATGCCTGCCCCGCGCTCGGCTTCGTCGCGGTGACCGACAATGACGCCGGAAAGCCTGCTGATCCCGTGCCTGAGGCCCCCATGGTTCGGTTCGCCGATCTGTTTAGCGATATCGCAGGTTGTCCTGAAAGGATAGTGGATCCTTTCGCCGATCTCGGCGTGCAATTCACCTCGGGTACGACGTCGCGGCCCAAGGCGGTGCTATGGACGCATGCCAACGGCCTGTGGGGCGGGATGATATCGTCCGGCCACATGCATCTGCAGCATGACGATGTCGCCCTCGTCTTCCTGCCCATGTTCCATACCAACGCCCAATCCTATTCGATGCTCTCGACCTTGTGGTGCGGCGCCACGCTGGTGCTCCAGCCCCGTTTTTCGGCGTCGCGCTTCTGGGAGGTTTCGCTCAAGCACAAGACGACCTGGCTCTCGACCATTCCCTTCACGGTCAAGGCGCTGGAGGGGATCGCGGTACCGCGCCATCATTACAGGTTCTGGGGAACCTCGGTGCACATGCCCGATGCGTCGCGGCAATTCGGTATCCCGACGCTGGGTTGGTGGGGCATGACCGAGACCCTCAGCCAGGGCATTACCTGCGATGCCCATCATCTGGGCCCTGCGCTTTCGATAGGGCGGGCGGCGCCCGAATATGCCATCGCGATCCGCAAGCCCGATGGCGCGATCGCCGGGCCGGGCGAGCGCGGCCGGCTGTACGTCCGCGGGGTGCGCGGCGTCTCGCTGTTCAAGGAATATTATGGCGCGCCGGAGGCCACCGAAAAGGCCTTCGACGCCGATGGCTGGTTCGACACCGGCGATGTCATCCTGGTCACGGACGACGGCTATCTGCTGTTCGGCGACCGCGACAAGGATATGCTCAAGGTCGGCGGCGAGAATGTCGCCGCCTCGGAAATCGAAGCCGTTATCCTCCAATCGGGGCTGGTCGAGGACTGCGCGGTCGTGGGGCAGCCGCATTATATGCTCGATGAGGTGCCGGTCGCCTTCGTGGTCCCCAAAGAAGGCCCCACCGACCATCTTGCCCGGCGGATCATCGATTATTGCGGCGCAAATCTCGCGGATTTCAAGGTCGTGAGCGCGGTTTATATGGTCGACCGTCTGCCGCGCGGCCTCCTGGAGAAGATCTCGAAAACCGAGCTGCGGGAGCGTCTCGCACCGATAATGCGCGACGCTTCGGCAAGCGCGACATGCTCCCAGATCCGAGAGAGGTGACGATATCATGCCGACATTCGACAGTGGTGCGTTGAAGCTGAACTATGAAGCCGGCGGCAAGGGCACGCCGGTCGTCATGCTGCACGGCTTCGGAATGAGCGCCCGGACCTGCTGGATCGAAAAGGGCTGGTTCGATCTGTTCGAGGCGCGGGGCTTGCGGGCGGTGGCGCTCGACAGCCGTGGCCATGGCCTGAGCGACAAGCCTCTGGAGCCTTCGGCCTATGCCGCCGAGCAGATGACCGCGGACGTGCTCAACCTGCTCGACCATCTCGATATCGGGCGCGCCCATTTCATCGGCCATTCGATGGGCGCGCGCACCGCCTTCGACATCGCGCGGAAGCACCCCGGCCGGATGGCCTCGCTCGTGACGGTCAGCGTCGGTGCGAACCTGTTCGCGCATGTCCAGTCCAGCCTGTTCATCAAGGCGCTGGACGGGAGCGACCCGGAGAATGTGCCGCCGGGTCTGGCCGGTTTCGCCGCCATGTTGCTCGCGCTCGGCAACGAACTGGCGCCGCTGGTCGCATGCCTGTCGTCGCCGCGCGCGGTGCCGGTGCCGTCCGATCTTGCCGCTATCGACGGGCCGGTGCTGCTGGCCACCGGCGCGCTCGATCCGATCGTGGGCGATCCCCATGTCGTCGCCGCTGCCCTTCCCAATGGCCGGGCGGTGGTCATCCCCGATACCGAGCATACCGATGTGCTGGCGTCGCCTAGGCTTCAGCGGCTGGCCGTCGAGTTTCTTCATGGCGCTTGAGGATCCTTTCCGCGCCGCGCGGCTCGACGGGCGCGCCTATGTGGTGCTGGGAGCGGGCGGCGGCGGTCTCGGCGACGCAGCCTGTCGAGCGCTCGCGGGCGCGGGGGCCGACCTGATGTGTGTCGATCGATCCGCCGAACGGGCGCAGGCGATCGCCGCCGCGGTGGGCGGCGTGCCGCATGTCGCCGATGCGATCGATCGCGACGATATGGTCGCGTTGTTCGCCGAGGCCGCCGACCGTTTCGGGAACCGCTTCGCCGGTGTGGTCGACATCGTCGGCATGGCCATGAAAGCGCGGATCGGCGCACTCGACGATATGGCCGTCGGCCGGCAGATCGATATCGTCTTGCGCCACGCGATGCTCGCCACCGAGATCGCGGGACCGATGCTGGCCGAGCGGGGCGGCGGCAGCCTGACCTTCATCGGCTCGCTCGCCGGCATGACGGCCAGTCCCAACCAGACGGTCTATGGGATAGCCAAGGCGGCGCTCCATCAATACGTCCGCTGCGCGGCGCAGGAACTGGGGCCCTCCGGCGTGCGGGTCAATGCGGTCGTGCCGGGCTTCGTCGCGACCCCCCGCTTGCTGGATCTGCTGCCCGCCGAAGCCTGGGCCCGGATCGCCGGGGGAAATCCGCTGCGCCGGGTCGCCGTGCCCGACGATATCGCCAGGGCGATCCTGTTCCTCGTTTCGGACCTTGCCGGCTATGTCACCGGCGTCTTGCTGAACGCCGATGGGGGCCAGGCGCTGGCGCTCCCGGGGGCGGACGTTCTGCGCTAGCGTGATCGGCCCGCCGTTGGCCGGTCCGGATGGAAGGTTGGAAGATGGGTGGAATGGGATCGCGCCGGCTGGATGGCCGGATTGCTTTGGTGACCGGAGCGACCTACGGCATCGGCTTCGCGGCGGCGGAGCGGTTCGCGCTTGAGGGGGCCACCGTCGTACTCGCCGATATCAAGGGCCATGACATCTCGGCCCGGACGCTGGCCGAACGGGGATTGTACGTTCATGCGATGACCCTCGACGTGACCGATGATCGGAGCGTGACCGAGACTGTCGACGAGATCGTCACGCGGTTCGGCCGGATCGACATCCTCGTCAACAATGCGGCGATATCGGCCGAACTCACACCCGAACCGTTCGAACAGCAGTCGATCGACGATTGGCGGCGCGTCTACGAGGTCAATGTCCTCGGCATGTTCAGGATGTGTCGGGCGGTCTCTCCGCATATGCGGGCCGCGCGATCGGGCCGCATCATCAACCTCACATCGGGCACGGCGTTCAAGGGCGCGCCGGGCATGCTGCACTATATCGCGAGCAAGGGCGCGATCATCTCCATGACCCGCTCGCTCGCTACCGAATTCGGCCCCGACAATGTGACCGTGAACGCCGTTTCTCCCGGCATGACCATGACCGAGAGCGTGGTTGCGGCCGGACATTTTTCCGGCGCGCTCGAGCAATTCGCCGTCGGTAGCCGGATTCTCAAGCGGCCGGCGGCGGCGGACGATGTCGCGAACGCCATTTATTTCTTCGCGAGCGACGATGGCGGGTTCGTCACCGGGCAGATCCTGGCGGCCGATGGCGGCGCCCTATTCCATTGAAACGAATTGGCGCCGCATAGTGTCGGCATCTCGAACGATATGTGCCTAAATACGAACTATACACCTCTATTCAGACGGCGTTGTCCGTCTAGGATAGCCTTCAGACAGGGGGGCCAGACGAGCCCCGCATCGATCATCATCAGGGGGAGGACAAGAGATGCGTCCAGGAAATCGCCATGTCTGGCTGGCAGCAACCATGCTGGCTTCGGCCCTTGCCGTGCCGGGCGTCGCGTTCGCCCAGGCGGGGGTAGCGGCTGCCGATGGCGCGGGAGATGATGCGGACCAGGGTATCGTGGACATCGTCGTGACCGCGCAGAAGCGCTCGGAGCGGCTTCAGGATGTTCCGATCGCGGTCACCGCGCTGAGCGGCGAGGCGCTGGCCTCGAAAGGCATGGCGAGCACGCTCGATATCGCGGTCGCGACCCCCGGTCTCACCTACACCCAGGTGACCGGCGCGATCTCGCCCCGCATCCGCGGCATCGGCACCAGCGAGGCGCGGGGCGGCAATGAGAACTCGGTCGCGATCTATGTCGACGGCGTCTATTACGCTTCCTCCAATTCCTCGATCCTGTCGCTCAACAATATCGAGCAGGTCGCGGTGCTCAAGGGGCCGCAGGGAACGCTGTTCGGCCGCAACGCGACCGGCGGCCTGATCCAGGTCACCACGCTCGATCCGAAGCAGGATTTCAGCGGTCGGGCGACGGCGACTTACGGGTCAAAGGACAGGATCGGCGCGTCGCTTTACGTGACGGGCGGATTGTCCGACCAACTCGCGGCTGACCTCGCCATCTCCTACGATGATCAGCGCGACGGCTTCGGACATAATCTGTTCAACGGCCAAGAGGTCAACAAGACCGAGAATCTGAGCGTCAGGTCCAAATGGAAGCTGGATATCGGCGATGCGACAACGGTGAAATTGAGCGGCGATTATGGCACGCTCAAGGATGCGGGGCCGGCACGCCGCCCGGTGATCGGATCCAAGTCGGTTACCGGCGTACCGTTCAACGGCGGCGCCTTCGACGTCAATTCGAACTTCCAGCCCGCCTATAGGAACGAGCAGGGCGGCGGCAGCGTCGATCTCACCCATCATTTCGACATGTTCGATCTCGTCAGCCTGACCGCCTATCGGCGATCCACCACCGACGTCACCTTCGACGCGGACGGCCTGCCCGTTGCGCTCGTCCAGGCGAATATTCGGTTCAAGGATCGCCAGTTCAGCCAGGAATTCCAGGCGGTTTCCACGGGTGGCGGACCATTCAGCTGGACCTTGGGCCTCTATTATTTCTCGGCCAAGGGCGGTTATGATCGCGCCGTTCTGAGCCTGCCGCCCGCCGTTCGGACCTTCCAGGGCTATCAGCGGACGACGTCGCCCGCGGCCTATGGTCAGGCCAGCTACAAATTCACCGACGCCACGTCGCTGACGTTGGGGCTGCGCTATTCCGCCGAGACCCGGCATCTCGACGCCAGCGGTATGATCTTCACCCGAGCGACTGGCACCACTGTCACCACGCCGCCCTTGACCGACAAGCTGACCGCGAAGCGGCCGACTTGGCGCGTGGCGCTCGATCACCGCCTCAGCCCCGACGTGCTGGTCTATGCCTCCTATAATCGGGGCTTCAAGAGCGGCGGTTTCAACACCACCACCTTCACCCCGGCTTCAGAGTTCTTCGCGCCGGAAAAGCTAGATGCTTATGAAGTGGGTATCAAATCGGACCTGCTCGACCGCCGGCTGCGCTTCAATGCTTCGGGCTATTACTATAACTACAGCAACATCCAGCTGGCGAGCATCGTGAACGGCTTGCTCCGCATCACCAATGCCGCGCGTTCCAAGGTGTATGGCTTCGATGCGGACATCACTGCCAAGCCAGTTGATCAGCTGACCCTCAGTATCGGCCTGTCCTATATCAACAGCCAGTTCGCCAGCTATCCCAACGCCCAGATCAGCACGCCGCTTCCAGCCGGTGGCAATGCGATCGTGGCCGGCGACGCCAAGGGAAATGAGCTGCCCTTCGCGCCTGATTGGACTTTCAGCTTGGGGATCGATTATGTCGTTCCGCTGGGCCAAGGAAATCTGACTTTTTCCAGCCAATATTTCCATAGCGACGGCTGGATGGCCGAGCCTGACAACCGGTTGAAGCAGAAGCCCTACGATCTGTTGAATGCGTCGCTGAGCTGGAGCTTAGACCATGCTAAAGGCATCGCTGTCACCGCCTGGGCCAAGAACCTAACCAACGAGGTTTATGCGGCTACGCTGCAGACTCAGAATACCACCGACATCATCGTTCCCGCGCCCGGACGGACGCTCGGTGCGACCTTGTCCTACAAGTTCTAGACGAAAGCCCGCCGCCCGAGCCGATCCGGCGCCGAAGCCGGGTTGGGCGGGTGGCGCCGACGGTTGGCCGCCGACACCCTGCGTGGGCCCTGCTCAGCGCTCCGGCGGGCATTTGAGGAGATTCAGAGGATGCGGGCCGGCGAAGCAGGGCAGGGGGCTGGGGGCAATGGGCAGGCGCAGCAGCACGAACGTGCCTGGGGCGTGCTGCTCGGCGCGAGCCTGTGCATCTTCTGCGGTCAGGCCTCGGTCGCCTACTACACGTTCGGCGTCTTCCTGCCGGACATCATCGCGGATACCGGCTGGCCGGCCGCAACGGTCGCGGCGGCGATCGGACCGGGGGCGCTGGTCGCGGCCATTATGGCGCCGCTGGTCGGCCTATTGGGCGACAGATATGGTGCCCGAATGGTGGCGCTGGCCGGCGCCCCGGCCTTCGCGCTCGGCTTCGCCGTGTTGGGTTTGTTGCCGCGTAGTCCCGCTGGTTTTGCGGTGGCGATGATCGTGATGTGGGGCCTGATCGCAGCCGGCTCGCCCGTGCCTTACGCGCAGATGCTGTCGGGATGGTTCGATCGGCGGCGCGGCATGGCGCTCAGCGTCATGTTTTCGGCCGGTTCAATCGGTATCGCTGTTTGGCCGCCCTTTGCGGCGTTTCTCATCACGCGGATGGGATGGCGGCATGCCTACGCCACCATCGGCCTATGTGCCGCGACGTTGATCCTTTTGTCGGGCATATTGCTGCTTCGCAAGCCCAAGGCGGCGATGGCCGGCGGCACCGATGCCCGAACCCTACCGGGCCTCTCCGTCCGCGAAGCGGTGCGAACGGGGCGCTTCTGGAAGATATCGGTGATCTTCCTTGCAGTGACGGCAGTACTGGGCGGGACGGCAGTGACTTTCCCGGTGATCCTCCGGACGCATGGTGCCGATCCCCAGCTTGGGGCATTAGCCATGACCGTCATCGGCTTGGCGATGTTCACCGGCCGCCTCTCGCTGAGCCTGGTCCTCGACCGGTATTTCGCGCCGTATGTGACGGTTGCGATCACGGCAATCGCGTTTCTCGCCTTCATGGTGATGCTTATCGGGACGAGCAAGGCGGCACTTCTAGTGGCCGCGGCCCTGCTCGGCTTCGGGCTGGGGTCCGAATATGCGGTGACAGCCTATATCGTCTCCAGGGCGTTCGGCATCCGTGCGTTTGGAGCGGTCTACGGCCTGGTGACGGCCGCGGTCAGCGTGGGGGCCGCGATCGGTCCGGCGGCGATCGGTGCCGCCCTCCTGTCATCGGTCGACCCTGTAGTAATTTCGCTTTCAGCGATGGGAGTTTTGGGTGCGGCAATATTGATGCTTTTCACAATGCGCTCCCGGGATTTGCCGTTCGAAGTGCATCGCTTGAGTGCCGGTCAGCGGATTAACCTGGCGCCCGATTTTTAATCGGCCAGATTTCAGCTGAACTTCCAGCACGGGACGCGAAGTTGCCAGCTTTTGCCCATATAGTCTCAATCAAAATTTATCATAGGCTCGGAGCTAAGGTTCAATCGAGATAAGCCAATTATTGCAGAGGTTTAGGAAAGTCAATTAACATAACGCCCATTCGGTCAACGCTGCATGACGTTGGCGATAAGAGCAGTTATGTCCGACTGTGGCATAATCGGATCAAATGTCTTCAGTCAGTCGTTGATATCGATATTTCCAGATCAGTTTTTTTCCAAGCTCGTCGGCATGAGGAGCATTTTATAAGCTTTATGGCAATTTTAGATTCGGATGATGACTTCGATTCAGAATATTGCTTCTCGGTCCACCAGGCATCACTCCCATAACAGTGAGGGCATTTCCCAAAATAAAACCAGGCACCCCAGCGTGTTAGTGTCGTACTTATGGAGCGAATCCATAGTGAATTAATCATAAATAAGAGTTAAGTTATAATGTTTCATATCATAGATAATAAAGAATTTTTAATATAAAGCATTGACGCTATTTAAATTAAAACAGAAAATATAATTTCATTACATATATTTGAGCTCGTAATTGTGCACGAAGTCGTTGGGGACGGGTGGGCCCCAGCTCGCGAGGCTGTCTTCCATCGCATAGTTGGTGGGCGTCCACAGCGCGTAATCGTCGATGTGATCCATGTCCGAATAATATTCGAACCATGAACCCCAGGGATCCTGGATATAGTGGAAGAAGTTCGAGCCGATCGTGTGGCGGCCGAAGCCCCAATCGCCTTTTCCAGCCTTCGCCAGCAGCGCGCGGCCGCCGCGACCGACCTCGTCGGGATCGTTCACTTGGAAGCTGGCATGGTGGAAGCCGATATCGGGCGACTTGGCGAAGGCGACGACATGATGGTCGCTGTCCTTCCTGGCACAGGTGAAGGCGATGATGTCCTGCGCACGATCGGCGAGGCCCATGCCCAGCCCCTCGGTGACGAACTTCACGCTGGCCGGGACATCGGGCGAGAAGACGAGGATATGGCCGAGGCGCAGCGGCTTCGCGGCCGGATAGGCGGTGCGCGGAAGCACCGCCGAGCGGCGCTTGCGGATCACCCGGCCGGGCCGGTTGATCTCGAAGCCCGGCCCTTCGGCCAGCTCGGGATCGGCCGGGCGCTCCACCAGATGGATCAGCATGCCGTGCGGATCGCGGACCCACAGGCCCCCGTCGGTGAAGCCTTCGGGCGCATCGACCACCGTGCCGCCCGCCGCTGGCGCGTCGGCGGCGATCTTGTCGAGGCCGTCTGCGCGCAGGGCGATGTGGTGGAGGCGCTTCTTCCCGGCGCCGCCGATCAGGATGACCGAATCCCGATCCTGCCCGGCGCAGCGGAAGCGGGCGATCTGCCCGTCGACCGCCGCTTCCAGGCCGGCATCGGTGTAGAAGGTGATGCCCGGCCCCACATCGGGGACTTCGAGCGTGACGGAAAGCGCGCCGAGCACGGGCATCAGTATATCCTTCTTCTGGTGAGGAAGAGTGGTGTCAAGCGGGGATGACGACCTTGTTCTCGATCGTGCCGATGCCGTCGATCTCGCAGCGGACGACATCGCCCGGCTGCAGGAACACCGGCGGCTCCATGCCGACGCCGACGCCCTCGGGGGTGCCGGTGGCGATCAGATCGCCGGTCTCCAGAGTGAAGGCGGTCGAGAGATAGCTGATCTGCTTCCAGATGTTCGCGATCATGCCGCCGGTGTTGTTCGACTGGCGCAGCTCGCCATTGACGTAGCAGCGCAGATCGAGCGCGTGAGGATCGGCGACCTCGTCGGCGGTGACGATCCAGGGGCCGATGGGCCCATGGGTGTCGAACGACTTGCCCATGGTGAAGGTCGACGAATGGAACTGCCAGTCGCGCGCCGAGACGTCGTTGGCGACAAAATAGCCGAAGATGTGGTTCTTCGCGTCGGCCTCGCTCACCTTCTTGGCGGGCTTGCCGATCACCAGGCCGAGTTCGACCTCATAGTCGAGCTTCTCGGTGACGCCGGGATCGATATCGTCATAAGGACCTGACAGGCAGGTGGTCTGCTTGTTGAACCACACCTGATGCTTGGAGCGCGCGACGCCGAGACGGTCGGCCTCTTCCAGATGCTTGCCGTAGTTCATGCCGATGGCGAGATATTTGCCCGGCTTTTCGATGGGGGCGATCAGTTTCGCATCGGCCAAGGATAGGGCGGGTTCGGCCGAGGCGAGATGCGCGGCAATCCTGTCGAGCGCGGCCTGGCCGGCCTCGACGATGCTCTGGATGGTCGGATAGCCGAGCCCGTCGAGCGCGACGATGCCGTCGCCTTTCACCGCACCGAGATGGATGCTGCCGCCTTGCGTGTACCGTACCAGCTTCATCAGTTAAGCCTTCCCTTTTGCAGGCCGATCCTTCTGTCCACCGTGGTTCGGAAGCCGAAGCCTGCATCATCAAGCTGTGTCGTTGTGGTTTCTAACTCTGGCGCAAGTCGTTGAGGAGGGGACGGATCTCCGCTGCAAAGGTCGCGGGCTCGGCGATGAAACCGAGATGATGCTCCGACATCAGGCTGAAGCGACAGCCGATGGCCTCGCTCAGCAGTTTTGTGGACCGGGCATAATAGGCCGTCCCGCTCTTCTTACCCGCGACGGCGACCATCGGGACCTTGCTGTGCTTGAGCCGTTCAAGGTTAGGCTTGAAGTGGCTGATATTATGAAACTCCTTAGCGAAGAAGAAATCGAGATTGGAGGTGGCGTCCGCATCGCCCATTCGACGTTCATCGGCTTCCACGGTTGGTGCGAACCCGATGATGCTCTTGGCAAAAAGATGCATGGCGGCAGGGGCTCCCTCGCGCTCGTACAGGTCCGCCACCTCGTCCAGAAAAGCGAACTGCTCAGCCGCATCCGGAAGCAGGGAAATGATCGGCGGCTCGTGGAAAACCGCGCCACGGACCACATTGGGGTGATCGGCCACGAGCGCGAGGGCGATGTTCGCCCCGGCGCTTTCGCCCAGGACATAGGCACCATCCTTGCCAAGCGCGTTGATGATGGCGGCCGCGTCGCGGGCCTGCTGGGCCATGTCGAGGGGTTTTGTCTTGTCGCCGGTGCTCCGGGAATTGCCCCGCCGATCATAGCGGACGACGGTATAGTCGTCCTTCAGCAGTGACGAGATCGGCGCGAAGCGGGGTGCGGTCCCCCCTCCGCCAGAGATTGTCAACAGCAGGGGGCCCGAGCCTTCATAATCGAAAACCAGTTCGGCATTATCGCTGATCACTGTGCCTGTCTGCATCGTCATACCCTCCGCTATCTTTTGTTTGTTCAGGATTTCGGGTTCGTCACGTGGCCGCTCGTCACGCGCGGGCGAGAGCGGGGTTCACTTCCACTGCGTACAGCTCCCAGCTGCGGGTCAACTGATCGAGATCGTCGCAGCCGCCAAAAATGGAGAGAAAATGTCCAGCGCCGGTGCGTTCGCACTGTTCGAGAACCTGCTCCCGAACCTGTGCCGGCGTGCCGCTGATATATTCATCCTCGCCTATGGTGAAACCATGGCCGCCGGACGGCGCGTCGAAAGCCTTCTGGCCGGGGGCGACATATCGCTTGTCGGTTTTCGCGACCATCTTGTGCAGTTCGTCCTGTAGCTTCTCCGACCGGGACGTCGACACCAGTTCGCTTTCGTCGATGATGATCTGTCGCCGCAGCCCAACCTGCTCGGGCCCCGTGGGATGACCGTGCTTGGCCGCTTCCTCGTTATAGGCGTCGAAAAGTTCGCGAATCTGCTCGTTCTGCGCGAACGCCGTGGTGATCTTCGATCCGCGACGCGCGGCCTTTCTGGCAGACTCGATGCTGATGACGGTCGTCCACATCGGCGGATGCGGCTGCTGCACAGGGCGCGGCACCAGCCGCAGATCATGGAAGTTCCAATATTTACCGCTGTGCGAGATGATCGGCTGGCGGATGCCTGCATCGATGATCTGTAGGGCTTCCTCATACCGCTCGCGTCCCTCGGCCGGAGACATTCCCGCACTTTCCAGTTCGTGGGGAATGCCCGCCGACGTGCCGATCTCAAGACGGCCACCGGTGAGGTTGTCGAGCATGCCGATCTCTTCGACGATGCGCCATGGGTTGTTGAAGGGAACGACCATGCCCATGGCACCGATCCGGAGATTCTTTGTGCGCTGCGACATTGCGGCGATCAGGAGATTGGGCGACGGGCTGTAGCCACGGCCAAAATGATGCTCGCTCTGGAAGATACCGTAGAAACCGAGTTCTTCGGCGCGCGACCAGAGGTTCAGATAAAATTCGAAATAGGCCGCGCCTTCGTCGGGCGCCATTCCTTTTTCATTGCGAAGTGCGGTATCATCGACGTCATAGCTTTTCGTGAATCCCTCACGTGCGGGGATGAACTCGAAGGCCCAGGACTTTACCATATTATTCTCCTCAGTCCGCGATATGCATTGGATGGCGCGGACAGTTTATGTGTTTGGATCTGTGGTCACGCTTTTGGTGAGAATGAGACGCGACAGGATTTGGGAGTGATGAGTGTTCCGAGCTGGACGATGTAGTCCGGCCTGGGCTCGACGAGTTGGATGTCGGGGAGGCGGTCGAGGAGCCGCCTGAAGGCAGTCTTGATCTCGAGGCGGGCGAGCGGCGCGCCGAGGCAGACATGGCGTCCGAAGCCGAAGCCGAGATGGGTGTTGAAGGGGCGATCGGGATTGAACGCCTCCGGCTTGTCGAATATCTCGGGATCGCGGTTGGCGGAGCCGTAGCAGAGCCGGACGGTCTGGTCGGCGGCGATGGTGACGTCGCCGAAGTCGACCGGCTCGACGGTGGTGCGATGGAAGGCCTGGAAGGGCGAGGAGAGGCGCACGGCCTCCTCGATCGCCGCGGTCATGACCTTGTCGTCAGCCAGCATGCGCGCCCTGAGATCGGCCGAGGGCAGCGCATGGAGCAGCAGGGTCCCCAGGGCCGAGGTGGTCGTCTCGTGACCGGCGACGAAGAAGCCGGTCATGAAGGTCGCGATGTCGCCGTCGCTCATCGGCCGCCCCTCGATCTCGACATGCGCGATCCGGGTCAGATAGTCGTCAAGCGGCTGCGCCCGCCGCGCATTGATCTCGTCGATGACGGTCGCGCCGATCTGCTGCATGACCGCGCCCTGATCGGCGCCCGAGGTTGTGGTGAAGCGATCGGCCAGCTCGTGGATGCGCTCGACCGACACGCCGGTCATGCCGATCGTCTCGCACAGGCCCAGCACGGGCAGCGGCCTGGCGAACTCCTTGACCAGATCGCATTCGCCCTTGGCAGCGAAACGATCGATCACGCTGTCGGCAATCGCCTCCAGCCGGGGCGCCACCGCCTTGAGCCGGGCCGGGGTTATCGCCTCCATGTACAGGCTGCGCCAGAAGCCATGCTCGGGCGGGTCCATCTCGATGGCCGGAAGCCGGCCCGTGTCGAGATGCGCCGGCAACCGCACACCCTTGAGCGCCGAAGAGAAATGCCGGAAGTCCAGCGCCGCGTCGCGGACATCCTTGTAGCGCGTCAGCCAGTGGAAACCGCCCTGCGCGTTGCTATGCCGAATCGGGCAGCCCCGAAGCTGGCCGTACAGATCGTAGATGCCCTGCAGGTCCTGCATGGCCAGCGGATCCTCGCCTCGGCTTTCCGGCGTCGCCATCGCGTCGTCATCTGGTCGCTGCGCCATCTGATCCTCATCCTCTGCTGATCCGGCGCAGCGCCTCGCGGCCCGCTGCCGTCCTTGTCCTTCGAAACAACCAGCGATCTGCCATCCCCACATATCGTTGTCAAGACAACGATATCGTGAAACGGAGAACAAACTGGCGGCGGTCGCGGAACCATGCGAAGACGGCGGCGGGTTTTTTCTGCAGAAAGATCAAAAGTGTCAGCGAAGAAGAGCGGTGCAGCCGGCGGCAAAGAGCAGGGGCAGGGCTTGTTACCGTTCGAACGACTGATCCCAGCGCGTATTCACAAAGTTTCGGACACATTGGAAGACGTCGCTCGCCTGATGCTAGGCGATGCCTATGGACTGGGCTTCACCGAGGCCCGAATCCTGGCCTATCTCTCGGAGCACAAATCGGCGTCGGTGATAGACATCAGCCGTGACCTGGGCGTGGACAAGGCGTGGATCAGCCGGAGATTGCAGGCGCTGGCCACGAGGAAGCTCCTCACGAAGAGCCGAGATGGCTCGGATTCGAGGGTGATCCTCGTATCGCTGACGGGGAAGGGCAGGACGGAGGCGGAACGCTCGATGGACGTGGTGCGGCAAACCTATGGCATCATCGTGGACGGCGTCGACCTGGCAGTCGCCGACGCGCTCATCACGAGATTGGAGACAAATCTCCACGACATCCTCTCCCAGCTGCGATCCAGCCAGAATCTCTCGCCCGCCTAACCTGCTAACGAAGGGTAGGCACCCGGAAGGCATCCTCCGGCCCGGGAAGGCATTTCCCACCGTAGGCGGGAGCCGATACGAAAGCGCAGGGAATCTCACCGGAAAATATCGTTGTTTTGACAACGAAAAGATACCGCACTATCGTGACCTTCATAGCCGCTGCGCAATGCGAACAGAATTTTCGTGAACGAAACGTTGGGCAACAGCGATGGGTGGTCTGGATTTCGACCGCTCCGCCGATATCCGGGGAGGCTGAATTTGCAGAGGTCCGGCATTTCTCTCGTTGCCGCTGCCTGCGCGGGAATCGCGTTCTATACCCTGTACCTGTACACGCTGGGTGTTCTCATCGAGCCGCTTCAGCGCGAATTCGCGTGGTCCCGCGCAGGAATCTCGGCGGGCCTGACCATCGTCAGCGTCGCCACCGTGCTATGCTCGCCTTTCGTGGGTCGATTGATCGACCGCATCGGCGCGCGACGCATCGCCCTCGCAGGCGTCTCGCTATATTCCGCGGCGTTGCTGGCTTTGCCGCTTGCCGGGCCTTCCATCGAGAGCTGGTGGCTGGGATGGGCTTTCGTCGCGGCCGGCGCCATGCTGATTCAGCCCACCATCTGGTCGGCCGCCGTGGTCAGCCGGTTCGACAGGCATCGCGGCATCGCTCTGGCATTCACATTGTCCGGAAGCGGGATCGCGTCCTTCTTTGGTCCGGCCCTCGTCGACGCGTTGGCTCGACAATATGGGTGGCGAATCGGCTATCTCACGCTGGGCCTGGTCGGCCTGTTGTTCGTGCTTCCCCTGATCTGGCGGGTGTTCTTCGATGCGCGCGATCTGGAGCGGCTGAGCGGCCGGCCCGCAACATCGAGCCGGACATCCGATGGCCTGTCGGCCGCCGAGGGTTTCCGTTCGCGTGCTTTCGTCCAACTGGCGCTCGCGGGCTATCTGGGCACGGCCGCCGTGACATCGCTGTTGGTGCATTTCGTGCCGATCGTCTCAGGCGGCGGCCTGGATCGGTCTTCGGCTGCTTATGCCGCTGGAGTTTTCGGCATGGCGGCCATAGCTTCCCGGATAGGCAGTGGGTTCCTGCTCGATCGAATGGATGGCCGGTGGATCGGTGCGTTCGCGCTTGGCATCCCGGTGTTGGCGCCGATCATATTCCTGAACTACGATGGCTCGTTCCTGTGGGCGGTGATTGCGGCTGCGATCATCGGTGTCGGCGTGGGGGCGGAAATCGATGCCCTCGCCATTCTGTCGGCGCGATATTTCGGGCTACGCAATTATGGTCTCCTGTGGGGAACGATCGCAGGAATAGTCGGACTCGGATCGGGGACAGGGCCGCTAGTTGCGGGTCTTATCTTCGATAATACAGGGTCTTACGATATTCTGTTCCATATGCTCATTCCATTGTCAGCGGTCGTCGCTCTCCTTCTGATCTCTATTCCAAGAGACATAGAACACGGAAAACGCGACCAGCTACCATATCCATGACGAGCATCCGGCCTGACGGCTCATCATAAAAATATCACCTCAACGAGGATCGATCGAAATAACCGTTGTCTTGACAACAAACTTCTGTATCACTATGTCAGAGGTCAGATACCCGCCGGCCGTGCCAAAAAAGAATATTTTCGCGCGGCAGGGATTTGCAAGGCCAACGGAGGGGAAATAGGGTCCGATGTCGCATTCGATGTACCCGCGCCGAACGCTCAAATCATGCCAGTTTCACGAGGCGCGCCGCGAATCCGCCGCACGCTCGCGCATCAGCTCAGCACGAGGACTTTGAAGAATGCCAAGTTGGGACGAAACCGTTGACGTCGTGGTGGTCGGCTCTGGCGCCGCGGGTGTGGCTGCCGCGCTGAGCGCCCAGCACCATGGTGCGACGGCGGTGGTGCTTGAGCGCAGCGACAAGTTCGGGGGAACCAGCGCCGTTTCGGCCGGGGGCGCTTGGATTCCGAACAATCACCACATGCATGAAGTCGGATCGACCGATTCCCGTGAGCAGGCGCTCACCTATCTGCGCCATCTGTCCCTCGGTGGGATGGACATGGATTTGGCGGAGGTCTTCGTCGACGAGGCCCCCGACGTGATCCGCTTCATCGAGGCCGAAAGCCCGCTTGAGCTCAACGCGACCAGATTGCCGGATTATCAGCCGGAGAAGCCGGGGGGCACATTTGGACGGACGCTGACGCCGCAATTGTTCCGCGGAGGTGATCTTGGCGACCTTCGTCCCCATCTCCGTTCGGTGCCGGGCCATCCCGTGCCCTTGTGCTGGGAAGACATCCAGAACGGCATCAATCTCCTAGATCCCGAGGTTATCCGCGATCGTATCGCCAAGGGCATGGTCGGCGGTGGAGAAGCGCTAATGGCGGCGCTGATCAAGGGGGCGGTCGACAAGGGTGTCGAGTTCCGGCTGAATGCGCGGGCGCGTCGGCTTGTGATCGAGGACGGCGCGGTCATCGGGCTCGAATATGAAAGCGACGGGCAAACCCGCAGGATCGGTGCGGCACGGGGCGTGATCCTTGCAAGCGGCGGGTTCGAATGGAACGAAGTCCTGGTAAAGGATCATCTCGCGGGCCCGATCGAAGCGCCGCTGAGCCCGCCATCCTGTGACGGCGATGGCCTGATCATGGCGATGGAAGCGCAAGCGGCCATCGCCAATATGAAGGAAGCAGCCTGGATGCCCGCGATCAGCATCCCCGGCGAGCAATATGACGGACGGCAATATACACGGCTGACCGGCGGCGAGCGCGCCAATCCCCGGTCGATCATGGTGAACCGGGCCGGCCGGCGCTTCGTGAACGAGGCGCACAATTACAACGACATCGGCCGGGTGATGCACAATTTCGACGAGATGGCATTCGATTATCCAAACCTGCCCGCGTGGATCATCGTCGATCGGGAATATATGGAACGCTATCCTTTCGCCGGCCGCCTTCCCGGGACTGCGATCCCTGAGTGGATGGAATCGGCGGCGAGCCTGAGCGAGCTTGCCGAGAAGATTGGGGTCGATCCCCAAGGTCTGGAATCCACGGTGAAGCGCTACAATGCTCATGTGGCGGAGGGCGCGGATCCCGACTTCGGGCGCGGCAGCAGCAGTTACGACTTGGCGTTCGGAGATGCGTCGCGCGAAGGCACGCTCCAGACCCTCGGTGCCATCGATCAGGCCCCCTTCTACGCCTGCCGCATCTATTCCGGCGTGCTCGGTACGAAGGGTGGGCCCAAGATCAACGCGAAGTCCGAGGTGCTCAACGTGCGCGGTGAACCGATCGCCGGGCTCTATGCCGCGGGCAATGTCAGCGCGGGTTTTACGGGAATGGCCTATCCCGGCGGCGGTGGATCTGTGGGGCCGGGCCTTGTTTTCGGACATATAGCCGGTCGGAACGCTGCTGCGAGCGAGGGCAGGCTTTAGTCCGGTTAGAACCGAAACCAACACGCGCCGGATCATCCAGATCCGGAATATCCGGTGCGCTATAATAATAAGATCATGACTTGGCCGGCTATTCGGTCAGCAAGTCATCCATATAGCCATGTAAATATGAAATAGGGAGGATAACATGAACAAGAATGATTTTTCTTTCGCTCGACGCGCGACGTTGCTTGGCTCCGCCGCTTTACTGATCGCCCTTTCTCATCCGGTGATCGCGCAGACCGCAGGTGACACTTCGGCGCCTGGAGCATCGAACGATGATGGCGCTTTGGCCGAGATCGTGGTCACGGCGCAGAAGCGATCCGAGAATCTTCAGGACGTTCCGATCGCGGTGACCGCCGTGAACGCAGAGCGGCTCGCCAACGCGCGCATCGAAAATCTGACCGAACTGCGTGCAGTGGCGCCGGGCCTCAACATGCGGACATCCTTCAACAACTTCAATCCGTATATCCGTGGCGTGGGCACGGAAAGCGGCTTCACCGAGAACCCGGTGGGCATCTATATCGATGGCGTCTATATCGCGCAGCAGCGTGACGGCATCCAGAATATGAACGATATTGCCCAGGTCGCGGTTCTCAAGGGTCCCCAGGGCACCCTGTTCGGTCGCAACACCACCGGCGGCGTAATCCAGATCACGACGCGCGGGCCCAGCTATGATGCCGGGGGTGAAGCCGGGCTGTCATATGACGAATACCAGACCCTCACCAGCGACCTGTATCTGACCGGCGGTCTGTCCGATAAGGTGGCGGCCAGCATATCGACCCAATATCGGACCCAGGGCAAGGGATGGGGCGACAACCTCACGACCGGGAACGACACCTTCAAGACGAAGCATAATTTCTCGATCCGCGGCAAATTGATGTTCGAGCCCGGCGACAACACGACGATCACCCTAATCGGCGACTATCGCGACAGCCACGATCTGGCCGAGGCCTATCAGCCTTATCCTGGAACGGTCCCGACCATCGCATGGACCGGCCCCGGCGGCTATGTCCCCGTCGACAGCCGGTATGACACGCGGGCGGGCCGCGATAGCTTCATCAAGATCAAGACGGGCGGCGCCAGCCTCAACATCGATCATGATCTCGGCTTTGCCCGGCTGGTTTCGATCTCCGCCTATCGCGCCGGCAACACCAAGTTGATCGGCGACACGGACGGCCTACCCGGAACGCTTTCGGAACTCCGTTTCCCGGATACCCCGTCGGATGTCTACACCCAGGAAATCCAGCTTGTTTCAAACGACAGCTCGTCGTTCAACTGGATGGCTGGCGCTTTCTACATCAACAATACCAATGTCGTCGAACGGACCATCGTCGTCGGTCCTTTCGCGCTCTACGCCCGCAACAAGGAAGTCGCGGAATCGATCGCTCCCTTTGCGCAGGCTACCCTGGAAGTGCTTCCCGGCACCAAGCTTACCGGCGGTATCCGCTACACCTATGAGAAGCGCGACCTGACCTCCAAGGACCTTGCGGGTGTCGAAACCGACTTCGGTTCCAAGACCTTCAAGGAAATCACCTACAGAATTGCGCTGGATCATCAGATCAACGACAATGTCCTGGCCTATGCATCGCACAGCAGGGGTTTCAAGAGCGGCGGCTTCAATGCCATCGTCCAGACCAATCCGGCCTTCGCGCCCGAAAGCCTGCATGCCTATGAGGCCGGGTTGAAGACCGAACTATTAGACCGCAGCGCGCGTTTCAACATTGCCGGCTTCTACTATGATTTCGCCAATGTGCAGGTGAACCGCTATGTTTCTGGTTTCCCGATCCTGCAGAATGGGGGCGGCGCTGAGCTTTACGGTGTCGATATCGACCTTGATGCCAAACTCGCCGAAGGGCTGACCTTCTCGGGCGGCCTGGAGTGGCTCAGCGCGAAATACAGCAACTATCCCAATGCGGGACGTGCGACCTTCAATCCGTTCCCGCCGGGCGGTGCGACGATCGACACGACCTTCAACGCCAAGGGGAAGCGCCTGCCGCTTTCACAGGAGTTCGTTGCCAACGGCACGTTGACATATGAACATGAAATGATGGGCGCGAAGGTCAGCTACAGCGGGACCGTGAACTACAGCAGCGAGTTCTTCTTCGAGCCGGACAATGTGGTGCGCCAGAAGCCCTATTTCATGGTCAACGGTTCGGTACGCGTGTTACTGCCCGGCGATAAGATCAGCCTTACGGTGTTCGTCAAGAATTTGCTGGATGAGGCCATCCTCAATCGTGCTTATGCCAGGGCGGACGCGGCGCTCGCCAACTATGGTTCGCCGCCGAGGACCTTCGGCGTGGCCGCAAGATACTCGTTCTGATCAAGCCGAATACGGCAGCGATAGGCCGGGACGCCTCCAAAAGCGCCCGGCCACTTCGCGGGCCGAGTGATCTCTCTAGCTGCCGGCCCTATCGAGATGGCAAGAATCGCAATGTCCAAGGTCGATCTTTCTCCGCTTTTCACACCACACAGCGTCAAATCGCTGCTTCTCGGCAATCGTTTCGCGGTTCCGGCCATGCAGCGCGCCATGAGTAAGGACGGTGCGCCTCTTCCATCGCTTGCCCAATATTACAGGAAACGGGCGGAGGGCGGCTTCGGCCTGGTGATAAGCGAGTCGACCGCGATCGACCATGGATCGGCCACGCGGCAGCCAACGGCGATGTGGATCCGCCCCGACACCGCCGAGCGTTGGCGACAGTGCGTCGAGGAGGTCAAAAGCGCCGGCGGCCATATGCTGCTCCAGCTCTGGCACGAAGGAGCCATGCGTGCGGCAGAGGGCAATGATGCCTGGTCCGATTATCCGACCATCAGCCCCTCCGGGCTGGTCCGGAAGGGGGAAGCCAGCGGACGGGCCGCCACGATCGAGGATCTTGCCTCGCTTCGCGAAGCCTATGTCCGGTCAGCGTTGCTGGCGCAGGAGATTGGCTTCAGCGGCGTCGAGATACATGCTGCGCACGGATATCTGCTCGACCAGTTTCTGTGGGCGGAGACCAATCTCCGTGACGATGAATATGGCGGCGGGGATCTTCGCAACAGGGTCCGGTTTCCGGCCGAAGTGGTTGCGGCGGTCAGGGCGGCGGTGGGACAGGATTTCATCATAAGCGTCAGGCTTTCGCAGTGGAAAACCACCAGCTTCGACGCGACCGTGGTCAACGATCCGCAGGAATTCGAGATTCTGCTCGGGACGCTCAGGCAGGCCGGCGCCGACATGTTCAATATCTCAACGCGGCGTTTCGATCGCCCGGAATGGCCGGGCAGCGAACTGAGCCTCGCCGGATGGGCCAAGAAATTGACGGACGCCACGATCCTGGCCGTCGGCAGCGTGGGGATCAAAGGCGATATCACCGACATGCTGATGCATCGCGAATCCGCTCCGCAGCTTATGGCCAGTCTCAAGGAGGCGCAGCGGCGCTTCCTGGCCGGGGAGTTCGATCTGCTGGCGATCGGGCGAAGCAGCATCGCCGACCCAGACTTCGTGACCAAGCTTCAGCAGGGTCGCTTCGATGAAGTGCGACCATTTTCGCTCGCGCTGCTGAAGGACCACATGGACAGCTGGGAGCCCAGCGTGGAGATCAAGGATAGCGGCACGGCGGAAGACGCGGGGTCATGATCATGACAGCCCGGTTCACGCTCTACCATTTCCCTGGCGCTTGCTCGCGCGTGACCAGGGCGGCGCTGGAGCAGGCCGGCCTCAATTATGAGACATATATCGTGAGGCTCATGGAGCCGGATAGCAGGGCCGACTATCTGGCGATCAATCCTAAGGGCAAAGTTCCCGCGCTACGCATCGGCGACAAGCTGCTTTCGGAAAATTCGGCGATCCTGCTTCACCTGCACCGGTATTTTCCGGATGCCGGGCTGCTTCCTTTTGATCCGGGGCGACTCGGGGAAAACGAGGCGGTGGAGGACCTGATCTGGTGTTCGGCCACACTGCACCCCATGACGAGGATGGTCCGTAATCCGGCACGCTTCACCAGGACAGGCGATGTCGACGGTATCCGGGCGTTGGGAATCGAATATTATCAACCGGTATTGAAGCGGCTCTCCGAACGGTTCGAAGCGGGGCGATGGTGGTATGGCGACCAATGGTCGATCATCGATGCCTATCTCAACTGGAATTATACGACCGCCGAGCTGGGCGGCCTCGATCTGAGCCCATATTCTGCGCTGCGGCGGCACTGTGACGACACCCAGGCGCAAGCGGCGCTGGCGCGGGTGCTCTCCTTCGAGCAGGAAGAGTTGCGGGATATGGGCGCCAGCCTGTCCGCACTTCCCAAATATGATTGAACGACGATCCAGATCAGCGCCCGCTTCGGCGTTAGCCGACCAATAGGAGTCTGCATGCTCGAATTATACCATGCCGACATGTCAACCTGCGCGGCCAAGGTCCGCTGCCTGCTCGCCGAAAAGGGACTGGCTTGGGAAGGGCGTATGCTGAATCTGAGGGCAGGGGATCAGCACACGCCGGAGTTCCTTGCGCTCAATCCCAAAGCGGTAATTCCTGTTCTGGTGCATGATGGCGTCGTCGTAACCGAATCCAATATCATCATGGAGTATATCGAGGATGCGTTCCCGCAGGGCGTGTCGCTGATGCCAGCGAATCCGCTATCCCGGGCCAGGGTGCGCGCGTGGATGCAGCGGCTGGATGCCGGTCTGCATTTCGACATCGCGGTACTCAGCATCGCTGTCGTCATCCGCTCGCAACTCATGGCGGTGCACGGCACGCCGGAAGCGCTTGACGCTTATTACGCGGCCATCCCGGATCCGAAACTGCGTGCCATCTATCAGGAGGTGGTGCCGCTGGGCGTCAGGGCCCCAGCCTTCCGCGCGTCGCTCGATGCCTGGCGCAAAGCGATGGAAGCGGTGGAGGCGGCTCTGTCCGGTTCAGCATTTCTCGTTGGGGACAGCCCTACTCTGGCGGACTTCGCCATCCTGCCTTACGTCCGCCGGCTGGAGGATCTGCAAATGCTCCAGCTCTGGGATGATCTTTCCCTTGGACGTCCCTGGCTTGCCCATATGAAGGACACGGCGGGATATCAGCAAGGGATCGTCGAATTTCTGAATCCCGACGCGCTGGCCCTGATGCAGGCAGAGGGCGAGAAAGCCGCCAGGGACCTGCTTCGGCGGAGGGACGAGCCATAAAATCCCTTCCGATCCTATCGCGTGCTGCTCAGGCGCGCCGCGCGCGCCGGAGCGATGTGCTCTTTCGGCCATCGCGGCATGGCATGACGCGCGTGTTCCGGCGATCGTCGCTTTTCTTCGAATTGAGCGCATGTCATCATGACAAAAGTGACATGCGATTTCTTTCGAGAGGGAAGCGAGTGGGGAATGGAGCAGACAAGGCTGTCGCGGCGCAGCCCGACAGCGATACGCCCCCACTGCCGCGCGAAAATCACCGGACGCGCGTAGCGCGGGAGAGGCGCCAGCGTATGCGGGCGCACCTGATGCAATCCATCCTCAGCGTATGCTCCGGCAGGAAGCTCACCGGCTCGACCGTGATCGAGGAGGTTGTCCGGCATGCGGGCGTCTCGCGCGGCACCTTCTACACCTATTTCGACTCGCTCGACGAAGCCGTGATTCAACTGGCCTTCGAGCTGGCGGAGGAAATGACGGCGGGCATCGGCGCGCTGGACGATGTGATCAACGATCCCGTGCTGCGTACCGCGGTTGGATTTCAGACCTTCCTGATGCGCGCGTTGATGGATGCAAATTGGGGCGCGTTCATCATCCACCTGGATCTGCTCGATGAAAATGCCCTGGTCGCAACCGGGGTGAGGGGAAACATAAGACGGGGCATCGAAGCCGGCGAGTTCAATGTGGAATCGGTGGATACCGCCGCTGATCTTCTGATGGGCGCCAAGCATGAGGCTATCCGGCGAATTATCGCCGGCCAGCACGACCCGGCATTTATTCACAGCATGACATCGATGGTGCTGCGCGCCTTCGGGCTTTCATCGTGGAAAGCGGACAAGATCGTTGCGGAAGCCTATGCGCTGCTCTGCAGAGAAGCGCCGGCAAAGCTTGGCTGGTGGCAGCCGATCGACGGCCCAGGCGGGGACGCGCCGGCCAAAGGCTGAAGCCGGTCTGCTTCGCCTTCGATGAAAGGCGTGATGCCGCATGGCGATGCGGCTGCGCTGCCGCGCGCGTTCCGAGGATCGGCGACCCATAAGGGTCTCGCTGATTGCGATTAGGCTACATCCAAAGCGCGTGAAATTCTGAAATAATAAAATCGAATAATATCAATAATTTGAATCGTATAGTGGACGAAAATCGGCACTGCAAAATTATTATCAATTTTGTCATCTTGACATAAATGACGTTATGATGTTTTTGAAGATCGAGCCCGGCATCGGACCGGGCCATTGCATAGGAGATGACGGCAGATGCGAGGCTGGGACGAGATCCTCGACGTTGTGGTGGTCGGTTCCGGCGCGGCCGGAGTATCGGCGGCGCTCAGCGCGCAGCACCATGGCGCAAATGTGCTCGTGCTGGAGCGCAGCGACAAGTTCGGCGGGACCAGCGCCATCTCCGGCGGCGGCTCGTGGATCCCGAACAACGATCATATGGGCGAGGTAGGGTCGAGCGATTCCCGCGAGCAGGCGCTGACCTATCTGCGCAGCCTTTCGCTGGGCGGCATGGACATGAAGCTGGCCGAGATTTTTGTCGATGCGGCGCCTGACGTCATCCGCTTCATCGAAGGCGAAACGCCGCTTTCGTTCATCGCCATCCGCAGGCCGGATTATCAACCCGAAAAGCCCGGAGGCACATTCGGCCGGACGCTTTCGCCGCAACTGTTTCCTGCTGGAACACTGGGCGAGATGCGCCCGCATCTGCGCCAGTCGCCAATGTTCCTGATCCCGGTATCGGCGCAGGATGTGACCGATGGCCTCGATCTGCTGGACCCCGCGGTAATCGGGAATCGGATAGCGAAGGGACTGGTGGGTCTCGGGATGGCGCTGATGGCGGGTCTGATCAAGGGCGCGCTGGACAAGGGGGTGGCGTTCCGGCGGAACGCGCGGGCGCGCCGGCTGGTGATCGACGACGGCGCGGTCGTCGGCCTCGAATATGAAAGCGAAGGCCAGACGCACCGGATCGGCGCGCGGCGCGGGGTGATACTGGCGAGCGGCGGGTTCGAGTGGAGCGAGGGGCTGGTCAAGGACCATGTCGCAGGCCCGATCGAGGCGCCGCTGAGCCCGCCCTTCAACGAGGGCGATGGGCTGATCATGGCGATGGAGGCACAGGCGGCGGTCGCGAACACGAAGGAAGCGGCATGGATGCCATCGCTGTGCATTCCGGGCGAGGAATATGAAGGACGACAGCTTTACCGGCTGACCGGAAGCGAGCGCGCCAATCCGCGGTCGATCATGGTGAACCGGGAAGGCCGGCGCTTCGTCAACGAGGCGCATAATTACAGCGATGTCGGGCGCGCCATGCACAATTTCGATGCGATGACGTTCGACTATCCGAACCTGCCGGCTTGGATCATCGTCGATAGCGGCTATATGGAGCGCTATCCCTTCGCCACCCGCTTTCCCGGCGATCCGGTTCCCAGATGGATGGAGACGGCGGACAGCCTGCGCGAGCTTGCCGGGAAGATTGGGGTGGATCCGGACGGGCTGGAAGCGACGGTGGAGCGGTATAACGCGCATGTCGCGCAGGGCCACGACCCCGATTTTGGGCGGGGCAGCAGCAGCTATGACCTGGCCTATGGCGATCAGTCGCGCGAAGGCACGTTGCAGACGCTGGGCCCGATCGAGCGCGGGCCGTTCCATGCCTGCCGGGTCTATTCGGGCGTGCTCAGCACGAAGGGCGGGCCCAAGATCAACGCGAAGTCCGAAGTGATGAACGTGCGCGGCGGCGCGATCGACGGTCTCTACGCCGCCGGCAATGTCAGCGGAGGCTTCACTGGCATGGCCTATCCTGGCGGGGGCGGCAACATCGGCCCGGGGCTCGTATTCGGCCATATCGCCGGTCGTAACGCGGCGGCCAACGGGAACAGGTTCTAGCCATGCCTTCTGTAGAACATGAGCGGATCGTCGCGGCGCCGTTTTCCGAAGTCTGGCCGTTCGTGCGCGACATGGACAATTGGGCGCCGCGGGTGACCGGCTATCAGCGGCACGAGAAGCTGAGCGATACGGAATCGATCTGGTATCTGAAGGGCGAGCTGGGCGGGCTGACCCGCGTGGCCGAGTTCAAGGCGCTGGTCACCGAATGGGACGAAAGCGGGCGGGTGAGTTTCACGCTAGAGGGCGTCAACGAGCCGGTCGTCGGCAACGGCAATTTCATCGCGCGGGAACTGACGGCAGGGCAGCCCGCACTTTCACGCCAGCCGCAAACGCGAGGGCTCTCGCGGCTGCTTGCATGGATGGCGCGGCACGCACTCGGTCTGCTGACGGGCAAGCGATCTTCGTCCTCCGTTTCGCCGCAGAGCGGCGCGGTTGGCGAAACGCAACTGACGTTTCGGCTGACCATCCAGGCGACCGGCATGGCGGGCGGCGTGCTCAACCTGCTGATCACGCCCATGCTCCAGCCCGTGGCGGAGGATCTCGCCAACGGTATCGCCGACAGCATCGTTCCCGCGACCGGCGCATGAGCGCCGATCCGCATTTCCGCGAGAGTGGCGCGAAATCCCGGAGATGCGCGGATGGCAGGCGAATGTCCCGCGCCCACGGTCGATCGGAATAGAGGTGACATCCATGGCTTCCCAAATCCTGAAATATAAAGCGGGCAATATCGAGTTAGCGAGCCAGCTGTTCATGCCCGATGGCCCATCGCTGTATCCGGCGGTTCTCATATTCCCGGGTGGATCGGGGCTCGGAGAGCATTATTTCGATCTGGCGAGAAAACTGACCAGCCTCGGTTACGCGGCCCTGGCATGCGATCTCTACGGCAATGGCCAGACGATGGACAAAGACCTTTCGAAGGTCATGCCGATCATAAATCGCCTTACGTCCGATCCCGCGCTCATCCGCATACGCGCTCGCGCCTCTCTCGACGCCGTCCGCGCGGTTCCGCAGGTCAATGCTGAGCGTGTGGCGGCTGTCGGTTACTGCCTCGGCGGGGTGTTCGCGCTCGAACTGGCCCGTAGCGGGGGCGACATTCGGGCGGCCATCGGTATCCACACACCGGTCATCACCGCAAGTCCGGCCGACGCGGCCAATATCAAAGCCAAGATACTGGTGATCAACGGGGCGGAGGATCACCTTGTCTCCGAGGCGCAGCGGGCGGGTTTCGAGAAGGAAATGGGCGACGCCAAGGCCGATTGGCAGATGCACGTCTATGGCGGCGTCACGCACAGCTTCAGCATTCCCGACGCAGCCGCCTTCGGGAGGCCTGATCTCAATCGATATGACCGGGTGGCGGCGGCGCGTGCCTGGCGCTCGACGACCGATCTTCTCGAAGACATATTCGCCGACAGGGAAGATTGAGATGTCCGCGTCCCTCCTCATCGAGCGCTTCGATCTGGCGGATCCCGATCTGCAGGCGAACCCTTTTCCCTTCTATCCGCTTCTCCGGGAAAACCACCCCGTCCTGAAAACGGCATTTTTCGGCCGGCCTTGCTGGGTTCTGAGCCGCCGCAAGGATGTCAGCGCGGTGTTGATGGACACGAGGGGCTTCTCCAGCCGGACGACGCCGATCGACATCCTGCTGTTCTCCGACCCGCCCGAGCACGGCCGGCTGCGCAAGATGGTCGCGGACCATTTTACGCGCAGCGCTGTCGCCGTTCGATCGGAGCAGATCGGCCGCGCGGCGACCGAGCTTTACGAGCGCTGCCTGGAAAAGGGCGACTGCGACGGGATCGACGACTTCGCGAGCCCTCTGACGATCCGCATGATGAGCCTGTTGCTCGGCATCACCGAGGGGCAGGCCGGCGATGTGCGAGAGCTTTCGGTGCTTCTTGCCGAGGCGGCCCAGGCGAGGCGCATCGGCGTGTCGCCGTCGCCCGAAGTGGCGAACGCCAGCGCGACGATAGCGGACCTGATCCTTGGGATCGTGTCGAACAGAAGCTATGCGCCCGACGGCGTGATCGCTCCGCTGGCGGATCGATACCGAGCAGGCGAATTGACCTCGGGCCAGCTGATCGAATTCGCCACATTGTTGTTCGTGGCAGGCCATTCGACGACCACCAACCTGATCGGCAACACGCTCTATTCCATCGCCCAACGCCCGACCGATCTGGAGCGGATGCGCGCCGAGGCGGGCTGGATAGAATCCTATATCGAGGAAGTGCTTCGCACACGTCCGTCATTCCACCGCGTTCTGCGCATCACCACTCGCGACATCGAATTGCACGGCGTCTCCATTCCCGCCGGATCGCTGATCATGCTCATGCTCGCGGCGGCCAATCTGGATAGCGCCACTTCGGAAAGCGGCGATGCGTTCGAGCCCGACGCCAAAGGTCGCGCGCATCTGGCCTTCGGTCAGGGCATACATACATGCCTGGGCAGCTGGCTCGCCCGGCTCGAGAGCCGCATCGCGCTGGAAGTGGTCGCGGCCCGGACCGCAGCACTCAGGCTCTCCTCCGAGGATCCTCCGACACCCTTCGTAGGCGGGACCTTCAACGAGTTCGGGTTTCAGCGATTGCCGATGACGGTGACACGGCTCTGACCGGTGGATCCGACTGTTTTCAACATGCGCCGCCAGGCGACGTTCGAGCTGGGAGAGGATATGGTACAGAACGGCACGCTGCTCGACAGGCTGGCCATCGCCGATGTCGTCACCCGCGAACGCATGGCTCGCGATGACGGCGATTGGGAGGCGATGGCGGCCTGCTATCACCGGGACTCCTCGATCGACATATCCTGGTTTCAGGGAGGCGGGCATGCGTTCGTCGCCAGGACGAAGGAATTCTTCGAAAGGATGAAGGCATCCGGCGACAAGGATGACCTGAATTTCCATATCCTTCAGCCGGTCAACGTGAAGGTGAGGGGCGACCGGGCTATAGCCGAGATGCCGTGTACGCTCAGAAATTTTCTAAGAGTTGATGGCGTCGAGGCAAGTTTCGAAGGGCATACCCGCCTGTTCTGGCGCAGTGTTCGATCCGGCGAAGACTGGCTGATAGCCGGACTGCGCGTCGTCTATATTCGTGATTTGATCATGGCGTGCAATCCGTCCAGCCGGCTTGTTCTCGATCAGGCCCAGCTCGATTCCCATCGCCAGTCCTATCGGTATCTTTCTTACCTGTTGAAGCGTGACGGGCTGTCGCCGAGGGACGATCTTCCGGGCGCTGACAGGCCCGAGACGGTGGCCGCGTTGCGCGAGCAGGAAGCGCTTTGGCTGCGGACCGACTGACCAGCGGAAACACCTCAGCACAGGAAACAGGAGAGGCGTCGGCCATATGCGACCGGTGGGGTCGATCGGGCGGCGAGATGGTGTCGAATGGAACCAGCGATGACTTCGGCAAGCACTGCGTTCGATTATTCAGGGCGCATCCGTGAGGGCGGGCTGGTCGCCCGGCAGGCCCTCGTTCTGGTGATGCTTGGCCTATTGGTGATCTTCGACGGCATGGACAACCAGCTTCTCGGATTGATCGCACACGATATGGGCAGGGATCTCGACATCCCCATTTCTTCGTTCGGCATGATATTCTCATCGGCGTTCTTCGGCGCGATCACGGGCGCCTTGCTGCTGAGCCCGCTGGCCGACCATCATCTTGGGCGGAAACGTGTCGCGATGCTGGGGATGGTGCTCGCCGGCGCATGCACGATCGCCACTGCCTATGCGGAAACGCTGGTCCAGCTGCTGTCGATCAGATTTCTGACAGGCTTCGGGCTTGGCGCGGCCTTGCCTATCCTCATATCGCTCGCGTCGGAATTTTCGCCGCTACGACATTCGCGGCTGATCGTATCGCTGATGCTGGCCTTCGTGCCGCTCGGTTCCGCCCTGGCAAGCATCCTGGCAAAGCTCGTCGCGGGCCATGGGCCGTGGAGCCTGCTGCTCGTCATCGCCGGGATCAGCACATTGGTGCTCACGGCGGGGGCGGCGCTGTTGATCCCCGAATCCGTCACCTTCCTGGTGCGCCGCCGCGATCACGCCCGAGCGATATCGTCGGTTCACAGGCTGTTCGGGCCATCCAGGATCGATGCGGTCCTGGTCGATGAGGACCGGGCCGGCGGCGATCGCCCTGACAAGCAGCCGCTCGCGCAGTTGCTTTCCGCGCGGTTTCGCAAGCTGACGGCATTATTCTGGATAGCGTTCCTGATCGATTCGGCGGTTCTCCATCTCTTCCTCAGCTGGACTCCGACCTTGCTGATCAAATCCGGGCTATCTTCGGTGGAGGCGGTGAACGCCGCGGCGATGTTCGGCCTGGGTGGGGCGATCGGAACCGTAGGCCAAGCCTGGCTGGCTTCGCGTTTCGATATCTATCGGGTCATGTATGTCGAGATACTGGTGTCGATCGCGGCGATGCTGGCATTGTCGATGGTGGTTCACGAACCGGACATGGTCGATGCGATGACGTTCATCATCGCGGCGACGATGTGCGCCTTTCACACCGGGTTGACCAATCTCGTCCTGGAAACATTTCCCGAGGCCGTCAAAGCCACGGCATTGGGGTGGGCGATCGGGGTTGGGCGCTTCGGCGCGGCGGGAGCGCCTCTCCTCATAGGCTTTCTAATCGCCCTGAAATGGCATCCTTCCCTGCTTTTCATCGGCGCATCCTTTCTGGGCGTCATCGCCGGGGCCGCGCTGATCATCGTGCAATTGGCCGTCGTTCGATCGGCGGAACTCCAATCTTTTCCGAACCATCCCGAAAGGAGAGTGAAATATGGCGACGCTCGCCGATGAGAATGAAAATGTCGCGACCATCGAGAGTGCCGATCAGATCGTCGCGGCGATAACCAGGATCACTCCGGAGCTACAGGAACTGGCGCTTGCCGAAGAAGAGGCTCGTCAGCTCAGCGGCCGGACCATCGCAGCGCTCGATGCAACCCGCGCGTTTCAGATGAGCATTCCGCGCGCCTATGGCGGCCTTGCGCTTCCGGTCGCGGAACAGCTGCGCGTCTACACGGCGATCGGGAAGATCGCCGGGTCCACCGGATGGGTGAGCTGGGTCACGACGACGCATGACCGGTGGGTCGCGATGCTGCCTGAAAAGGCGCAGGAGGATGTCTTCGGCATGGAATGGGTAGGGCCGCGCGTATCCGGCGTGCTCACCGCGTCGGGCCCCGGAAAGGCAACCCCCACCGAAGGCGGCTATATGGTCGAAGGGGTCTGGCCGTTCTGCAGCGGCTCACCCAATACGGCGTGGTCGTTTCTCGGCGCGATCGTGCAAGATGGCAGCGCCGCGCCCGATCACCGGATGATGCTGATCCCGGCAGGGGATCTCGAGATACTCAACGACTGGAACGTCAGCGGCCTCAAGGCGACCGGCAGCAACACCGTGCGCATCCGCACGCCGGTTTTCGTGCCGGAGCATCGCGCTCTGCCGACTCTCGGCGCGCGTGCCGATGCCGCGCCGCCGCCTGACGCCGTCTATCATAATAATTTCGTCGCCTTCACCTCCCTGCTGTCCGGCGCGGCGCCGCTGGGCATGGCAAAGGGCGCGCTCGATTATTTCATGGCGCGGGTGGGGAAGCGGGCCATTACGGCCACGATGTACGCCGTTCAGGCGGATGCGGCCGTGACGCATCTGCAACTCGCCGAAGTCAGGTTGCGTATCGATGCGGCTGAGCGTGTCTTGACCGAGGACGCAAAGGAGATGGACCGCCGGGCCGAGGCTCGCGAAGCGTTCGATCCGATGTTCCTTGCTAAGATAAAGTTCGATGTCGCCGCGTCGGTCCGCGGTTGTGCCGAAGCGGTCGAGATTTTGCATCGTGCTAGTGGCGCTTCGACGATCCAGGCCGCCAATCCCATGCAGCGCTACGCGCGTGACGTCCGTGTCGCGACCATCCACGCGCAGTTCAACTATGAAAGCTGCGCGGAGGAATATGGGCGGCTTCTGTGCGGCAAGGCCCCTTTCAACCCATTCGCGGCGCAAGGCCAGCCAGGGCCGGGTGCTGGAAAAATGCGCCATGCCTGATGGATGCGAATATGTCGCGAAAGGAGAGTGAAATGGTCAAGTTGCTGGATAGGGAAATCCTCACCCGCGAAGTCACGGAGTGGAAGGGCCTGCACCTCTTCCATGCGCATTTTTCATCCTGTTCCCAGAAGGTCAGGCTGGTTCTTGCCGAGAAGGGGATCGCATGGCAGTCGCATCCGATCGATCTAGGGGCCAACGAAAATATTTCGGAACGTTATCTCGGCATCAATCCGCGCGGTCTGGTTCCCGCGCTGGTGGATGACGGCGACGTGCATATCGAGAGCAACGACATCATCTTCCATCTGGAAGACAAATTCCCCCAGCCGGTGCTCATCCCGGCAGCCAATCGCGGCGAGGCGGAAGCGATATTGCGCGCGGAGGACGACCTCCATCTCGATATTCGCAACGTCACCTTCCACTTCTTGTTCGAGACACCCGCGCCGCCGAAATCGGCAAAGGACCTTGAGAATTATCGCCGCTTCGGCGCTTCTACCGTGGCCGGCGAGCCGGATGCGCAGAAGGAGAAGGAAATCCGCTATTGGCGGACCTATGGTGAACAGCGGGTATCGCAAGCCGATGCGCGCAAGTCCGTTGCGGCGCTGGGCCGCGCATTTGCCGGCGTAGAGGCGCGGCTCGCGGATTCGGACTATCTCTTCGGTGCTGAACTCACGATCATCGACATTGCGTGGTTCATCTATGCCCACCGGATGGTGCTCGCTGGCTATCCATTGGCGGCGCAGCACCCGGCCATGGGCGCCTGGTACAAGCGGCTCAGCAACCGCCCCGGCTGGGCGACGGAGATCACGATGCCCCCGCCGCTCGCGGCGGTAATCGAGCGTCATCAGCAACGCCTGACCAAGGAAGGCCACAGCATTACCCAGGTCTGCGGAATGACGGCGGCGGGATGATCGATCCGATCGGCGCGCTTCGACGGCCTCTTGCTGCTTATTCCTCGGGATATTCTGTTTGGCGGCGGGCGGTTTGGATGAGGTTGGGCGCGCTCAACGGGCTTTTCGCGCTGGCTGTGCTCCTGTCGTCTGCCGGTCCATTATTCCAGCCCGCGCAGGAAGCCCTGGTTCGAGCAACGGCGCAGATCCAGTTCATGCACGGAATGGCCACGTTGGCTTGCGCCACATTCATGAACATAGGCGCCAAATCCGCGAGGCTAGCTCCCGCCTTCTTCTTGGGAGGCATCGCCCTCTATTGCCTGCCAAACTACGCGCAGGCGATCGGATGGCTTTCCGTCAATGCCGTGATCGCAAGGACGGGGATGGGGGTGTTCGCCATCGGCTGGTTGATCCTGGCATGGTCGGCACGCGACGTGGACAGGGTTTGACGCATTCCCGAGGCGCCCCTTTCGGGAGAGCTATCGGGCGTGATGCCGGGCCGTTAGCACGCTTGCCGCGTTGCCGTGCGCGATCCGCGTCTCCAACTCCACGGGCAGTGCCAGATTTCCGAATTGCGTCGCGGCGTGCGCGAGCGGAAAGATCGGATAGTCGCTGCCGAACAGGAGCTGCGTATCTGGGACGATCGATCGAAGCGCTGCGATGTTCGTGAGGGAATAGGCCTGAGCGCATTCGAAATGAAGGCGGCCCAATTCCGATCGCAGGCCGTTGGGAAACAGCCTGGCCAACCCGGCCTCGCCCACATGAGGCCAGCCGCTGAATCCTTCGATGCGGCTTACCAGCAGGGGCATAACCCCTCCGGCATGGGAGAAGATGAACCGGATGCGCGGGAAGCGGCGAAGCGTGCCCGACACGAGGAGGCTGAAAATCGTACGCGCCGTGTTCATCGGCCATTCCAGCCAGGACCCGTCCATGACGTCACGGTGGTAGCTCAATTTGTCCGGTGCGCAGCAAGGTGCGTCTCGCGGATGCACGAAGACGATGGCATCCAGAGCGTCGAGAACTTGATAGACAGGCCATAGACGCTCGTCTCCGAGCCATATGTCATCGTAATTGGTGGCGATGCCGAAGCCGTCCGCGTGAAGGCTGCCGACCGCATAGTCTATCTCTGCGAGGCAAGCATCGGTGTCGGGAAGGGGGAGCGAGGCGAAATGCCCGAACCGGCCGGGGAAGCGCGCGCCGAGATCAGCCCCGAAATCATTCCAGCGGCGCGCTGCGGTTTGTCTGACGGCGGCATCGGCGCCGAGGACCGGCACCGCGAAGGCCATGCCTGAGCGCACTCCGGCTCCGTCCATCTCCGCGACGGCGCCTTCGGGGCTCCATCGGGACATGAGCTGCATGATCGCCTCCGGCGCGCCGGGCGGCCGGAAATGATGATGGAAGTCAATGAGGCCAGACGGACGATCGCGATCCGAAGATCGGCCCGCCCCCTCAGGGGCAAGCCCGGCCGCAGGAGATTGTTCGATCATTGCGCGCTACGCCTTTCCGCCAGGGCTGTTTTGGAAGCGCATCTGCGACGCCGCGCTCGGGCGGAACATCAGCATGGGCCTATATCGAGCTTGAACAGCCCGGCGGCGTTCCGCCAGGCGATCCGTTCCCGCTCCTCGGTAGATATGTCTGCTTTATCGAGGAAGCCGACCGCCTCCGCATCGTCTTCATAGGGATAGTCGGCGGCGAACAATATCCGGTCGACGCCGAGAACGTCGAGGCTCAGCCTCAACGCCGGCATCGATGTGACCCCGGCCGTGGTGATGACGAAGTTATCGAGGAAATATTCGCTGGGAAGCCGGGGCAGCTTTTCGACGGCGCCGATCTTCACCTGCAACAGGTAGCGATTGTCGATGCGCTGAAGCCAGAAAGGGATGCCTTCCCCCATATGGCCGAGAATGATCTTCAGCTTCGGGAAGCGTTCGAACGTTCCCGACATGATCAGCCGCATCGCATGCAGCCCGGTTTCGACCGCAAAGCCCCAGCCTGCGAAATAGAGGCCATAATCGAGAAACGGAGCGACGAGGCTTGGTCCCGGCTCACGTGGGTGCAGGTAGATGGGCAGATCCGCCGCCTGGGCGGCTTCGAAGATGGGCCGATATTTGGGCAGATCGAGATATTCGCCAAATGTGTGCGAATTTATGATGAGGCCGTGGAGCCCCAGCGATCGTACCCGCTCTATCTCACGAGCTGCGGCGGCAGGATCCTGAGGAGCTACCGCACCCAGCCCCGCGAAGCGGTCCGGATGGCTGCATATGGCCTGCGCCAGTGCATCATTGGCATCGGAAGCCAGCCGGCTGGCAAGGGCGGGGTCGAAAACCTGGACGCCGGGGGATGTCATCGACAGCACCTGCATGGCGATGCCGACACTATCCATATGCGCTATTCGGGAAGGCCCAATGTCGAGCAGGCGTGCGTGAAGTACGCTGTTACCGGGATTTTCGGCGAAGATGGTCTCTCCCATCTTGCGGAAACCCGGTTCGCATTTCCCACTTTTCAGTATTTTCTTCCATTCGGCGACGATCTCGGACGTCACGAAGGCTTCTTCGATAGCAATGCGTCGCATGTTGGCAGCCATTCCCCATTCGATCGATCTGCGATTTCCGATCTGTCGTTCCGAGCTAGCGGAGCAGTGACTTGATCGTGGGCCACGCCTCGCGCCCGGTGGATTCCATGAGCTCGATCCAGGAGGGCAGCGCGGTGTCGATGACCGCGGTCTTGAAGGCGGGCCGGCTTGTCACGCGATCGAGCCAATCCTGGATACGCGGGCGATCCGCCCACATCCCCGAGAGCTGCAGGTTACGCAGGCGCCAGATGTAGGGAACGACGTCGATATCGGCGAGCGAGTATTCGGGTCCGGCGAGCCAGTCATTTTCCGAAAGCGCCTCGTCCATGGCCGCGATGAATTTCTGATAGGCGCCGATCGATGTCCTCATGCGCTCGGAATCCGGTCCGGATTCGAAGCTTGCCCGCATCGTATCCTTATGGGCCGCTCCCGGGATGGATTCGAGATAGGCTTCAAGCTTTTCCTTTGTGTCCAGTTGCTTTCGAAAGGCCTGGTTGAAAGCGATGATGAAGCTGATCGTCGCGATATGCGGGATATGCATTTCGTCATCGATCCAGCGAGCCCAGTTCCTGCGCCGTGAACGCCAATAGGCATCCTTCGGCATCAACGGCGGCTGGGGATAGGCATCATCGAGATATTCGGTGATGATCGAGGACTCGGTGATCGTGCGGCCTTCATCCACGATGACCGGAACAACGCCCTTCGGATTGACGGCAAGGAAGGCGGGGGTGAGCTGTTCGCCGGCCTCGAGGGCTATGTTCCGGACCTGATGAGGGATCGCCTTTTCCGCCAGTACGATCCTTACCTTGTGGCAGCACACCGATTCAGCGTGCTCGTAAACGATCATTCCCATCATCCTCGTCCTTGCCTGTTCCGACCGGCCTTGCCGATCTTCACTGTCTCGATCCGCCTGGTCGGCGGGATCCACTCAAATGGTCGTAAGAGAATATCGTTGTCTTGACAACAATAAAGACCGGTGGCAATCAGTCGGCAGGCCTTTGAGCCGGCATCAAGACAATCGGATAGGAGAGGGGCAAGATGGCTGGGCCGGATGAAGTGGTGGTGAGCAGCCGCGTCACACCCGTCTCGGACGTAGATATTTTCAGCGCGCAGAATCTGCTGAACCCTTATCCCGTCTATGAAGGTCTGCGCGAACAGGGTGGTGCCGTCTGGCTGAGCCAGATCGATATGTTCATATTGACGCGCTTCACCGATGTGCAGGGTGCCTTGGCCGACTGGCAGGCCTTCACGTCCGCCAAAGGCGTGATGATGAACGACCGCATGAACGACACGCTGCAGGGCATCGTGTTGTGCAGCGACGATCCGGAGCACGCCGCGATGCGAAAGGTGCTTATCGCACCTCTGCTGCCCCGTGAACTCAAGGCGCTTACCGACAAGATCACGAACGAGGCGGAGTCGCTGGTCGATCGTCTCGTCGCGAAGGGCAGCTTCAACGCCGCGACGGAGTTCGCCCAATATCTGCCGGTAACGCTGGTGTCCGAGCTCGTCGGGCTCCCCGAGGAAGGTCGCGAGCGGATGCTCGATTGGGCTGCTGCGAATTTCGACTGCTTCGGCCCGATGAACCAGCGGACGCTCGACGCTTTCCCGACCGTGGAAGAGATGGTGAAATATGCCTTCACGGAATGTGTTCCCGGAAAGCTCAAGCCCGGGGGATGGGCCGCCAAGATATGGGAGGCGGCGGATCGCGGCGAGATCAGGCGCGAGCAGGCGCCGGTGATGATGAACGACTATATGGGGCCGAGCCTCGACACGACCATCTTCGCCACCAGCGCGGCGATCATGCTCCTGGCCACGAACCCGGACCAGTGGGACATATTGCGGGAAAATCCCTCGATCATTCCCAATGCGGTGAACGAGGTGGTTCGCATCGAGTCACCCATCCAGAATTTCTCGCGCGTCGCGACCCGCGACGTCGTGATCGACGGAGTCACCATCCCGGCAGGGTCGCGGATCATCATGTCCTATGGGGCGGCGAACCGTGATCCGCGAAAATGGGACGATCCCAACCGCTTCGACGTCCGGCGCCGGGCGATGGACCATCTCGGCTTCGGCCATGGCGTGCACCAGTGCATCGGCAACAATCTTGCCCGGATGGAGATCACGGCTCTTCTTACGGCGCTCGCCCGGAGGGTGAAGCGGATCGAACTGCACGACAGCGAACGACATATCAACAATGTGCTGCGCGGCTTCCGCCGGCTCGACGTCACCGTTCACTGATCTTCGGCATTTGCCGGAGACCTCAAGAAGCAATTTTCAAAGGAGAAAGTCATGCCCGGTTGGGAAGAAGGCGATTGGCGCGACGATAGTCTGTCGGTGTTCAAGCAGAGCAATCTGTCGAACGCGATGGGCCTGGAATTCTACGATCTGAGCCATCCATGGGGCCTCGGCCAGCCGTGCTGGCCCTATTTCGAGGATGTGAAGATCGAGCGGCTGCACGGCATGTCCAAGTCGGGCGTCCTGACCCAGCGGATCACCACGGTCATGCATTCGGGCACGCATATCGACGCGCCGGCCCATGTGGTCGAGGGCACGCCGTTCATGGATGAAGTGCCGCTGCCCTATTTCTTCGGATCGGGCGTGATCGTGTCCATTCCTAAGAAGAAGTGGGAGGTAATCACCGCCGAAGATCTGGAAAACGCGCGGCCGCAAATCCGGGAAGGTGACATCGTCATCGTCAACACCGGCTGGCATAAATATTATGGCGATAACATGCATTATTACGGCTATTCGCCCGGCTTCTACAAGGATGCTGGCGAGTGGTTCGTCAAGCGCAAGGTGAAGATGTGCGGGTCCGACACCCAGGCGCTGGACCATCCACTGGGCACCGCGATCGGACCGCACGGCCCGGGCGCGCCCAATGGCCTCATCCCGCACATCAACCGCGAATATGAGGATCTCACCGGCCGCAAGGTGATCGAGGATTTCCCCGAATGGGAGCCCTGTCACAAGGCGATCTTGTCGGCCGGGATCTGCGGCTTCGAGAATGTCGGCGGCGATATCGACAAGGTGACCGGAAAGCGCGTGACCTTTGCGGCGTTCCCGTGGCGCTGGAAAAAAGGCGACGGCTGCATCGTGCGCCTCGTCGCCATCGTAGACCCGACCGGAAACTTCCGGATCGAGACCGGCAAGGACAACGACTGATGGTCGGCGGCGTGACGGGGCTCGGCTCCGTCACGCCTTTTTTCCCGCCAGGCTGGGCCTTGCGACTGGAGAGTGCTTCGAAATGGACATTACCCGGCTGGCCGATGCCAAGGCCTATATCGCCCCAAAACATTACGACATGCGGTCGCTGCGCCTGCAGGGACTGGAGGCCAGCAGCGCTGATTTCGGCTGGACCGGGCTGTCTTACTTCCTACCGGGCGGCGGGGCCGAGATGGACGCCGGAGCGCTCGGCAAAATCTATGTCGTGATCGAAGGTGAAGTAACGATCGAGCTGGGTTCGGGCGAAACCCATATTCTCGGCAAGCTCGACAGCTGCTTCATTCCCGCCGGCGAAGCGCGCGCCGTGCGCAACGACGCAAATAGCGTCGCGGCCATGCTTGTCGTGATGCCCTATCCGGAGAAGACGGCATGAGCCTGCCCGCGATCGACACCGCCGGCCTGTTCGACGTCGCCGGAAAATCTGCGATCGTCGTCGGGGCCACCGGGTCCTTCGGCAAGGTCGTATGCGCGACGCTTGGGAGGGCCGGTGCGCGTCTGGTGATAACGGCGGGCAACAAGGATGAGCTCGCCGCGCTGGGCGCCGAACTGGCTGAAGCGGGCGTGGCGGCGGTTGCGGTCAATCGTCGTCCGAACGGCGAAGCCGATTGCGACGCGATCGTCGATGCCGCCATTGAAGCTTATGGCGGGGTCGACATCCTGGTGATCGCCTCCGGCGTGAACGACGTCGGCATGATCGGCGATCTTACGTCCGGACGATTCCAGAAGGTGATGCAGGCGAATGTCGAGGGCGCCTGGTCGATGGCCCGCGCGGCAGGCCAGCGCATGATCGCGCAGGGACGCGGCGGCAAGGTGGTCTTCACCTCATCGGCGCGTGGCAAGCTCGGCCATCCGGCGGGCTACTCCGCTTATTGCACCTCGAAGTCCGCGGTGGATGGTTTGACCAAGGCTTTGGGCTGCGAATGGGGCAAGCACGGGATCACGGTCAACGCGATCGCGCCAACCGTTTTCCGCTCACCGCTCACCGCCTGGATGTTCGAGGACAACGAGCATGCGACGAATGTGCGTAACGGTTTTCTGGCCCGGGTGCCCGTCGGCCGCCTTGGCGAGCCGGAGGACCTAGCCGGCCCTCTGCTGTTTCTCTGCAGTCGCGCTTCCGACTTCCATACCGGGCATATCATCTATGCCGACGGCGGCTATACGGCGGGCTGAGCGATGACCAAGGCGCGTATCGCGATCATTGGCGGCGGAATGATGGGCGCGGGGATCGCGCAAGTCTTTGCCGCCGCCGGGCATGAGGTGTTCGTTCACGAGCCGTTCGAGGCGGTTCGAACGACCCTGATCGAGCGGATAGGTGCGGGGCTGGCGCAGGTTGGAGACGATCCGAACCTCGCTACCAATGTCGTCGTCACATCCGACATGGCAGAGGCCGTGCGGCATGCCGCTTTCGTGACCGAGGCCGCTCCGGAAAAGCTGCTTCTCAAGCGGTCGATCTTTACCCAGCTCATCGAGCTGGCCCCGCGCGATGCGATTCTTGCCAGCAACAGCTCGGTCATGCCGATCGGGAGCATAACCGAGGGACTGCCGACGGCCGAGCGGATGGTCGGCACGCACTGGTGGAACCCGGCGACGCTAATTCCCCTCGTCGAGGTGATCCAAGGCGTCGAGACATCCGACGCCACGATCAGGGCGACGATGAATCTTCTCACCAGCGTCGGCAAGAAGCCCGCGCATGTGAAAAAAGACATCGCCGGGTTCGTCGCCAATCGCCTCCAGCATGCGCTATGGCGCGAGGCGATCGCCATGGTGGCGGAGGGCGTGTGCGACGCCGCCACGCTCGACGCGTGCGTGAAGAACAGCTTCGGCCTGCGTCTTCCGGTGCTCGGCCCCCTGGAGAATGCGGATCTCGTTGGTCTCGATCTGACGCTCGACATCCACCGCACGATGATGCCGGAACTGGACCGGCATGCCGAACCCCACGCCCTTCTGAAGGCGAAGGTCGAGGCCGGCGATCTGGGCTTCAAATCGGGCGAAGGATTTCGTCCGTGGACCGACGAGCAGAAGACGCGTCTCCGCGACGATCTCGTCGCGTATCTCGTCAAGGCGGACAAGGAGAGGAGGGCAGGGGGTGGCCGATAATCAGCCCGCTTCGAACGAGCTGCGCGCCGTCGTCATTCTTTCCCTCGGCTTCGGGTTGGTCGGAATCGATCGATTCCTGATCTCGACCATGTTTCCCGCGATCGCCCGCGATCTGAGCCTCGACTATGGCGACATCGGGACGATCGCCGGCGTTCTGGCATTCGCCTGGGGCGTTGCCGCGCTGGTCATGGGCAATGCCGCGGATCGGATCGGACGACGCAAGGTGCTGGTCGGCTCGCTCATCGTCTTCTCGCTGCTGATCGGCGCCAGCGGTCTGGCCGCCGGGTTGCTCGGCCTTATCGCCGTCCGCGTCGTGATGGGATTTGCGGACGGCGCGTTCACGCCGGCCAGCATATCAGCGACAATCGCCTGTTCGGCGCCCGATCGGCACGGCCGCAACATCGGCATCCAGCAGATGAGCCTGGCGCTGTTCGGGCTGGGTCTAGCGCCCCTGCTGGTCGCCTATCTGATCGAGTTCATAAACTGGCGCTGGATTTTCCTGGTTTTCACGCTTCCCGGCCTGGTGGTCGCCTGGGCAACCTGGCGGTGGATCCCGGATTCCACGGCCGATGATGGAAGCCATCTTCATCACCATGTTTATGGTCACGGCACGTTCGCCAATTGGCGTCAGTTGTTGGGCTATCGCAACATCAAATTGCTGATGGTGCTGATGCTATGCTGGCTGACCTGCCTGATCACGACCAGCGCCTTCATGCCGAGCTATCTGATCGACCATCTGGGTCTTTCCGAGCCGCAGATGGGTGGGGTGATGTCCGCGATCGGTTTCGGGTCTGCGGCGGGCGCCCTGATTTTGTCGTGGTTGTCGGACAAGGTCGGCAGAAAGCCCGTCATGGTGCTTTGCACGTTGGGGGCTTTTGCCGCGCTGTGGAACCTGTCCTTG
Organism: Rhizorhabdus dicambivorans; assembly: GCF_002355275.1. Lineage (NCBI taxonomy): Bacteria > Pseudomonadati > Pseudomonadota > Alphaproteobacteria > Sphingomonadales > Rhizorhabdaceae > Rhizorhabdus > Rhizorhabdus dicambivorans. The sequence continues at coordinate 3,068,266 of NZ_CP023449.1, read as the reverse complement.
TTGTCCGCCGGCGTGACCGGACTGTTTCTCACCCTCTTCGCGGTCCACTTTTTCAACAATGCGGCGATCACCCTGACCGTCGGACCGATCTGCGCCGAGACGGTGCCGGTTTCGTTAATGGCCACCGCGTCGGGCATGGTCATCGCCGTCGGCGAGCTGCTCGGCGGGGGGCTTGCTCCGATGGCGGCCGGCCAGTTCGCGGATCGCTTCGGCATCGCTCATATCCTGTGGCTGCCGCTGGGCGCCATCGCGCTGGGCTTCGTGCTCTCGCTGTTCCTGATCGAAACCCATCCCCGAAAGAAGGAAATGGCATGACCAGAAAGGTCATCATAACCTGCGCCATAACCGGCGGTATCCATACGCCGACATTGTCGGACGCGCTTCCCTACAAGCCCGCCGATCTGGCCGCTCAGGCGATCGAGGCCGCTGAAGCCGGGGCCGCCATACTCCATATCCACGCCCGGGATCCGGAGACTGGCGCGCCGACGGGAAGCCCCGATGTCTACCGGGAGTTCCTGCCGATCATCAAACAGGGGACCGACGCCGTCATCAATCTCACCACCGGCGGCAGTCCCGATATGTCGCCCCAGGATCGATTGGCCGCGGCTCTGACATTCTCGCCTGAAATGTGCTCGCTGAACATGGGTTCGATGAACTTCTCGTTCCACGATATGGGACGGAAGGTCACGCAGTGGAAATTTCCCTGGGAAGATCAGTATATTCTGGACAGCGAGAAGTTCATCTTCCGGAATACCTTCGCCGATATCCGAAATAATTATGAACTTCTGGCCGATCACGGCACACGCTTCGAGCATGAGTGCTATGACGTCGGTCATCTCTATAATTTGGCCTATTTCGTCGACAAAGGCATCGCCAAGCCGCCGTTCTTCGTCCAGACGATCTTTGGTATCCTTGGCGGAATCGGCGGCGATCTGGACAATGTGATGTTCATGAAGCGGACAGCCGATCGACTGTTCGGAAACGATTATATCTGGTCGGTGCTGGGGGCCGGCAAGTTCCAGATGCCGGTCTGCACGATGGCCGCACAGCTGGGCGGCAATGTCCGCGTCGGGCTGGAGGACAGTCTGTTCATCGAGCGCGGACGCCTGGCTGCATCGAATGCGGAGCAGGTTCAGAAGGTCAGGCGCATTCTCGGTGAAATGGGATTGGAGCCTGCAACGCCCCAGGAAACGCGCGCGATGCTAGGCCTGAAGGGCGGCGATCAGGTCCAATTCTAGCGCCGATCGAAGGCGCACCCACCGATCATCCTATTTGACAGCTGCCCTTGTCGGCAGGTCGTTACCCACAACAAAGGCCAGAATCATGCCCAAAATCCAAATCGTGACACGCGATGGAACCGAGCACGAGATTTCCGCCGATCCCGGCCTGTCCGTAATGGAGATCATCCGGGACGCCGGCATCGACGAACTTCTCGCACTCTGCGGCGGCTGCTGCTCATGCGCGACGTGTCATGTCTATGTGGACGAGGAATCCGCGTCTCTGCTTCCGCCCGTCAGCGAAGACGAGAGCGATCTTCTGGACAGTTCGGATCACAGGACCGCCCGATCGCGCCTTTCATGCCAATTGAACCTCACGGCGGAGATGGACATGCTGCGTGTCGTGATAGCGCCCGAGGATTGAATACGCCGACAGTCTTCGTCGGATAAGCGGTAATCTTTTCAGATATCTGCACTGCCATCCCCACATATCGTTGTCTTGACAACGATATGTGGGGATGGCAGATCGCTGGTTGTTTCGAAGGACAAGGACGGCAGCGGGCCGCGAGGCGCTGCGCCGGATCAGCAGAGGATGAGGATCAGATGGCGCAGCGACCAGATGACGACGCGATGGCGACGCCGGAAAGCCGAGGCGAGGATCCGCTGGCCATGCAGGACCTGCAGGGCATCTACGATCTGTACGGCCAGCTTCGGGGCTGCCCGATTCGGCATAGCAACGCGCAGGGCGGTTTCCACTGGCTGACGCGCTACAAGGATGTCCGCGACGCGGCGCTGGACTTCCGGCATTTCTCTTCGGCGCTCAAGGGTGTGCGGTTGCCGGCGCATCTCGACACGGGCCGGCTTCCGGCCATCGAGATGGACCCGCCCGAGCATGGCTTCTGGCGCAGCCTGTACATGGAGGCGATAACCCCGGCCCGGCTCAAGGCGGTGGCGCCCCGGCTGGAGGCGATTGCCGACAGCGTGATCGATCGTTTCGCTGCCAAGGGCGAATGCGATCTGGTCAAGGAGTTCGCCAGGCCGCTGCCCGTGCTGGGCCTGTGCGAGACGATCGGCATGACCGGCGTGTCGGTCGAGCGCATCCACGAGCTGGCCGATCGCTTCACCACAACCTCGGGCGCCGATCAGGGCGCGGTCATGCAGCAGATCGGCGCGACCGTCATCGACGAGATCAATGCGCGGCGGGCGCAGCCGCTTGACGACTATCTGACCCGGATCGCGCATGTCGAGATCGAGGGGCGGCCGATGAGCGACGGCGACATCGCGACCTTCATGACCGGCTTCTTCGTCGCCGGTCACGAGACGACCACCTCGGCCCTGGGGACCCTGCTGCTCCATGCGCTGCCCTCGGCCGATCTCAGGGCGCGCATGCTGGCTGACGACAAGGTCATGACCGCGGCGATCGAGGAGGCCGTGCGCCTCTCCTCGCCCTTCCAGGCCTTCCATCGCACCACCGTCGAGCCGGTCGACTTCGGCGACGTCACCATCGCCGCCGACCAGACCGTCCGGCTCTGCTACGGCTCCGCCAACCGCGATCCCGAGATATTCGACAAGCCGGAGGCGTTCAATCCCGATCGCCCCTTCAACACCCATCTCGGCTTCGGCTTCGGACGCCATGTCTGCCTCGGCGCGCCGCTCGCCCGCCTCGAGATCAAGACTGCCTTCAGGCGGCTCCTCGACCGCCTCCCCGACATCCAACTCGTCGAGCCCAGGCCGGACTACATCGTCCAGCTCGGAACACTCATCACTCCCAAATCCTGTCGCGTCTCATTCTCACCAAAAGCGTGACCACAGATCAAACTGCTTGGATAAACATAACGGCGAGGGCAGATGCAGAGTTGGGACGAGATCGTGGACGTGGTTGTGGTGGGCGCGGGCGCCGCAGGCGTTTGCGCTGCGCTCAGCGCGCAACATCATGGCGCAAAGGTGCTCGTGCTGGAGCGCAGCGCCAAACTGGGAGGGACAAGTGCCGTTTCGGGCGGCGGCGTCTGGATTCCCAACAATCATCATATGGGCGAGATCGGCTCGAGCGATTCCCGTGAGCAGGCGCTGACCTATCTGCACAGCCTTTCGCTGGGCGGAATGGACATGGAGCTGGCCGAGGTATTCGTCGACGAAGCCCCTGGCGTGCTTCGCTTCGTCGAAGATGAGACTTCGCTTTCCTTCTCCGCCATCCGCAGGCCGGATTATCAGCCGGAAAAGCCCGGCGGCACCTTCGGCCGGTCGGTCACGGCGGAATTGTTTCCGACGGCGGGGCTGGGCGATCTGCGCCCCCATCTTCGACAAGCCCCTTGCATTCCGATTCCGGTGTGCTGGGAGGACATCGAGCGTGGTCTGGATATGCTGGACCCTGTGGTGATCGGGGATCGGATGGCGAAGGGTCTTGTCGGTCTCGGGATGGCGCTGATGGCGGGTCTGATCAAGGGCGCGCTGGACAAAGGGGTGGTGTTTCGGCGGAACGCGCGTGCGCGCCGGTTGATGATCGAGAACGATGCGGTGGTAGGCCTCGAATATGAAAGCGAAGGGCAGACGCACAGAATCGGCGCGCGGCGCGGCGTAATCCTGGCGAGCGGTGGGTTCGAGTGGAGCGAGGGGCTGGTGAAGGACCATGTTGCAGGCCCGATAGAGGCTCCGCTGAGCCCGCCGTTCAACGAGGGGGACGGCCTGATCATGGCAATGGAGGTGCATGCGGCGATTGCGAACACGAACGAGGCCGTTTGGATGCCGTCAATCTGTATTCCAGGCGAGGAATATGAAGGTCGACAGCTTTATCGGCTGACAGGGAGCGAACGTTCCAATCCGCGGTCGATTATGGTGAACCGCGCGGGCCAACGCTTCGTCAACGAGGCGCATAATTACAATGATGTCGGCCGGGTCATGCACAATTTCGATGCGATGACATTCGATTATCCGAATCTGCCAGCGTGGATCATCGTTGATCAGAGCTACATGGATAGCTATCCTTTTGCCACGCGCTTTCCCGGCGATCCGATCCCTAGCTGGATTGAAACGGCAGACAGCTTGCGCGAGCTTGCAGGCAAGATCGGCGTCGATCCTGACGGCCTGGAGGCCGCGGTGGAGCGGTATAATGCGCATGTCGAGCAGCGCTGTGATCCTGATTTCGGACGCGGCAGCAGTCGCTATGATCTGGCCTATGGCGACCAGTCGCGCGAGGGCGCGCTGCAGACGCTGGGGCCGATCGAGCGAGGCCCGTTCCATGCCTGCCGGGTCTATTCGGGTGTGCTCAGCACGAAGGGCGGGCCCAAGATCAACGCGAAGTCCGAGGTGATGAACGTGCGGGGAGGCGCGATCGACGGTCTCTACGCCGCCGGCAATGTCAGCGGCGGTTTCACCGGCATGGCCTATCCGGGCGCCGGCGGAAATCTGGGGCCAGGGCTGGTATTCGGACATATCGCAGGCCGCAATGCGGCGGCCGTCGGCAACAGGTTCTGATCGATGCCGTCGGTAGAACATGAGCGGATCGTCGCGGCGCCGTTTTCCGAAGTCTGGCCGTTCGTGCGCGACATGGACAATTGGGCGCCGCTGGTGACCGGTTATCAGCGGCACGAGAAGCTGAGCGATACGGAATCGATCTGGCATTTGAAGGGCGAACTGGGCGGCCTGACCCGCGTGGCCGAGTTCAAGGCGCTGGTCACCGAATGGGACGAAAGCGGGCGGGTGAGTTTCACGCTCGAGGGCGTCAACGAGCCGGTCGTCGGCAACGGCAATTTCATCGCGCGGGAATTGACGTCAGAGCACCCCGCTCTTCCCCCTCAGCCGGAAGCTCTCGGGCTGTCGCGGCTGCTCGCATGGATGCCGCGGTATATCCTTGGCCTGCTGACGGGCACGCGGTCCTCGTCACCCGCTGCGCCGCAGAGCGGCGCAGCGGGTGAGACACAACTGGCCTTTCGGCTGACCGTCCAAGCGACCGGCATGGCGGGCGGCGTGCTCAACCTGCTGATCGCGCCGATGCTCAAGCCCGTGGCGGAGGATCTCGCGAATGCGATTGCCGACAGCATTGTTCCCTCAGCAAGCGCATAGGCGCGACATGCATATCCGATCCCCTTCGGAGCCACCCATTGCAAGTTTACGAGCTACGGAGTTTATTTATCCCGCTTGGTTAGAAAATCCGTGATTATATTAGAATCCAAATCACTAAGCCGTCGGGAGAGCCGGCGGCAAGGCCGCCGCGATATGATATTGGCGATCGCTACCTCGTCGTTTTTGGCGAAGGGATATTTTGCCACAACCATGTCCAGTATTGCTACCGAAATCGGTGGATCGAAAGCAACTCTTTGGACTTATTTTTCTTCAAAAGGAGATCTATTCTCTGCAGTTATCGATAGTCTGAATATTGAATATCGCGCTCATATAGCTACTCTGCTAGAGCGGCTTGACGATCCAGAGCGTACACTTCACAAATTCTGTATCAGCTTTCTAGAAATAATCTGAGAACACCGGGAATAAAAGGGGCCACGGATCGGCCAGTCTCACCGGATTAAAAAGGGGCCAGTCCTGCTAGACCTCCGTTTTTGGGCGGAGGTGGAGGATGAAGAGAGTGGAGCTTTATCAGAAGGTCCGCCGCGCCGTGCTGATTGACGGGATGAGCCGTCGCGCTGCCGCCCGGTATTTTGGGATCAATCGCAAGACCGTCGACAAGATGCTGTGCTTTCCAGAGCCAGCAGCGCACGGCCGGAGCGGGCAAACCTACAGCCGCAAGCTGTCCGGATTTACCGACATCATTGACCAAATCCTGGTGGATGACCGCAAGGTTCACATCAAACAGCGACACACTGCCGCGCGTATTTTCGAGCGTCTGCGCGATGAACATGGCTTCACCGGCGGCATCACCATTGTTCGCGACTATGTGGCGGGCGCCAAGTTGCGCAGCCGCGAGGTGTTCATACCATTGAGCCACAAGCCGGGGCATGCGCAGGTGGATTTTGGTGAGGCGGACGGGATCATCGACGGCAAGTTGGTGCGGTTCCACTATTTCTGCATGGACCTGCCGCACAGCGATGCGCCGTTCGTTAAAGCCTATCCTGCCGAGGTGGCTGAGGCATTTTGCGAAGGGCACGTGGCGGCCTTTGCCTTCTTCGGCGGCATCCCGCAGTCGATCCTGTATGACAACACCAAGCTGGCAGTGGCGCAGATCCTGGGCGACGGGAAGCGCGAGCGCAGCCGGATGTTCTCGACCCTCCAGAGCCATTACCTGTTCGAAGACAAATTCGGGCGCCCCGGCAAGGGTAACGACAAGGGCAAGGTCGAGGGGCTGGTCGGTTATTCCCGGCGCCACTTCATGGTGCCGAGGCCAGAGGCGCCCAGCTTTGATGCGCTGAACGCGCGCTTTGTCGAACAATGCATGGAGCGACGACAGGCCATCTTGCGCGGGCATGAGCGCAGCATCGGTGACAGGCTGGTGGCTGATCTGGCGGCCTTTATGCCGCTACCGGCGGTGCCGTTCGATCCCTGCCATATGGTGACGGGGCGGGCCTCGTCGATGTCGCTGGTGCGCTATCGTACCAATGATTATTCGGTGCCGACGGCCTATGCCCACCAGGAGGTCGTAATCAAAGGCTATGTCGATCGGGTTGCGATCATCTGTGGCGGGGAGCTGATCGCAGTGCATCCGCGCAGCTATGAGCGGGAGGACTTCATTGCCAACCCGCTGCACTATCTGGCGCTGTTAGAACAGAAACCCCGCGCGCTTGATCAGGCAGCGCCGCTCGATGGCTGGGTGCTGGCTGAACCGATGCATCGCATCCGACGACTGATGGAGGCGCGCAGCGGCAAAGAGGGACGGCGCGAGTTCATCCAGGTGCTGCGGCTATGCGAACGCTTCGAGCAGTCCCTGGTGGAATGGGCAGTGGCCCGCGCGCTGGAGATGGGGGCAATCAGCTTCGATGCGATCAAGATGATCGCGCTGGCCCGCCTCGAACAGCGTGTGCCGCGCCTCGATCTGCAATTTTACCCGCATTTGCCGCGCGCGAATGTCGGGCGTACCGATCCGCGCACCTACATGGGCCTGCTCTCGCAGGCAGGCACTCCAGCGACGGGAGTGGCAGCATGAGTGATCCCATGATGCCGCTGCCAGCCATCGAGGCCGAACCCACCAGCGTGCCGCCCGCTGTACTACTGGCCAACCATCTCAAAGCGCTCAAGCTGCCCACCTTTGTGCGCGAGTATGAGAAGGTCGCCTTCGAGGCCGCGCAGGATCGGGCCGATTACCCCCGCTATCTGCTGCGCCTGTGCGAACTTGAACGGATTGATCGCGAGCGCCGGATGGTGGAGCGCCGTATCCGCATGGCTCGCTTCCCGCACACCAAGAGCTTTGACACCTTCGACTTTGCAGCCCAGCCATCACTGAACAAGGCCTTGGTTCTGGAACTGGCGCGCGGTGAATGGATCGAGCGGCGGCGTAATGTCATTGCGCTGGGCCCCAGCGGCACCGGTAAGACCCACACCGCCCTCGCGCTAGGACTGGCTGCGTGCCAGAAAGGGCACAGCGTGGCCTTCACAACGGCCGCGGCGTTGGTCCATGACCTGATGGAGGCTCGCGACGAGCGTCGCTTGCGCAGCCTGCAAAAGCATCTGGCATCTGTAAAGCTGCTGATCCTCGACGAGTTGGGATATGTACCATTCACCGCCGTGGGCGGCGAGTTGCTGTTCGAGGTACTCAGCCAGCGCTATGAACGCGGCAGCACGCTGATCACCAGCAATCTGCCCTTCGATGAATGGACATCGGTGTTCGGCTCCGAACGCCTGACCGGCGCCCTGCTCGACCGGCTGACACACCACGTCCACATTCTCGAGATGAATGGTGACAGCTTCCGTCTCGCCAGCAGCCGCAAGCGCCAGAAGGACAAGGGGGAGGATAAATGACCTAAGAACGGGCGGCCATCGGCAGCGGGAAATCGGCTTCCGCTCCGCTCCAGCCGCTTCCCCGCTGCCGATGCTGCCCAGCCTCAACCTTGGGGCTTTTTGTTCAAACCAACTGGCCCCATTTTAAACCGGTGCCTGGCCCGTTTTTATCCCGGCGTTGACAGCTGGCGTTGATGATGATCGGCACGATATAGCCGAGCACCTTCATGGCGTTCATCACGCGCTCGACCTGGTCGGCTTCACTCTTACGCACCCGCCGCCCGGCAGCCTTCAGGTCTGCCAGACGCCGCTCCTCGAGCTTCAGGAGGGGTGCCAGATCGTTGCGGGCGGTGTATGCGACGGACTGAAGAGTGACCTCATCTGCACGACCCTTGCGGCGTGCGCGTTCGCGCTCCTGGACCTGTTGCTTCAGCCCTGGCGGCAGCTCTCGAACCTGAACTCCCATCTTCTATCTCCAAAATTGATCGATAAGGAGCCCGCTTATCGTTGTCGGGCTCGCGAAGGACGATTTCAGTGTTTGGTTCGGGGGCCGTGGTTCCACCCGGCCTTGTTACGGATTTGCTGATATCCGTTGCCTTGCTTGGCCCAGAAGATAATCTCACCTTGCTTGGCGAAACTGGTCATGTCCGACGGGTGGCCAGTAGGTGGGTCGGGCTCTTGCTCAACTTCAGCGCTGTCCGGCGGCTCGGACGATGCTTGAGACGAGGCTGGGTTGGAGCCGCTAACAACATAATCAGTCCAAAGGGCACCCTTGGGACCACTCCCGGCATCGGGCGACGGAGTAGAGTGTGCTGGCTGATCGTCGACGGCCGGCGAGGCGGATTCGATGTCTAGATCAGTACCAAAATCTATCTCGGTGGCCGGCTCGAGCGACGGTTCTTCCTTTCCCTTCATCGAGTGATCGGCAGCATCATCAGTCGAGCCACCCACCTCAGATCCCAATGATTCCGTCGTTTCGCAATCGGTACTTTCTATGTCGTCGGCGGCGCAATCGTCCGCGAAATCGGCGGCGATCGGCATATCATCTTCAACCGATGCGCCACTCGGATCTTCATCGAACTCGGCTGCGTCCTTCGCGAACTCTGCCGCCAAACGATCCTCTTCTCCCTCGAAGAGGCAGAAATCCAGGATTTCGTCCCACGCTTTGTCGTCGGTCAGCTTCCCCTTAGAGGCCGCATGAAGCACTTGCTTCTTGAGGCCTTGCATCCGCCTTTCCCACCACGCCCGATTTGTCATTTCGAAATCCCGAGCGCGAAGGTACTGACGCTGACCTAGCCTCTCAAAGGCGCCAGCTGTGATGTACATACGCATGCTCTCTGTACGATCTCGACGAGACCCAGTGAGAATGTCCTTTCTAAGCTGATCGAGAGCAGCGTAGATGAACGGGACTTTCGTACGCTTACCGTTGATCGTATACGGCACGGGCTCTTCGAGCATGTCTGCGCCGACATCCGCAGGGTCTGTAACCTTAAATGAGCGTGGGCGTTTCTTTGGATCGACTACGTCAGGCGCCGACCAATCATGATCGGCAGGCGGCTTCGGCGTTTTCCGAGCCGCCTGGTTACCGTGCTTGAACCAATTATTCTTATTGGTCTTGCAGTAACCGTTCTCATAATCAGCTTGCGCCGCACGCTCCTTGCGCTGCCGCTTCCGATCCTCAGTAGATTCATCTCGACGTGACGTACCCATGCTCGCCCCCCGGCTGATAACTCATGATCATGAGCGCGACATCGACAGCGCGAACCCACACGGGTTCGAGCTGGAATATCGCGGGTGCGGCGCTGTCGATCCTACGCGCGGACAATGTGCCCGACCGAGTAAATTACAGAGCCGCTACCTCATCAGTCTGGCGTGCTGAAACCTGAGCTATCCGTAACCTCAACGAGGCATAGCTCTCCACGGTCAGGCGTGCAGTCACCCAAGGTAGGTAGGCGCCGGTTGCCCGGAACCTGTCTCCTTAATCTCAGAAGTTGGAAGGGCGGGTCAAGGGTCCCGTCGAAAATTTCTTCCGCGATTGCCCCGCTCTGAACCGGCTTGATATTGCAGGTTCCGACGTTCAATTTCTCGTTTGGATGACAGTCAATTCTCGTTTCAGGAAAACGAGAATTCAGGCAAAAGCGTGCTCAATAGACCCGCATTTGCTGGCGCTTTCAAAATCGGCTTCCAGCCGTTCCGTGAATTTCACATAAAACGAGAATTTACCGAAATTCGAAACCGCAAGAGCCGAGCTTTTCGTGAGACCGGTACTCACCCCACTGGGTGGCGCACCATTTTTATGGGCAGGGGCAGGATGGCTACGCGCCGATGGGGCCGTGCATCGTCACCCGCGACGAGATACCCGATCCCCAGACGCTCGACCTTCATCTGGCCGTGAATGGCGTCGAGAAGCAGCGTTCGAACACCAGCTATATGCTGTTCAAGGTGGACGAGCTGATCGCCGACATCAGCCGCGGCATCACGCTCGAGCCCGGCGACATCATCGCCACCGGTACGCCCGACGGGGTCGGCGCCGGGCGGGACCCGCAGCAATGGCTGTGGCCCGGCGACGTGGTCGAAGCCGGGATCGATCGCATCGGCATGATCCGTCACCCCGTGGTCGCGGTCTGATCGCTCCGCGGAGAGGCCGGTCAGACCGGCAGGCCCTCTCCATTTCCCGACCGTCGGTGCCCTTGCCGGCGTGGCTGGCAGTCATATCGGGAAGGAGAGGGCCTCAGCGATCCATTCGCCTATGCGGAAGGCGCCATAGCCCAGCCCCGCCGCCACGCCGCCGCTGGCCAGCGTGGCCGCGACACCGGCCAGAACCGCAATCCCGTCCCGGTTCAGCAGGCCCAGCGCGAACAGCGCGATGGCCGCGCCGGGCAGGGCGTTGCCGAACGGGATTGGCAAAGCGAGCATGATCGCCAGGGCGAGGCAGGCCAGGCCGATCAGCCGGTGCCCCAATATGCCGGTCAGCGGGGCGATCCGCCGCTTCAGCACGGTCTCCACCCGGCGGCTGACCGGGGAGAGGCGGCCGGCGATGGCGGCGAACCTCTCGGTCGCCACTTCGCGGCGGAGCAGCCAGGCGGGCAGCCAGGGGCGGCGCACGCCGAAGGCCAGCTGCGCCGACAGGATCATCAGCGGGATCGACAGTGCGATGTCGACGAAGGGCGGGGTCGGGAAGATGTTGGGCGCGGCCAGCAGGAACAGCAATCCCGCGAAGCATTTGCTCCCCAGCGCGGAGGTCACGTCGTCGATCGAGATGCAATCCCCTGCGCAGCCCGATGCCAGCACCTCCAGCGTATCGGTCAGCAGGGTGTCGGAGGACGGCGAAACGGCACAGGCGTCACGGGCGGTGGTGGCGATCTGGGGACTGGTGGACACGGCCGATCAACTGCGGATCGCTCCGGGATGTTCCCGACGTCTCTCGTGCTGATCAGGCCTGTGCTGGCTGGGTGCTCCGGCCGGCGTCTGGCGTCGGCCCGTTTGCGAGCGGCAGCGTGAGCCAGAAGTCGGTATCTCCGGAGCGGCTGTCGAAGTTCAGCTCGCCGCCATGCCCCTCGACGACCGCCTTGGTGATGTTGAAGGTCCGTCGAGCCCGGCATCATCATGTCGAGGATCGCCTCGCTAATAGGAACAATCGCCTGCCAATTCATGTTATGATCGGAAACCGCCCCGTCGGATGCTGCTCGTCCGACGCGGGGCTGAAGCGGATCGCCGGGTGGTCGTCCGTCACCCGCCCGCTCGATGGCGTTGCGTTGCCGTGATCCGCGAACCGTCGGCCAATTCGGCCGCCTCGGTTCGCCCAGCAGGAGAGGAAGGATGACCGCACCATTTTCGGAAGCCGCCCCCCCGACCGACGGGACCAGCGAACATCGGCTGATCCTGGCCAGCCGAGTCAACGACACGCCGGTGTTCAACAAGGCCGGCGACAGGATGGGCCATGTCGACGATCTGTCGATCGAGAAGGAGAGCGGCCGGGTGATCTATGGGATCATGTCGTTCGGCGGCTTTCTGGGCATCGGTGAGAAATTCCACCCCGTGCCGTGGTCGATGCTGACCTACGACCCCGAACGCGCCGGCTTCGTCGTGCCGCTCGATACCTCGGCCCTGGAAGGCGCGCCCTACTACGACCGGACCGAACTCGCCTCGCTCGGCGGCGCCACGCCCCACAGCTACGACAGGCAGATCTTCGATTATTACGGCCCCTATGGTCCGCTGCCCTACTGGTGAGGGTGGCCGCCAAGCCGGAGGCGGCGGGCAGGCTGGGTTTCTGATCCCGGCCCGCCCGCTGGGTCAGCGTCGTCGCATCAGGCGCTCCAGCCGGTCCTTGATCGACAGCTTCAGCCGCTTGAGCCGCATCAACTGCAGGCTGTCGGGAAACGGGCGCCGCCGCTCGTCGCGGAGCGCGCTGTCGATCCGTTGGTGGAGTTCGGTAAGGCGATAGAGCCGCCAGGTCATCATGGTCTCCTCTTGATCAAACCAGGGTCTGATCGGGAAATCCGATGGCTTTTGGCGGATAGACTGGTGGCCGCCGTCTTCGCATCGGATCTACCGATGCGGTCCGACATCGCGTGGCGCCACGGCCTGTGCCGTCAGCGCCGCGCCAGAGGGGCCCGGCCCGCACGGTTGAGCTAGGGCGTGGCCGAGCCGCTTTCAAGGGGCGGCCGGCGATCAATAAGGTTGATTTCCTTCCTCCGCCGTGGAAGGCGCGATGCATGACCAGCTTTCGCGTCGAGCGTTTCGAAACCCCGGACGGATTGACCTTGGTGGCCGATGTCGGGGGGCCTGAAGGCGCGCCTTCGGTTGTCCTGCTGCACGGCGGCGGCCAGACCCGGCACAGCTGGGCGGGGACGATGGGGCAGCTTGTCGATCAGGGTTATCGCGTCATCAATGTCGACGCGCGGGGCCATGGCGACAGCGATTGGGCGCCGGACGGCGAATATCGCTTCACCACCCAGGCGGGCGACCTGATGGCGATATTGGCGAAGGTCGGCCGGCCCGTGGCCCTGGTCGGTGCGTCCATGGGGGGAGCGACCTCCTTTTACGCGGTCGGCAGCCATGCCGAGCCGATCGCCGACGCCCTGGTTCTGGTCGATATCGTGCCGCGCCCGGCCGAGGGCGGTGCGCGCCGCATCCATGCCTTCATGAACGCCAACCCCGATGGCTTCGCTTCGGTGGAGGAGGCGGCCGACGCGGTCTCGGCCTATTATCCGGAACGGCCGCGGCCCAAGGATGTCAGCGGGCTGCGCAAGAATCTGCGGCTGCGCGACGGTCGTTACTACTGGCATTGGGATCCGCGCATCCTCGAAATGACCCAGCAGGCCGAGCCACCGCATTTCTCGGATGAACTGATCAGGGTCGCCCCTTGCGTCACCCTGCCGACGCTGCTCGTCCGTGGCGGAAAGAGCGACGTCGTTGACGATGCGGGGGTGGCGGAGATGCTGCGCCTCGTTCCCCACACCGAGATATTCGATGTCGCGGGTGCCGGCCACATGGTCGCCGGCGACCGCAACGATCCTTTCAGTGCCGGAATGATTGCATTCCTCGGGCGGCACATTCCGCCGCGCTGACGCGTCCATGCGGTGCGGTCTTGGTCGAAAAGCCGCGCATTTCCGCCCTTCCCTACGGCACCAATCCTTTGCTGCGGTGCAATATTTCCTTGGCGGCCCCTTCCGTTCGCTCCTGGATCATGGTAAATATCTTTTCCTGACAAGAAACGAACGGGAGAGATCGGCGTATCAGTATCGGGGACGGCTTATGATTGAGGTATTCGAATCCCGGCTGCGGTTCCTTACCCACTGCAGCCAGCGCGAGCGGCTCCTTGCCGCTGCGGCGCAAACCGTGGAAGCCAGGCGGATTCACCAGAAGCTGGCGCAGATGTACGAGCGCGAGGCAACGCGCATCGACCGCTGACATGTGACGGGCGCCGTCCTTCCCCCGATCGGCGGCGCGGTCGGCGTTCCTGCTCCTGCAGGTAATCGCTACACAGGATCGGCGGGGCCGATCGGATACGCAAAGCTACGATACGACGCGCACTGGATCGCGTTACCGCCTCTCTAGCGGGCCGGCCTTTTGTCCAAGCCTTAAGGCCGGCCATGTGCATGTGCTGCCGGCATTAGACTTTAGCCTATCGACGATGATCCGATCAGTTCGAGGCGGCGGCGGAAGCGGTCGTCGCTGCTGCCAGCGCGGTGACAGGGGCGGGGGCGGGGGGTGGCACAGTGGCCGGGGCCGCTGTGCCGGCCGTACCGCAGCCATGGCGTTCGAGCAGGCGGGCACGGATGTAATTGGCTTCCCGGAAACTGATGCGGCGCGGGCCGGCCGACAGCAGCGCGCGCGAAAAGGCGAGTTGCTCGGCAGCACGCGCGGCGTCGTCGCGCAGGAACTGCGGGCATATGAAGCTCTGGTCGATCGCGGCGATGGTCGATGCCAGGCTGCGTTCGGCCTGTGCCGGCGCCGGCAGGGTGAAGGCGAGCAAGGCCACCAGGGCCATATGGCTTCGTTTCGTCATCGCTCGGATCCCTGTCATGCCCGCTGCCGCGATGCTCAACGCCGCGGCCGCGCGCTTGTTCACGGGAAAGTGGGGAAGCGTGCGGATTTTAGCTCCGCCTTAAGGCGCCGACGCTATGGCATCGTCACGGGACGGGCGGGCGCGAAAGGTAAAAGATGGTGAACGGCTTCGACTTTCGATGGGCCCCAGGTGGCGTCCGTAACGATTCCGTGCTACAAGCCCGGTGGGCTGGCGACAGTGGGGCTCGTCCGGTCACTGGGGTATGCGTATGATGCGTCGTGTGAAACTGGCCATTGCGGCCGCTATGCTGGCTGCAGCCATGGGCGCACCGGCCTCTTCAGCCGTCATCGTGAATGCGTCCAATGTGGGCTATAATTTCACGATCGACTATACGGGTCAGGTTGGTGGGTCGACCACGAACCTGGTTGGCGGTCTTGGCAATTTCATCTTCAACGGGGTCACCAACAGCGGGCTGACCTATAATTTCAGCTACGCGATCACGAACGACTCGAGCGTCTCGTCGCGCCTGACCTCGTTCGGCTTCGATGTGAGCCCCGATGCGACCGGCGCCGGTTCGACGGGATTTTTCTCGAGCACCAATTTCAACAATAATTTCCCCGAGGGCTTCGGCAAGGTCGACGTCTGCTTCGAAGCGGACAGCAACGGCAATTGCACCGGCGGGTCGGGCGGCCTGATCCAGAACCAGACCGGCAACGGCACCTTCGCGCTGACCTTCTCGCAGGTGATGAACCAGGTCACGCTCGAGGATTTCGTCACCCGCTTCCAGTCGATCAACCCGACCGTGAACGGCAGTTCGTCGGGCATCGGCGTCGGCGCGCTGGTCAGTGGCGGGGGCGGCGGCACGCCGATCACCGCGCCCGAGCCCGGCACCTGGCTGATGCTGCTCGTTGGCTTCGGGCTGGTCGGTGGCATCATGCGCCGCCGCGACAGCGTCGCCCTCTACCCCCAGGCGGCCTGACCCCCTTTCCTTGAACGGCGTTCGCGTTATGCCTGCGGGCATGACGCTGACTCCGCTCGCCCTCCTCGTCGCCTCCAATCTGTTCATGACGATCGCCTGGTACGGCCATCTGAAGTTCACCGACACGCGCCTCTGGATCGTGATCCTCGCCTCTTGGGGGATCGCGCTGATCGAATATTGCTTCGCCGTGCCGGCCAACCGGATCGGCTATCTCCACGGCTGGAGCGCGGGCCAGCTCAAGATCGCGCAGGAGATCATCACGCTATTGGTGTTCGCCGGCTTCGCCGTGCTGGTGCTCGGCGAGCAGCTCGGCTGGCGGCATGTCGGCGCCTTCGCCTGCATGGTCGGCGCCGCCTGCTTCATGTTCCTTGGCCGTAACTGACGCGATTGCACTCGCGGAGCGGGCACCCCATATCGCCCCCGCAAAGCATTCAGGAAGCATATGAGCGAACTCCCCAAATGGCATGGCACCACGATCCTGTCGGTGCGCAAGGGCGGCAAGGTGGTCGTGATCGGCGATGGCCAGGTCTCGATGGGCAATACGGTGATGAAGCCCAATGCCCGCAAGGTACGCAAGCTGGGTGACGGATCGGTGATCGGCGGCTTCGCCGGTGCCACCGCCGATGCCTTCACTTTGTTCGACCGGCTGGAGCGCAAGCTGGAGCAGTTCGGCGGCCAGCTGCTGCGTGCCGCGGTCGAGCTGGCCAAGGACTGGCGGACCGACAAATATCTCCGCAACCTGGAGGCGATGATGATCGTCGCCGACAAGCAGGTGACGCTGATCCTGACCGGCAATGGCGACGTGCTGGAGCCGGTCGGCGGGGTCGCGGCGATCGGGTCGGGCGGCAATTTCGCCCTGTCGGCGGCGCGCGCGCTGGTCGATTACGAAGCCGATGCCGAGACGATCTGCCGCAAGGCGATGGCGATCGCCGCCGAACTCTGCGTCTTCACCAATGACAGCCTGACGATCGAGACGCTCGACAGCGCCGCCTGAACGGGGAGATTCGATGCTCTATTCCAAATTGGGCCGCACGGGCCTCATCGTCTCGCGCCTGTCCTTCGGGGCGATGACCTTCAGCGACGGCGCGGTCCGCATGCCGAACCTCGATCGGATCCGGGCCGATGGCGTCGACGCGATCGTCGGCCAGGCGCTCGACGCCGGGATCAACTTCTTCGATACCGCCGACATCTATGCCTATGGCGAGTCCGAGATGCTGCTGGGCCGCGCCCTCGCGCCGTATCGCGACAGGGTGGTGATCGCCACCAAGGCGGGCACGCGGACGGGGGAGGACCATAATGGCCGGGGGCTCAGTCGTACGCATCTGCTGAACGCGATCGACAAGAGCCTCGACCGGCTCGGGACCGACTATGTCGACGTCTATATCTGCCACCGCGCCGATCCGCTGACGCCGCTGGAGGAGACGCTGTCCACGCTCGACCAGATCGTGCGCAGCGGCAAGGCGCGCTATCTGGGCTTTTCCAACTGGCCGGCCTGGATGGTGTCTGCGGCGCTGGAGATGCAGCGGGCCAATGGCTGGGCGCCCTTCACCCACGGCCAGATGAGCTATTCGCTGCTCGATCGCGACATCGAGCATGACGTCGTGCCGATGATGCGCCATTTCGGTATCGGCCTGACGGTGTGGAGCCCGCTGTCGAGCGGTTTCCTGAGCGGCAAATATACGCCCGACAATATATCGGACCCGGCCAACCGCCTGTCCGCCTCGATCTGGCACCGCTTCGATTTCGAGCGGGGTTTCGCGGTGGTGGACAGGCTTCGCCCGATCGCCGAGGCGAAGGGCGCCTCCGTCGCCCAGGTCGCGCTCGCCTGGCTGCTGGCGAAGGACGAGGTGAGCAGCGTGATCCTCGGCGCCGCCAAGCCGAGCCAGCTCGCCGACAATCTGGGGGCGGTGAATGTTGCCCTGGATCCCGCCGAGATCGCCGAACTGGACGCGCTGACCGCGCCAGTGCCGATCTACCCCAATAATTTCCTGGCCGCCACGCAGGACAAGGCCATCGCCACGGCGCTTGCGCGCCGGCCTGGCGACAAAGACTGAAAGCCCCGACAGAGATGAACGATCAACTGACTCCCAAAGCCATTGTCGCCGCGCTCGACGCGCACATCGTCGGTCAGGCCGATGCGAAGCGCGCCGTCGCAGTGGCGTTGCGCAACAGGTGGCGCCGCCAGCGCCTGCCGGAAAATCTGCGCGACGAGGTTACGCCCAAGAACATCCTGATGATCGGGCCCACCGGCTGCGGCAAGACCGAGATCAGCCGCCGGCTGGCGAAGCTTGCCGACGCCCCCTTCGTCAAGGTCGAGGCGACCAAGTTCACCGAGGTCGGGTATGTCGGCCGCGACGTCGAGCAGATTGCCCGCGATCTGGTCGAGGAAGCGGTGCGGCTGGAGAAGGAGCGCCGCCGCGCGGCGGTGAAGGACAAGGCTGAGGAAGCCGCAATGGCGCGCCTGCTCGATGCGCTGGTCGGCAAGGACGCCAGCGAGGCGACCCGGCTCGCCTTCCGCCAGCGTTTCGAGGAGCATCAGCTCGACGACAAGGAGATCGAGATCGAGGTCGAGGAGTCGGGCGGCATGCCGTTCGAGATGCCCGGCATGAACGGCCAGGTCGGCATGATCAACCTCAGCGACATGATGGGCAAGGCGTTGGGCCAGGGCCGCACCAAGCGCCGCAAGATGACGGTGCGCGCCGCCTGGTCCAAGCTGGTCGACGAAGAAGCCGACAAGCGGCTCGACCAGGACGAGGTCAGCCGGGTCGCGCTCCAGGATGCCGAGCAGAACGGCATCGTCTTCCTCGACGAGATCGACAAGATCGCGGTCAGCGACGTGCGCGGGGGATCGGTGAGCCGTGAGGGCGTGCAACGCGATCTGCTGCCGCTGATCGAAGGCACCACCGTCTCGACCAAATATGGGCCGCTCAAGACCGACCATATATTGTTCATCGCGAGCGGAGCCTTCCATGTCGCCAAGCCGTCGGACCTTCTGCCCGAACTGCAGGGCCGCCTGCCGATCCGCGTCGAGTTGAAGGCGCTGACCGAGGAGGATTTCGTCCGCATCCTCTCCGACACCCGCGCAAGTCTGACCGAACAGTATCGCGCGCTGATCGCGACCGAAGGGGTCTCCGTGGAGTTCACCGACGACGGTATCGCCGCGATCGCGAAGATCGCGGCCGAGGTAAACGGCCAGATCGAGAATATCGGCGCCCGCAGGCTCTCGACCGTGATGGAGAAGCTTCTGGAGGAGGTGAGCTTCGATGCCGAGGATCGCCAGGGCAGCACCGTCCGGGTCGATGCGGCCTATGTCGACGCGCAGCTCAGCGCGGTGGCGCGCAACACCGACCTGTCGAAATATGTGCTGTGACCCCAAGTAACCCGGCTGTCCCGCGCGTCGCCGCGGCGGAGGCCGTAAGCGACGCGCGCGGCGCCGGAGCCGGTGAGACGGCCCCGGCCTCTGCCGGGGCGCCGGGGATCAGAAGGGGATCGACTTCGATTTCCGCGTGAAGTTCATATAGCCGACATTGACGCCCAGCCGCCAGCCGACGCCCAGGCGGATCGGGATCAGCACCACGTCGCCGCGCCGCAGATAGGTCGCGGTGAAGCCGCCGACGATATAGGCGGTGCCCTCCACGGCGGGGTAGCGCTTGAAGATGTCGGCGCTGTCGAACAGATTATAGACCAGAACGAAGCTCTTGGCGCCGTTGGCGCCCAGATCGAAGCCCAGTGACGGGCCGGTCCAGTAGATCGGCAGCTGGCCCTCCACCTTGTGGAACAGCGTGCCCGATCCGTAGCGCACCCCGACGATGATCGCGCCGCCCGCCTCGCGGCCGGCGATATAGGCATTGGGGCGGCCCTGTTCGGCGAACACCTTCTCGATCAGCTTGGCGAGGCCTTCGGCGCCCTTGCCGAATACCCCCTCGGCGGCGCTCAGCACGTCGTCCTGCGCATAGGTGGTGCCACCCGCCGTGTCGGCGGTCTGGGCGCCCTGCGTCGCCACCGGCATCGCACCCCCCTCGACCGAGACCGCATCGGCCGCCGCCTCGGTGCTGGTGGGCGCGGCTGCCGCTGCCTCGTCGGCCGCGGCGGTGGGCGCCGTCACCCTGGTGCCATAGCCCGCCTCGCTGGCCGGGACCGGGGCGAGGTCGTTCGCCTGGTTCGGGTCGACCGTCTGGATCTGTGCCTGCGCCGCACCCGCAAAGGCCAGCGCGACCGCAGCCGAAAGACCCAGCAACGTCCCCTTGATCATCACATACTCCACTGCCAGCTTTGCCGCGCGCTAGGTAAAGCCGCTTTTGGCTGTCGCTGCAATGAACGCGATCATGAATATTGCTGGCAGATTTGCCGCGTGAGGCGGTTGATCGCGTCGCAGGTCCCCGCTATAGCCCGCCTCCTGCCGGCCCGGAGACGTGGGTGAGTGGCTGAAACCAGCGGTTTGCTAAACCGCCGTAGGGGGATTACTCCTACCGAGGGTTCGAATCCCTCCGTCTCCGCCAGCCGTCTGACCGGCCGAAAAACTCCATTATTTCAATACACTTAGGCGGAAATGGGTGTGGTCGGTGTACCCCATCGCAGTACCCGTGTGTCGGGCGGTGGATGAGATTTGGACGACACGCGGGGGAAATCTGCGAATCTCCCGCTCCGACGAAGCGGCTGCGAAGTTCCTCAAGCGCCGACTGTCGCCTGCCCACCTAGGGAGTAGTCCTGATAGCCGGATGGTCAGCGAGGGATTGAACAGCATCCCAAGGGGCTGCTACCGATCCTCAACCGCTGGGGCGGGGAGGGGCGGGGGCGCTTCAGGTAGTGTCGATAACTATACAGCATACGCAGGAATGCCTGTGTTCAGCTCACATCCAAGCCCTCGCTGGCGTGGCCGGAGTCAACCTCGCGCTTGGCCACTGCCACGATTACGGGGTCGATGGTCAGTTCGATCCGGTTGTCATCAGGGGCAGGCGCAGGATTACCTCGGGCTTCCCGTTGCAGTTCCAGGCGAAGGCCACGACGAGATGGTCGATGGACGAAGGTCATGTGGTCTACGATCTGGAGGCAAAGACCTTCGACGATATGGTCACCCGCACCGATGATGAATGTACACTCCTCCTCGTGTTGCTCTGCCTTCCGAAGGAGCAGGGGGATTGGCACGCTACCGCTTCACACTCGACGGTCTTGAAGAACTGTTGCTATTGGCATGTTCTTCGCGGCGAGCCCTGCGGCGGCGATACGACGAAACGTATTAGGATACCTGAAGGTCAAGTCCTGACCCCCCAGAGCCTCCTCGAACTGATGGAGGCGGAAAAGTTGAGGCGGATGCAGTCATGGCGATAGCACCCGACTTTCGACGTCAGGATGTCGGCGGCATTCCGTTAGAGATGCTCCGGCGCTACCTCGTTGCACGCCATTGGAATGTCGCTCAGCAATCGTTCGCCGCTCAGTCCACAGCCGAGACTGCAGCCGCCCGCGCCCTGCTCGGTGGTCGCTCGACGCCGCGCCGAAATTTCGATGTCTACCTACAACCTGCCGACACGCTCGATGGCGTGGAGTTGGTCGTTCCGAACGATGCGTCGGCCCCCGGATATCAGCTGGAGATCGAACGCGCGGTCCGCATTTTGGCAGAAGTCGAAGAGCGAACCCCCGCCGAGGTCGCAGCGTCGATCCGGGCGATTGGCTTTGACGTGATCCGTTCTCGGATTCCAGATGGCGCCGTGCTGGATGACACCATTCGCCTAGAGGTTGCTCGTAACTATGTTTTGGGGATCAGGCAGCTGCTTGCCGCGACCGCGACAACCGAACTGCATCCCGAACCTTTCTTCCTGCGAGTGAGGAAGGAGGCTTCCGAATACGCTGACCGGTGCAGGTTCGGGCATACCTTCAAAGGCAGCTTCGGTTTCACCATCGAATCTCCTCTTGAGCCCAATCTTGAGCCGACGTTCGATGGTATCCAGCGTGGTCCATTCGAGCGACGGGTCGTAGAGCGTTTCGCCAAAGGTATAGCTGCCGTTTGTCAGGCTGCGACCAAGGATGATCCCGCATGGATCGTTGAGTCAGCCAAGGCCGGATTCGGAGCGAACGCCTGCGAGCTGTTGGCGGCGATGATTGAGGAGACTTCCTACACCGCCCTGACCTTCGAGTTCTCCCTTAGTCCGGAATGGGTCACCGAACTCCCCCCTGAAGATCAAACTCCGTTCGTCGTTGGCCCGCGCCATGTGGAGATCAGCCGGGCCGCTGCCAAGGCATTGCGAACTCGAGCCGCGCCGCGTGATGAGACAGTGTTCGGCCGTGTGGTGAAGCTCGCTACACAGGCAGACCCCTCGGACCTACTCGACGTTATGGGCGAACGAGAAATCGCCGTTCTGTGGTCGAGCGAATCTCTCGGCGACATCACCGTGCGCCTTTCTCTGGACCCGGAGGCTTATCTGCTGGCGGTGGAAGCGCACGCTACTGGCCGACCCATCCGAGTGAGTGGATCATTAGAGCAGCGAGGTCGCCAGTGGCTGTTGTCCAGTCCCACCGGCTTCGCCGTCCCCTAACCCGCGAGGGGAAAAAGCAGGGCGTCGGAGACGCGGGGCCTACAGGAGGTCTTTGCCGAACATGATGGGTCGGTACCGCTTCACGGTGGCGATGCTGATGCCGAAATGATCGGCTGTCTCCGCGATGGATGCCTTGTTGGCGCTCCTCCATGCGTTCACGGTGTCCTTGTCAGCAGCGAAGGGGCGACCAAGGCTGTCCTTCCCCCGGTGGGTCTTGCCGGTCTCCGCGAGTGCCCTGCGGGCGGCCTCACGGCCTGCCTCGGTACGCTCCGCGATGCGGCGGCGCTCCATCTCCGCGACTTGGGCCAGAACGGCTAGGATCAGTTCTCCAACCCCGCGCCCTATGGGACCGATGCCGTGAACGTCCACCATCACCCCGGCGTCGATTAGTCCGCGCACCGTCGCCTGCACGTCGATGGCATCGCGGCCTAGTCGGTCCACCGCGTAAACATGGACGGTGTCACCGCTGCGGAGGCTTGCGACCATGGCAGCGAAGCCGGGGCGCTCGGCCGCCATCACCCCACCGCGCACCCCTTCGTCGGAATACTCCTGATCGAAGGGGCCACCCATGGCGATCCGCTGGGCTTCGATGGATTGGTCGGATGAGCTGACGCGGTAGTAGGCGACGCGGTGTGACATGGTCTTGGCTCACAAGTTAGGGTGACAATTGCTCGGCTCATAACCCTGGCTCATTTTGCCTGTCAACCTATCTTGTGAGCCTAGTGTGAAACGTACGACTATTAAACACGGCGGCGTGGAACTGTTCAGTCGGGGCGATTTCGCGCGGCACGCGCCTCGATCAGCTTCTGGCGCGCGAAGATGACCTCGGGATGCTTGTCTGAATAGCGATCTCGCGCCGCCGCCAGTTCGGCTTCGGCCTGCTTCACCCTATGGTCGGCATTCATGCTCGTGTCTTGTGGCCCATTCTGCGATTCGGTGCTCCTGCGGTGCTGACTACCAGCAATGCCCTTCGTCGTTTCCGATGTTCCAAGATCTGGAGGGCAACTCGGCACACATAAATCTAATCGGAGACTGGTTCCCGGCTCACAGTGCGCAATATTGTAGCTCACTTGCGCTTGTTTCGGATTGAACAGGTCGAAGCTATGGCTGCGACCCGGTTCGATCCGGTGCCCTTGCTTTTCTTCCCCGATCCTGCCTTCTACTCGAGCGCAAATATTCGCCAGTAGGGGACGGGTGCAATGATTTGTAGCTGTAATTTTTGTGGAGTTCAGCGATCTATCTATACGATGATCAAGGCATTGTTTATCAGAAGGTGGCTGAGCTTCTACTGCTGCATGAGCGATAAGAGCTGTAATAGCCAGTACCATCCGCATCATGTTGCTCCTTGGATCAGAGGTCTTCCACAGGATGGTTCTATGCTCGAAAAGGCGAACGTTGACTAGGCTGCACCTGCCCGCACCACATCTAGTTCTACTGGATAGGCTGAGTAGCTTGGGTCTCAGAAGGCTGCTCACTGTTTCTCGGTCATATCCATCTAGGACGGACTGGCACGAATTAAGGCATCGTCGCCAATCCTTCATACAATAAGCCGCAGTGACGATCGTTCATGTAGCTAATCCGAGGAAGACGAAACCAGCCTCGTGCTGATATCACGCAAGAAAAATAAGTATCGCGAAGCGGGCTTAGTATCGAAACTAGGCTCGGCTTATCTTATAATGAAGATTCGGCGGGATCTACCCCGATGTCTCCTTCTTAAAGCAAACGACCACACCCTTCATGCTATCGTCAGCCGCCCGACCCGCGCAGCGAAACCGCCGGACCGAAACGCGCGATCATGTCATAGGCCGCGCCCGGAAATAGCTGGCGCACATAGGTTATTCGATCGCTCCCTCGCCAGGTCCGGCGCTCGACGCTCAGGCATGGCGATCCGGCGGCAACCTCCAGCAGGCCCGCTTCTGCGGGATCGGCCGCCACCGCGGAAATGCGGGTCTCGGCTTCGGTCCAGGGAACATGCTGCAGCAGCCATCCGCCTGGCGACATGTCGCGTATCTCGGCATCGGCCATGTGCGGGACCGCCGCGACGCTCACCAGGCGATGTTCAAGGCTGAGCGGCACGTTGTCGGCAATGTGGAGGCCGTCGATCTGCAGGAGATTGCCGCCCCCCGCCAGCGAGACTTCGTCGGCATCGTCCGCCTGCGGCATCCGCAGCACGCGGGCCAGCGAGCGATAGATATAGGCCTGCCCCCTCTGCCGCACCTCCGCGCAGATATCGGGGACGTCGAGAACCATCGAATGCACCCTGGGCCGCGCGACGAAAGTACCGGCCTTCTTGCGCCGGTCGATCAGGCCGGCATCGGCCAGGCTCGACAAGGCCTTGTTCACGGTCATGCGCGAGCAATCATAGGCCTGCATCAGCGCCGCCTCGGTCGGCAGGCGGGCGCCTGGCGCGAGCGACCCGTCCAGGATACGTCCTTCGAAATCGGACCTTATCCGTTCGTGCAGCGGCATCCTCACGGGATTAGTCTCTCCAGCGCCGCACGATATCGTTTCGTCACCCGTTCCCGCGCACGGTGCCTGCCGCCGGACACGAGTTTTTCGCCACGGCGCCATACGCAGTCGACGGCCGATCGCCCGGCGGCGAACAGGAAGCTGTCAATCAGCGCGTCGCCGCTCCGGCAGGCGAGGGTGGGATGGTCGAGGTCGAGGCTGACGATGTCGGCCGGTGCGCCGGCGGAAAGCCCGCTGCCGACGCCCAGCGCCGCCGTGCCGCCGTCGAGCGCCGCGCAATAGAGCGCGGCCCCGGTCGACCAGCCGGTCTCATGCGCCATGATATTGCGGCCGCGATGGACCAGCCGCTGCCCATATTCCAGCAGCCGCAGCTCCTCGGCGCAGTCGATCGACACGTTGGAATCGCTGCCGATACCATAGCGGCCTCCCGCCGCGATGAACGCCCTTGCCGGGAAGAAGCCGTCGCCAAGATTGGCCTCCGTGATCGGGCAGAGGCCGGCGATCGCGCCGCTGCGCGCCATCGCCATGGTTTCGGTCTCGCTCATGTGGGTCGCATGGACGAGGCACCAGCTGTTGTCGACATCGGCATGGTCGAGGAGCCATTCCACCGGGCGCCGGCCGCTCCACGCGATGCAGTCTTCGACTTCCTTCATCTGCTCGGCGATATGGATATGGACCGGGCGGCCGGCCATCAGCGGCGCCAGGCCGTCGAGATCGCGGGCCGAAACGGCGCGCAGGCTGTGCGGGGCGATGCCGACGATCCCGTCGGGCAGGCGGGCGACATGCCGATCGGCGCCCTCGATCAGCCGGGCATAGTCGTCGAGCGAGGTAACGAAACGGGCTTGCCGATCCTGGGGAGGCTGGGCGCCGAAGCCGGAATGGCGATAGAGCACCGGCAGGAGCGTCAGGCCGATGCCGCTCTCCTCCGCCGCCGCGACGAGCGCTGCGCTCATTTCCGCCGTGTCCCCGTAATGGCCACCATCCCGATCATGGTGGAGATAGTGGAACTCGCCGACACGGGTGAAGCCCCCCTCCAGCATCTCCATATAAGCGAGGGCGGCAATCGCCTGCATGTCGGCCGGGGTCATGCGGTCGACGAAGCGATACATATGTTCGCGCCAGGACCAGAAATTATCCTCTCCGGCCCCCGGTTTTTCGGTCAGGCCGGCGATGCCGCGCTGGAAGGCGTGGCTGTGCAGGTTGGGCATGCCCGGCAGGCCGCATCCGTGGCGCTGATCCTGCGCGGCGGGCCGCGAGTCCGCCTCGATCGTGGCGATGGCGCCGTCGCTCACTGTCACCCGGACATCGCGCGCCCATCCCCCGGGGAGGAGCAGATGATCGAAAAACAGCGATGAAACAGGAGTCGATCGCATCATCCCCAGCAGCTCCTCCTCGTTCATTTTTTTGTCTATACATTAAATGACATTGATGCAATCATGATAAGGCGATGGCGAAGGGCAAATCGATGAAGTGCGATGCGATCTGGAAGGATGCGCGCCTGGCGACGATGACGGGGGAGGGGCTGGGCATCGTCGAGGACGGCCTCGTCGCCCAGCGCGACGGCGTCATTCTTTACGCAGGCCCGCGCGACGCGGCGCCTCCGGCTGACGCGGTCGAGACCTTCTCCTGCGAGGGCCGCCTCGTCACCCCGGGGCTGATCGACTGCCACACCCACCTCGTCCACGGCGGCAACCGCGCGAACGAATGGGCGATGCGGCTCGAAGGCGCGAGCTATGAGGATATCGCCCGCGCCGGCGGCGGCATCGTCTCGACGATGCGCGCGACCCGCGCGGCGAGCGAGGCCGACCTGATCGGCACCGCGCTTCCCCGTCTCGATGCGCTGATCGCCGAGGGCGTCACGACGATCGAGATCAAGTCGGGCTATGGCCTCTCGACCGGGGATGAGCTCAAGATGCTCCGGGCCGCCCGCGCGCTCGGCGAGCGGCGGCGGGTCCGCGTCGAGCCCACCTTTCTCGGCGCACATGCGCTGCCGCCCGAATATCGCGACGACAGCGACGCCTATATCGATCTCGTCTGCAACGAGATGATCCCCGCCGCCGCGCCGCTGGCGACCGCGGTCGATGCCTTTTGCGAGGGTATCGGCTTCTCGCCGGCGCAATGTGCCCGCGTGCTCGAAGCGGCGAGGGCGCATGGCCTTGCGGTCAAGCTTCACGCCGAGCAGCTCTCGGCGCTCCACGGCAGCGCGGTCGCCGCGCGCCATGGCGCCTTGTCCGCCGATCATCTGGAACATGCCGGCGACGAGGATGTCCGCGCGATGGCGCGGGCCGGCACGGTCGCGGTGCTTCTCCCCGGCGCCTATTATTTCATGCGCGAGACCAGGTTGCCGCCGATCGACGCGATGCGCCGCCACCGAACCCGCATCGCGCTCGCGACCGACAGCAATCCCGGCACCTCGCCGACGACGTCGCTGCTGCTGATGCTCAACATGGGCGCGACATTGTTCGGGCTGACGGTGGTGGAGGCGCTGCGCGGCGTCACCGTCAACGCGGCGGCGGCGCTCGGCCTTACCGATGCGATCGGCACGATCGAGGCCGGCAAGGCCTGCGACCTCGCGATCTGGAACGTCGGGGACCCCGCCGAGCTGGTGTACCGCCTCGGTTTCAACCCGCTTCATCAACGCATCAAGGACGGACGATGATCATCAAGCCCGGCGCCACCACGCTCGCCGACTGGAACGCGATCTACGAAGGCGCGGACGTCGCGCTCGACGCGGGCGCATGGGACGCGATCGACGCCAGCGCCGCGGCGGTCGCGCGCATCGTTGCCAGGGGCGCTCCGGTCTATGGCATCAACACCGGCTTCGGAAAGCTCGCCAGCGTGCGCATCGCCGATGATGAACTGTCGACGCTCCAGCGCAACATCGTGCTCAGCCACGCGGCGGGCACCGGCGCCCCGTCACCCGTGCCGGTGGTCCGCCTGATGATGGCGCTCAAGCTGGCAAGCTTCGGCATGGGCGCCTCGGGCGTACGCCGCGAGACCGTGGCGATGCTCGAAGCCATGCTGGTGAGGGGCCTTGTGCCGGTCGTGCCGTCGCAGGGCTCGGTCGGTGCGAGCGGTGACCTCGCTCCGCTGGCGCATATGGCCGCCGCGATGATCGGCGTGGGTGAGATAGAGCTGGAGGGCCGGCGGGTTCCCGCCGCCGAGGCGCTCCGGCAGGCCGGCCTCGCCCCCCTCGACCTTGGTCCCAAGGAGGGGCTCGCCCTGCTCAACGGCACGCAATTCTCCACCGCCAACGCGCTGGCGGGGCTGTTCCGGGCCGAGACCATCTTCCGTTCAGCCCTCGTCACCGGCGCCCTGTCGACCGAGGCGGCAAAGGGCTCCGATGCGCCGTTCGACGCGCGCATCCATGCGCTGCGCGGCCATGCCGGGCAGCGGGACGTCGGCGATGCGCTGCGCCGCCTGATGGCCGGATCGGCGATCCGTGCCTCGCACGCCTCGGGAGATTCGCGCGTTCAGGACCCCTACTGCCTGCGCTGCCAGCCACAGGTCATGGGCGCCGCGCTCGATCTTCTCCGGCAGGCGGGGGCGACGCTCGGCATCGAGGCCAATGGCGTTTCCGATAATCCGCTGATCTTCGCCGACAGTGACGAGGCCTTGTCCGGCGGCAATTTCCATGCCGAACCCGTCGCCTTCGCCGCCGACATGATCGCGCTGGCGCTGTGCGAGATCGGCTCGATATCCGAGCGCCGCATCGCCATGCTCGTCGATCCGGCGCTGTCCGGTCTCCCCGCCTTCCTCACGCCGCGCCCGGGCCTCAATTCGGGGTTCATGATCCCTCAGGTCACCGCGGCCGCGCTTGTCAGTGAGAACAAGCAGCGCGCCTATCCCGCGAGCGTCGATTCGATCCCGACCTCGGCCAATCAGGAGGATCATGTGTCGATGGCCGCCCATGGCGCGCGCCGCCTGCTCGACATGGCCGATAATGTCAGCGCGGTGATCGCGATCGAATGGCTCGCCGCCTGCCAGGGGATCGACTTTCACGCCCCGCTGAAATCGAGCGATGCGCTGCAGGCCGCGCACATGCACCTGCGCGCCGCCGTCCCGGCGCTGGAGGACGATCGGCATTTCCATCCGGACATGGTCGCGGCAACCGCGCTTGTCCGCACGGGCAGCCTCGTCGCTTCGGTCCCCGCCGGCCTGCCGGGCATCGTCTGATGGACTGGCTGCGCGTGCATCGCGGCGATGCGCCGCTCGTCATCGCCTTTCCCCATGGCGGGACGGACCTCGCCGGCCTCGACGAACAGTTCGTTTCCCCCTGGCAGGCGCGGATCGATACCGACTGGTGGATCGCCGATCTCTACGCCTTCGCCGCCGATCTCGGGGCGACCCTGGTCGCCACCGGCATTTCGCGCAGCGTGATCGACATGAACCGCGATCCGTCGGGCGCCTCGCTATATCCCGGACAGGCGACGACCGACCTCTGCCCGACGACGACCTTCGACGGCGACCCCCTCTACCGGGTCAATGGACCGGACCAGGCCGAAATCGAGCGCCGGCTCGGCCTGTTCCATCGCCCCTATCATGAAGCCCTGGCGGGCGAGCTTCGCCGCCTGAAAGCGGCCCATGGCACGGTGGTGCTCTACGACGCCCATTCGATCCGCAGCCGCGTCCCGCGCCTGTTCGACGGCGAATTGCCGCAGTTCAACATCGGCACCAACGGCGGCGCGACCTGCGCGCCCGAACTCGAAGCCGCCGTCGACGTCATCTGCGCGGCGAGTGGCCACGGCCATGTCGTCAACGGCCGTTTCAAGGGTGGCTGGACGACGCGCCATTATGGTGATCCGGGGCGGGGCATCCATGCGATCCAGATGGAACTGGCCCAGCGCGGCTATATGGCCGAACCCGTGCCACGCACCCCGGCCAATTGGCCGTCGCCGCTCGATTCCGACCCTGCTGTCCTGGCGTCCCTTCGACAGGTCATCGCCGCCGCCCGCGATTTTGCGAAAGGAAAGTCATGACCACCCGCCTCGACAACAGCCGCGTGATCCGGCCCGCGACCGGCAGCGCGATCAGCGCGAAGAGCTGGCTCACCGAAGCGCCGCTGCGGATGCTGATGAACAACCTTCACCCCGACGTCGCCGAGGCGCCACATGAACTGGTCGTCTATGGCGGCATCGGCCGCGCCGCGCGCGACTGGGAAAGCTATGACAGGATCGTCGAGACGTTGAAGCGGCTGGAGGGCGACGAAACGCTGCTGATCCAGTCGGGAAAGCCCGTCGGCGTGTTTCGTACCCACGAGAATGCTCCGCGCGTGCTGCTCGCCAATTCCAACCTCGTTCCCGCATGGGCGAATTGGGAGCATTTCCACGAGCTCGATCGCAAAGGCCTGATGATGTACGGGCAGATGACCGCGGGCAGCTGGATCTATATCGGCAGCCAGGGCATCGTCCAGGGCACCTACGAGACATTCGTGGAGATGGGCCGCCAGCATTATGGCGGTGATCTGTCGGGCCGCTGGCTGCTCACCGCCGGGCTCGGCGGCATGGGCGGCGCGCAGCCGCTCGCGGCGGTGATGGCGGGGGCGAGCTGCCTGGCGATCGAATGCCAGCCGAGCCGCATCGAGATGCGCCTGCGCACCGGCTACCTCGATCGGCAGGCGGCGAGCCTCGACGAGGCGATCGCGATGATCGAAGCGAGCCACGCCCAGGGCAAGCCGGTCTCCGTCGGCCTGCTCGGCAACGCCGCCGAACTGCTGCCGGAGGTGGTGCGTCGCGGCATTCGCCCCGATCTTCTCACCGACCAGACGTCGGCACACGATCCGGTCAATGGCTACCTCCCGGCCGGCTGGAGCCTCGACCAATGGTTTTCGAAGCGCGAGAGTGATCCCTCCGCGGTTGCCACGGCCGCGAAGGCGTCGATGGCGGTGCATGTGCGGGCGATGCTGGACCTGCAGGCGGCGGGCGTGCCGACGACCGATTACGGCAACAATATCCGCCAGATGGCGAAGGACGAAGGCGTGGAGAATGCCTTCGACTTTCCGGGCTTCGTCCCCGCCTATGTCCGTCCGCTGTTCTGCCGGGGCATCGGTCCGTTCCGCTGGGTGGCGCTGTCGGGTGATCCGGAGGATATCTACAGGACCGACGCGAAGGTGAAGGAACTGCTTCCGGACAACGCGCATCTCCACAACTGGCTCGACATGGCGCGCGCGAGGATACAGTTCCAGGGCTTGCCCGCGCGCATCTGCTGGGTCGGTCTCGGCGATCGGCATCGGCTCGGCCTGGCCTTCAACGAGATGGTCGCGAGCGGTGAGCTGAAAGCCCCCGTCGTGATCGGCCGCGATCATCTGGACTCGGGCTCGGTCGCCTCGCCGAACCGGGAAACCGAGGCGATGCGCGACGGTTCGGATGCGGTCAGCGACTGGCCCTTGCTCAACGCCCTGCTCAACACGGCGAGCGGCGCGACCTGGGTGTCGCTCCACCATGGCGGCGGGGTCGGCATGGGCTATTCGCAGCATAGCGGCATGGTGATTGTCGCCGATGGTACGCCGGAGGCGGCGAAGCGGCTGGAGCGTGTGCTGTGGAACGATCCCGGTACCGGCGTGATGCGCCACGCCGATGCGGGCTACGACATCGCCCGCGCCTGTGCCGTGGAAAAGGGCCTCGACCTGCCGGGAATCCTGGGCTGAGCATCATCCCGAATGCCGGGGGTGAGGCGCGACGAACGGCTGCGGCACGGGCGTCCGGGTCCGATGATGCTGGTGCCGAGAGGCGATTCATGGCTTAATCCCTCCAGACGGATTGCCGCGACTCCGGCAGGAACCGGGGCGCTGCGATGACCGCCGGAACGAGGAGAGGAGGCTGTCGCCATGGCGCGTATCCTGATCAACGGACTCGGCATCGAATATGAGCTGCTCGGCCGCGAAGGCGCGCCCGCGGTGGCGCTGACGCCGGGCGGGCGCTTTTCCAAGGATAGTCCCGGCCTGCGCGAGCTTGGCGAGGCGCTGGTCGCCGGGGGCAGGCGGGTGCTGCTGTGGGACCGGCCCAATTGCGGGGCGTCCGACATCTGCTTCCAGGCGGAAAGCGAGTCCGGCCTGCACGGCCGCACCCTCGCGAAGCTGATCCAGGAACTCGATCTCGGATCGGTGGCATTGGCGGGTGGGGCGGCGGGGTCGCGCGTCTCGCTGATCGCGGCGGCGGCAGCCCCCGCGCAGGTGTCGCATCTCGTGCTGTGGTGGCTTGGCGGTGGCCCGGTCGGGCTGATGGAACTGGCCCACAAGCATTGCTGCGAGCCCGCGACCGCCGCCAGCCTGTTCGGCATGGAAGGGGTTGTCACCTTGCCGGGCTGGTCCGATCAGGTCGCACGTAACCCGCGCGCCAGGGATGTGCTGCTTTCGCAGGATGTGGATCAGTTCATCGCCCGGATGCAGCAATGGGCGCTTGCCTATCGGCCTTCGGACGTCTCGCCCATTCCCGGCATGGTCCCGGACGATTTCGCGGTGCTGAAGATGCCGACGCTGATCTTCCACAATGGCCGAAGCGATGTGATGCACACCCGCCAGACCAGCGAATGGGTACATGAGCTGATGCCGCATTCGCGCATGGCCGATCCCCCCTGGGGCGACGGGGAATGGAATGACCGCGTTCGCGCGGTAGAAACCGGGGCTGCGCCTGGGCTGTTCGTCAACTGGCCGCAGCTCGCGCCGCTGATCCTGGAGTTCACGGAGCAGCAATGGCGCGCGGTAGCCTGAGACAAGCGAAAGGACGGGCTCGCGGGAGCCCGGCCTTTTACTGGCAAAGCTTGGAGCGTGTCAGGCGCGGTTGATCGCGCCCTTCACCTCTCCCTTGGCCTTTTGCAGGTCGCCCTTGGCTTCCTGGGCATCGCCGCGCGCGCGGATGTCTGGACGGTTGGTCGCATCGCCTACCGCGCGCTTTGCCTTGCCGGCCGCCTCGTTGGCATAGCCTTTGGCCTTGTCGAGCATCTCACCCATGATGGGTCTCCTTCTTCGTTAACCTGTGTAAAGAACGCGGTCCTGTCGCAGGATGTTCCGATAAGGCACTGAATCTATTCGCCTCTGAAACGAGCGTGGCTCAGGCCGCGAAGGTCGCCTGCCCGAAGAACAGCGCCTGGGCGATGGCTGCTTTCACCGTCGATCGCTGGAACGGCTTGGTGATCAGGAAAGCAGGCTCCGGCCGCTCCCCCGTCAGCAGCCGCTCGGGAAAGGCGGTGATGAAGATGACCGGCACGGTGAAATCCCTCAACATGTCCTGCACCGCGTCCAAGCCCGAGCTGTCGTCGGCCAGCCGGATGTCGGCCAGGACGAGGCCGGGCCGCCGCGTGCGGGCGCTGGCCACCGCCTCGTCGCGGGTCACGGCGATGTCGGTCACGTCATGGCCGAGATCGCGGACCAGCGATTCCAGGTCCATGGCGATCATAGGTTCATCCTCTATGATCAGCACCTCGGTGCGGGCCAGCCGCTCGATCTCCGCGAAGGCCTCGGCGGCAAGCTCCTCGACCTCGCCGCGCTCGCAGTGCATCAGCCAGCCCGCATCCTCCGCGGTGAAGCCCTCCATCGCGGTCAGCAGCAGGGCCTGGCGCGAACGGGGGGCGATGCGGCCCAGCCGGTCTTCATGGCCGGCCGCCTCCTCGCGCTCGCGTTCGGCCTCCCATTGGTCGATCAACGCCGCATAAAGCCCCAGCCGGGGATCGATATCGCGGGGAAAGCCGTCGGGATCGGCGACGATCATCTCCAGCGTCCGGCGCACGAACGCATCGCCCTCGCGCTGTGATCCGGTCAGGGCCCGCGCATAGCGGCGCAGGAAGGGAAGATGGGGGGCTAGCTGCTCGCCAAGCGACACGCGACGCACCTTTCACTGGGGGGCGGCGCCGAACCGCCGCCCCGGTCATCTCTCTCGATCAGTTGCCGCCGCCCGGGGAGCGGCTTCCGCCATGGGATTGGACGCTGGCCTTGCCGCTCGCCGCCACGCCGGCCTTCTCCGCCGGACGCGTCTTGCGCTCGGAGCGCTTGACGTTGCCGGAGGCATCGTCGGGCAGCTTTCCCGTCGCGGCCTGCGTCGCGACGGCGGCCCCAGCCCCCGCGCCCGTACTGGGCACTTGCGCCGACAACCCTGCCGAACCACCGATGCTGGTCCCGGTGCCGATCGTGGCGCGGCTGTCGGTGCCGATGGCGATCTGGGCCGAAGCGGGCAGGGCGATCATGGCCAGGGCAAGGGTGCAACAGCCCGCAACGGTGGATCGCATGTCATTCTCCTCGGGATCGCGGGCCGGAACGGGCGCGTCCGCGCTGCAACGCGTCATCGGCGATATTGATCCAGATTAGGCGGCCACCGAGTCCGCCTCATGGGGATAGACGCCTGCCAGCACATGATCGAAATGTTCGCGGATCCGGTCGTTGCAGTCGCAGGCGATGGTGCGCAGCTGGTCGACATCGCGGATCACGATGCGCCGCCGCCGCGC
Organism: Rhizorhabdus dicambivorans; assembly: GCF_002355275.1. Taxonomy (NCBI): domain Bacteria; kingdom Pseudomonadati; phylum Pseudomonadota; class Alphaproteobacteria; order Sphingomonadales; family Rhizorhabdaceae; genus Rhizorhabdus; species Rhizorhabdus dicambivorans. The sequence goes on along the minus strand of NZ_CP023449.1, from coordinate 3,034,246 downwards.
GCCCAAAATGCCCTTGATGCCGAGTTGGCGAAGCGATCGGTTGATGAAGCTGCGGCCGACGCCGAGCATCTCGCCAAGCTGTTCCTGGGTTATGATGATCTCGTCCTGGTGGATGCGGTCGCGGGTCGCGAGCAGCCAGCGCGACAGCCGCTGGGCGATGGTGTGCGATGCGTTGCAGGCCGCCGACTGGAACAGTTGCGCCACCAGGCAATCGGCATAGCGCGCCACCCAGCGGGAGATGGAGGGCGACTGTTCCTTGGCCTGCGCCAGTGCCGAGAGGGGGATACGCAGGAAACGCCCGCCGAACTGCACATGGGCGCGCGCATAAGCGGGCAGGCGCCCGCTCGACACCAGCCCGCACACCGCGCCCTCGCAGCCGATCAGGGCGGCATCGACGAGATGGTTGGCATCGGCGGCAACAACGAAGGATGCCGCTGCCGCATCGAGCGGGAACCAGGCGAAGCGGACGTCGCTGCCGGCTTCCTGAAGGATCTTGCCCGGCGCGCATTCCTGCAGCGTGAAGGCGGGCAGCAGCAGGCCCAGATCCTCTGGCTTCAACGCCGCGAGCAATCGGTTCTGAAGGGCGGTTTCACGGTCGATCATACTCAACTCCACTGATCGAAGCATGAAACGTTGCACCTCCGTACTTGTTCACGAAACCGCGTACCGGACCCGAAATTTTTCGGGAAGCGAAACGAAATGCGAGATTTTCGTGGGGGTTACCGGGAAAGCCTTCCAGACAGGCTGGCGGCGGGGGCGTGGTCGGGCAGCCGGTCCGGCAGATCCTCATCCTGCGCGATCGCGATCGCCGACAGGATCGCGCGGCTGTCGAAGGGCTTGCTGACCCGGCCCACCGCGATGCCGGCGGCGCTGCCGATCTGTTCGGGATTGGCGGTGACGAAGATGATGCGCGCGCCGTGGCGGCGGAAAATCTCGGCGCCGACGCCGGGGCCGGTGGGGCCGTCGCGCAGGTTGACGTCGACCAGTGCCATCGAGCAGGCGGGCGCCAGTTCCAGTGCCGTTTCCATGTCGGGCGCGATGCCCACCACCTGATGCCCCGCCGCCTGGAGGATATGCTCAAGGTCGAGCGCGACGATCATCTCGTCTTCGACCACCAATATATGTTCCATGACGCAAACCGCTCCAACCCCGTAGCCGCGCAGAACGCGGTGGTGGCGATCGGGTTCCGGCGGATGCGGTCAGGCGGGCGGGGGGCGGTCGCCGGTTTCTCCCAGCAGCCGGCCGCGCTGCTGGGCGACCAGCGCCGACAGCCATGCGACGAACAGCGCGTTGCGGGGAAGGTGGCGGCTGTCCTGGTGCGTGACCAGCCAGAAGGAACGGGTGATGACGATCTCGGGCAGCACGCGCGCCAGGCTCGGGTCGCGGTCGCCGATGAAGCAGGGCAGCACGCCGATCCCCGCGCCGGCCGCTATGAGCTGATATTGGGTGTTGATCGACGAGCAACGCAGCTGCGCCTCGATGCCGGTCCGCACCTCGTCGAGATAGTTGAGCTCCGGCGAATAGAGCAGATCCGGAATATAGCCGACCATCGGATGGGCCGGCAGGTCGGCGCTGCTGCCGATCGGCCCACGCGCGTCTAGATAGGCGGAAGCGGCATAGAGCCGCAGCCGATAGTCGGTCAGCTTCTTCGTGATCAGCGGTCCGCGTTGGGGCCGGGCGAGCAGGATGGCGACGTCGGCCTCGCGCCGCGACGGATCGAGAAAGCCGGTATTGGCGGCCAGGTCGATCGCGAGGTGGCGATGCGCCGCGGCGAAATCGCCGAGATGCGATGCGATCAGCCAGGTGCCGAACCCTTCCGACGCGCTGATCCGCAGCCGTCCCCGTATCGCCTCGCCGCTGGATTCGTCTCCGCCCAGGATCGCGGTGGTTTCCCGCTCGATCGTTTCAACCCGTCTGAGCAGCCGGCGTCCGGCCTCGGTCAGCACATGGCCGTCGCGGCCCTGCACGAACAAGGTCTGTCCACCCAGTTCGCGCTCCAGCCGGCGGATGCGCCGCCCCACCGTGGTCGCATCGACCTCCAGCTGCCGGGCGGCGGCGGCCAACAGGCCGGTGCGGGCCAGCGACAGGAAAAATTGAAGGTCATCCCAGCGCATGGCCTGCATTTATGCAGGTATGGCCTGCACGGCAAGGCCTTGCCAGCGCTGGCGAGCGGCGCGATGGACGGCGCACATTCCAGGAGAGCAGATTCCATGGCTACCCAGCTGCGCGACATCGCCCATTTCTTCGCCGACGGCTCCTCGAGCCCGGCCACCCGGTTCAGCGACGTGTTCGATCCCAACAGCGGTGCGGTGCAGGCGCGGGTCGGGCTCGGCACCGCGGCCGATCTCGACAAGGCGGTCGCGCTGGCGCAGGCGGCGCAGCCGGCCTGGGCCGCGACCAACCCGCAGCGCCGCGCCCGCGTCATGTTCAAGTTCAAGGAACTGATCGAGAAGAACATGGATTCGCTCGCCCACCTGCTCTCCTCGGAGCACGGCAAGGTGATCGCGGACGCCAAGGGCGACATCCAGCGCGGCCTGGAGGTGATCGAGTTCGCCTGCGGCATCCCGCATGTGCTGAAGGGCGAGTTCACGATCGGCGCCGGCCCTGGCATCGACGTCTATTCGATGCGCCAGCCGCTCGGCATCGTCGCCGGCATCACCCCGTTCAACTTCCCGGCGATGATCCCGATGTGGATGTTCGGCGTCGCCATCGCGGTCGGCAATGCCTTCATCCTCAAGCCGTCCGAGCGCGACCCCTCGGTGCCGGTGCGCCTCGCCGAGCTGATGAAGGAGGCGGGCCTGCCCGACGGCATCCTCCAGGTCGTCCAGGGCGACAAGGTGATGGTCGACGCGATCCTCGATCATGAGGCGATCAGCGCGGTCAGCTTCGTCGGCTCGTCGGACATCGCCCATTATGTCTACCAGCGCGGCGTCGCCGCCGGTAAGCGCGTCCAGGCGATGGGCGGCGCCAAGAACCATGGCATCGTCATGCCCGACGCCGATCTCGATCAGGTCGTCAACGATCTGGCCGGTGCCGCTTTCGGTTCGGCGGGCGAGCGCTGCATGGCGCTGCCGGTGGTCGTGCCGGTCGGCAACGACACCGCCGATCGCCTTCGCGCCAAGCTGATCCCCGCGATCGAGGCGCTGCGCGTCGGCGTGTCGACCGATGCCGAGGCGCATTACGGCCCGGTCGTCACCGCCGCGCACAAGGCGAAGATCGAAAGCTATATCCAGATGGGCGTCGACGAGGGCGCGGAGCTGGTGGTCGATGGCCGCGGCTTCACCTTGCAGGGTCATGAGAAGGGCTTCTTCGTCGGCCCGACCCTGTTCGACCAGGTCAAGCCGTCGATGCAGAGCTACCAGGAGGAGATTTTCGGGCCGGTCCTGCAGATCGTCCGCGCCGCCAATTTCGAGGAGGCGCTCGCGCTGCCCAGCCAGCATCAGTACGGCAACGGCGTCGCGATCTTCACCCGCAACGGCCATGCCGCCCGCGAGTTCGCGGCGCGGGTCAATGTCGGGATGGTCGGCATCAACGTGCCGATCCCGGTGCCGGTCGCCTATCACACCTTCGGCGGCTGGAAGCGTTCGGCCTTCGGCGACACCAACCAGCACGGCATGGAGGGGATCAAGTTCTTCACCAAGGTGAAGACCGTCACGCAGCGCTGGCCCGACGGCGGTGACAATGGCGACAGCGCCTTCGTCATCCCGACGATGGGGTAAGGAAGCAGGGGTGGTCATGCTGACGGAAGTCAGCATCCATTGACGCTACGATTGTCTTGGAAAGCCCAGATCGAGTGCGCGATCCTCCCAGAGGGGATCCAGCCGGAAGACATCGTAGCGAGACGTGAAGCCGGGAGTTGCCCTGGTGCGATGCTGATGCAGACGACCCATCAGGTCACTGGTGACGCCGATGTAGATCGTGCCATGTCGTCCGCTGGCAAGGATATGGACGCAGGGTTGTCGTTCGATGGGCGGCCGTTGCGGCAATGGATGCTGAATCAAGTTCAGCATGACGGGTTTGGGAGCGGGATCAAGGGCATATGACCGACCAGTTCGACCTGACCGAGGACCAGCGCGCCATCCAGGAGATGGCGCGCAAGTTCACCGCCGACGCGATCACGCCGCATGCGGCCGAGTGGGACGAGAAGCACATCTTCCCCCGTGAGACCATCGAGGCGGCTGCGGCGCTGGGCTTCGGCGGCATCTATGTGTCGGAGGAGGCCGGCGGCATCGGTCTCGGCCGGCTCGAGGCGGCGCTGATCATGGAGGCGATGGCCTATGGCTGTCCCTCCACCTCGGCCTTCATCTCGATCCACAACATGTCCGCCTGGATGATCGACCGCTTCGGCTCGGCCGACCTCAAGGCGCGCTATCTGCCGGCGATGCTCGCCTGCGAGAAGATCGGCTCCTATTGCCTGACCGAGCCGGGCTCCGGCTCCGACGCGGCGGCGCTCAAGACGCGGGCGGTGCGCGACGGCGACGATTATGTCGTCACCGGCTCCAAGGCGTTCATCTCCGGAGGCGGCGCCAACGAGGTCTATGTCGTGATGGTCCGCACCGGGGAGGACGGGCCGAAGGGCATCAGCTGCCTGGTCATCGACAAGGACATGCCCGGCGTCAGCTTCGGCGCGCAGGAGAAGAAGCTCGGCTGGCATTCGCAGCCCACCGCGCAGGTCAATTTCGACGGCGTCCGCGTGCCCGTCGCCAACCGGGTCGGCGCTGAGGGGGAGGGCTTCCGCATCGCGATGATGGGGCTCGACGGCGGTCGGCTGAATATCGGCGCCTGCTCGCTGGGCGGCGCCCAGCGCTGTCTCGACGAGGCGGTGAACTATACGAAGGAGCGCAAGCAGTTCGGCCAGCCGATCGCCGATTTCCAGTCGATCCAGTTCACCCTGGCCGACATGGAGACCGAGCTTCAGGCGGCGCGGATGCTGCTCTATGTCGCCGCCGCGAAGGTGACGTCCGGTGCCCCGGACAAGACCCGCTTCGCCGCGATGGCCAAGCGCTTCGCCACCGACACCGGATCATCGGTGGTCGATCGCGCGCTCCAGCTTCACGGCGGCTACGGCTATTTGCAGGATTACCCGATCGAGCGCTTCTGGCGCGATCTGCGCGTTCATCGCATTCTCGAAGGTACCAACGAGATCATGCGTGTGATCACCAGCCGGGAGCTGCTCCGCCAATGACCCAGGAATCGGCATCCGCCTCGGGGACCGAAGACGTCCTCATCTCCGTCGAAGGCCGCACCGGCCGGATCCGGCTCAATCGCCCCAAGGCGATCCATGCGCTGACGCACGACATGTGCTCCGCGATGATCGCGGCGCTCACCGGCTGGGCGACTGACGAGTCCATCGATCTGGTGATGATCGATCATGCCGAGGGCAGGGGTTTCTGCGCGGGCGGCGACATCCGCATGCTCGCCGAGAGCGCGGCGGCGGACGGCGCGGCGGCGCGCGCTTTCTTCCACGAGGAATATCGCCTCAACCATCTGCTGTTCACCTATGCCAAGCCAACCATCGCCTTCATGGACGGGATCACCATGGGCGGCGGCGTCGGCATTTCGCAGCCCTGCGCGATCCGCATCGTCACCGATCGTACCGTCTATGCGATGCCGGAGACCGGGATCGGCCTGTTCACCGATGTCGGGGGCGGCTGGTATCTGTCGCGCATGCCGGGGCGGACGGGCCATTATGTGGGGCTGACCGGCGCGCGGCTCAACGGCGCCGAATGCCTCGCTACGGCGCTTGGCACCCATTACGTCGCGGCCGACGATGTCGAGGCGCTCAAGACGGCGATCCTCGGCAACCCCAGGGCGATCGACGCCGCGCTGCGCAGTGCGGTCACCGCCGTGCCGCCCGCGCCGATCCTCGATCGCAAGGCCGATATCGACCGCCTGTTCGCTTCGGATCGCTATGAGGACATCCTCGCCGCGCTGGCGGCCGATGGCGGCGAATGGGCGCTTGCCACGCTGAAGACGTTGGAGACCAAGTCGCCCCAGACTTGCAAGGTGGTGCTCAGGCTCCTCGCTGAAGCTGCGAGGATCGACGACTTCGCCATTGAAATGGCGATGGAATATGCGGTCGCGGCTCGTGTCATCGCGCGCCCCGACTTCGTCGAGGGTGTTCGCGCGCTGATCGTCGACAAGGATGGAGCGCCGCGCTGGAATCCTGCTACGGCGGCGGCCGTCGAAGAATCGGATATCGATGCCATCTTCGCTCCGCTTCCGTCGGCAGAGGCCTGGACGCCTTTGCCCAACGCCTGAAAGGGGTGCCCCGCATGTCCTACGAAACCATACTCGTCGAAACCCAGGGTCCGGTGACGATCATCCGGCTGAACCGGCCGCAGGCGCTCAACGCGCTCAACAGCCAGGTCATGCGCGATCTGATCGATGCCTTTGCCACATATGACGCCGATCCCGAACAGCGCTGCGCGATCCTGACCGGCAGCGAGAAGGCGTTCGCCGCCGGCGCCGACATCAAGGAGATGCAGGCCAAGGGCTTCTCCGAAATGTATGGCGAGAATTTCTTCCAGGGTTTCGAGAAGGTCACCGCGACCCGCAAGCCGTGGATCGCGGCGGTCTCGGGCTTCGCGCTCGGCGGCGGCTGCGAACTGGCGATGATGGCCGATATCATGATCGCCGCCGACAGCGCCAGGTTCGGCCAGCCCGAGATCAAGCTGGGCGTGCTGCCGGGTATGGGCGGTTCCCAGCGCCTCACCCGCGCGGTCGGCAAGTCGAAGGCGATGGACATGTGCCTCACCGGCCGGATGATGGACGCGGCCGAGGCCGAGCGCGGCGGGCTGGTCAGTAAGGTCGTCCCCGCGGCCGAGTTGCTCGATGAGGCACTGAAGATGGCGCAGGCGATCGCCGGCATGCCCCCCCTGGCTGCCATCGCCAACAAGGAAGCGGTCAATGCGACGTTCGAGACCGGGCTCGCCATGGGCCTGCTGTTCGAACGGCGCCTGTTCAACGGCGTCTGCGCCACCGAGGACAAGTCCGAGGGGATGACCGCGTTCGTCGAGAAGCGCCCCGGCAACTGGAAAGGCAGATAAATATGGCTCGCATCGGTTTCATCGGCCTCGGCAACATGGGCGGCGGCATGGCCGCCAACCTGGCCGCCAAGGGGCATGACGTCCGCGCCTTCGACCTATCGAAGGAGGCGCTCGATCGCGCCGTCGCGGCCGGCTGCAAGGCGGCGGCCTCGGCCGCCGAGGCGGTGACCGATGCGGAGTTCGTGGTGACGATGCTGCCGGCCGGCCAGCATGTCCGCTCGGTCTACGAGAATGAGGTGTTCGGATCGGTGCCGGCCTCGGCGCTGCTGATGGACTGCTCGACGATCGACGTGGCGAGCGCGCGCGCGGTGAACGCCGCCGCCGCCGCCAAGGGCATCGCGATGGTCGATGCGCCGGTCTCGGGCGGCATCGCCGCCGCCAATGCCGGCACGCTCACCTTCATGGTCGGCGGCAGCGCCGAGCATTTCGCCCGGGCGGAGCCGGTGCTGGCGCTGATGGGCAAGGCGGTGATCCATGCCGGCGGCGCCGGTTCGGGCCAGGCCGCGAAGATCGTCAACAACATGATCCTCGGCGCGACCATGGTCGCCACATGCGAGGCCTTCGCGCTCGCCCAGAAGCTGGGCCTCGATCCGCAGACCTTCTTCGATATCTCGTCGAAGGCGAGCGGCCAGAGCTGGTCGATGACCAGCTATTGCCCGCTGCCCGGCGTCGGCCCGCAAAGCCCCGCCGACAATAATTATGACGGCGGCTTCGCGGCCGGCCTGATGCTCAAGGATCTCAAGCTCGCGGTCGAGGCGGCCCAGGGCGTCGGCGCCAGCGTGCCGATGGGCGGCGCGGCCGAGCATCTCTACCAGGCCTTCGCCAATCTCGGCGGGGAGGGGAAGGATTTCTCGGCGATCATCAAGCTATTGGACGGCAGCTACAGGCCGCAATAACCTGTCGCCCCGGCCTCCGCCGGGCGTGACGCCTGTCAGGCGTCGCTGAACTGCAGCCGCGCCAGCCGCGCGTACAACCCGTCCTGCGCGCTCAGCGTTGCATGCGTCCCCTGTTCGACGATCCGGCCCTGGTCCATCACGATGATCCGGTCTGCGGCGCGCACCGTGGCAAGGCGGTGGGCGATGACGATGGTGGTGCGGCCCTCCATCAGCCGGTCGAGCGCGTCCTGGACCAGCTTCTCGGATTCGGCGTCCAGCGCCGATGTCGCCTCGTCCAGCAGCAGCAGCGGCGCATCGCGCAGCAGCGCGCGGGCGATGGCGAGGCGTTGGCGCTGCCCGCCAGACAGGCGCGCTCCGGCCTCGCCCAGGAAGGTGTCGAGGCCGTCGGGAAGGGCGCGCAGGAAGCTGGCGGCATTGGCCGCCTCGGCTGCGGCCCAGATTGTCGCATCGTCGGCGTCCCAGCGGCCATAGCGCAGATTGTCCCGCGCCGACGCGCCGAAGATCACCGTTTCCTGCGGCACCACCGCGAGGCGGGCACGGACATCGGCCGGGTCGGCATCGCGCAGCTCGACCCCGTCGAGCCGGATCGCGCCGCCCTCCGGATCGTAGAAGCGCTGGGCGAGCTGCAGGATGGTCGATTTGCCGGCGCCCGACGGGCCGACCACCGCCACCATCTCGCCCGGCTCCACCGTGAAGCTGACACCGTCGAGCGCCGCGATTTCCGGCCGGGTGGGATAACGAAAGACGACATGATCGAGCTCCAGCCGCCCGCGCGCGGGCTGGGGCAGGGCGATCGGGTTGGCCGGCGCCCGGATCTCGCTTTCCGCCTGGAGCAGTTCGGAGAGCCGGGCGGCGGCACCCGCCGCGCGGACGATATCGCCATAGACTTCCGCCAGCGCGCCGAACGCACCCGCGACAAGGCCGCCGGTCAGGATGAAGGCGGCGATCGATCCGCCCGACAGCCGACCGCTCGCGACGTCGATCGCGCCCTGCCACATCACCATGGTGATGGATCCGAAGATCAGGCCGATGACGATCGCCGTCATCACCGCCCGGGTACGGATGCGCGTCCTGGCGGTGGCGAAACCCTCGCCCACCACTTTACCAAAGCGTTCGGCCTCCCGCTTCTCCTGGCCGAAGCTTTGGACGATCTTCATCGCCCGCAGCGTCTCCGACACGGTCGCGCCGACATCGGCGATCCGATCCTGGGTGCTGCGCGAAAGCTTGCGCAGGCGCCGGCCCATCACGATCACGGGCAGCATGACAAGCGGGATGCCCAGCAGCAGCATCGCCGCCAGTTTCGGCGCGATCGCGAACAGATAGGCGATGCCGCCCACCGCCAGCACCAGGTTGCGCAGCGCCACCGAGACGGTCGTGCCGACCACCTGTTCGATGACGGCGGTGTCGGCGGTCAGGCGCGAGGCGATCTCGGAAGGGCGGTTCTCCTCGAAATAGGCGGGCGCCAGGCGCAGCAGATTGGCCTGCACCGCCACCCGGATATCGGCGACCACCCGCTCGCCCAGCCAGGAGACGAAATAGAAACGCAGCGCGGTGGCGAGCGCCAGCACCAGCACGATCAGCAGCAGATAGCGGAAATAGGGGCCGACATCGCCGCCCGAGGCGATGAAACCCTTGTCGATCACCAGCCGGAAGCCGCCCGGAATGGCCAGCGTCGCCGAGGCCGCGACCGCCAGGGCAATGGCGGCGCCGGCGATCCGGCCCGGATAGGCGCGGGCGAACCGCCAGATCATCGCCAGCTCGCCAAGCTTGCGGGGGGTGGTGTCGCCGGGTTCGCTGCGTCGTGCCATGGCGCGCGCCCTAGCAAGATGGCGAGGCCGGCTCAATCGCCGTGCTCCACTCGCTTCAACCCTATCGTAATGCTGCGGTGCGATACTTACATCGGTGATTGCAGCCTTCGCATTGCGCGAGACTGGGATTAGGACGTAAAGCCGCGGACTAGCGCGGCCGGAGAAATAGATGCTGTACGATGCCTATGAGTTTCAGCGGACGATGATGTCGGCTGCCAGTGCATGGGCCAATATCGGCGCCCAATGGCTGCAGAACCCGATGAATCCGATGTCCTACAGCAACATGGCGCCGATGATGGCATCGGGGCTGGATGTGTTCGCCCATGCCTCCGCCTCGCGCGGCAAGCCCGATTTCGGTTTCTCCGAGATCGAGGTGGATGGAAAGAAGGTGAAGGTCACCGAGGAGATTTTGCTCCGCAAGCCGTTCGGCCAGCTCAAGCGCTTCCGCCGCTATGGCATCCTCAACCAGCCCAAGCTGCTGATCGTCGCCCCGATGTCGGGCCACTATGCCACCCTGCTGCGCGGCACGGTCGAGCGGCTGATGACCAGCCATGACGTCTACATCACCGACTGGCGCGATGCGAAGATGGTACCGACCAGCGAGGGCAGCTTCGATCTCGACGATTATATCGATTATATCATCGAATTCCTCGAACGCCTCGGCCCCAACGCCCATATGCTGGCCGTCTGCCAGCCGTCGGTTCCGGCCTATGCCGCCGCGGCGCTGATGGCGGCCGACAAGCATCCCTGCCGCCCGCTGACGCTCACGATGATGGGCGGCCCGGTCGACACGCGCGAGGCGCCGACGGCGGTCAACACCGTCGCCACCCAGCGCCCGCTCGCCTGGTTCGAGCAGAATGTCATCCACACCGTGCCGGTCTATTATCCGGGTGCTGGGCGGAAGGTCTATCCGGGCTTCCTCCAGCTCACCGGCTTCATGGCGATGAACCTCGGCAACCATCTCGTCAGCCACTGGAGCATGTTCAAGCATCTCGTCGAAGGCGATGAGGAGAGCGCGGACTCGACCAAGGCCTTTTATGACGAATATCGCTCGGTCTGCGATATGGCGTCCGATTTCTATCTGCAGACGATCGACCAGGTCTTCCAGCGGCATCTGCTGCCGAAGGGGGAGTTCATGCACCGCGGCCGCCGCGTCGACCCGTCCGCGATCGAGGACATCGCCCTGCTGGCGATCGAAGGCGAGCGTGACGATATCTCGGGTATCGGGCAGACCCGGGCGGCGCTGACCATCGCGGCCAAGCTTCCGGACGAGAAGAAGCGCTACCTGCTGGCGCCGAAGGTCGGCCATTACGGCATCTTCAACGGCCGCCGCTGGCGCGATGAGATCGCGCCCGTGGTCGATGCGTGGATCGCCACGCATGCGCGCTAGGGCGGTTTCGAGGCTGGCGGGATCATCCGTCCGTCCGGAAATTGCGATAAATGCAAAAAATCTGCCCAGGCGCCGGGCCCTGCTGTCTGCTGCCGCGCTGATCCTCGCCGCCGCCGGGCCCGCCGGCGCCGCGCCCACGACGCCGCCCGGCGATCTCCCCACCGCATTGGCCGCCGCGCAGGAAGCGGCCGGACGCGAGGACTGTGCCGCCGTCCTCCGGGCGCTCGACCCCTTCGTCCCCACCCTCGAAAAGGGCGATGAGCGGACACTGGTCCAGCGGATGCGGTTGTTCTGCCTGGGTCGTGAGTCGCGCTATGAGGATCTGGCCGGCACCCAGCGCGAACTGGCCGGGTTGTTGCCCCGCGACGGCGTCGTGCGGGCCTTCGGCGTGCTGATCGCGGCGGGGGAAAGCCGCTTCGTCGATGCCGCCGAACAACTCGCCACCCTGGCCGCGACATCCCCCGACAATCTCGACATGCTGACGGGGGCGGCGGTCCGCGAGATATCGAACCAGCTGAGTCGCGCCGATGGTCCCCAGGCGCGGGACGCGCGCGAGGGGATGCTGATCGCGCTCACGCGCGCCGACTGGTGGCCCGCCGACCTTCCCGAAATGCGCTCGTGGTTCGCCGGCGTTGCGATCGCCGCACTGATCCGGCGCAATGAGGCCGCCGAGGCCGAGGGGCTGATCGACCGGGTCGATGAGCCTGAATTGCTGACCGCGATGCTGGTCGATCGCCAGTTCGCGGCGCTGTGGCCGGCGATCGAGGCCCAGGTCGGCCCGGCCGGCGCGACGTCGGTCGACCGCTATGCACGCGACCGGCTGTCGGCTTTCGCGACCTCGCCCGATTCGGAGGCTGCGCTGCGCCATGCCGCTGCGGCGATGCTGCTGCTCGGCCGTTATCAGGACGCCCTGGACATGACCGGCGGCGTCGCGGTCGCGGACGGGATGAGCCGGGATGCGGTGCAGATAGCGCTGCTCCGATCGCGCGCGCTGGCGGCGCTCCGGCGCGGCGATGAGGCCGAACGTCAGCTGCAGGGCTTCATGACCGTCGACCTCGAACGCACGCCCGAAGCGGCGACCGCCCTGATCAGCTATGCCGAACTGCTCGACGAGAACGGCCATTGGGCACAGGGCCTGGAAGCGGCGCGCGGCGCACGGACCCGTGCCGCCACCTATCTCAATGAATTCGGGCTGCGCTGGCTCGACCGGACCGAGGTCTGCACGCTGAGCGCGCTGGGCCGCGCGGGCGAGGCCAGCGCCGCGATGGGCAGGCTCAAGCCGATGGCGGCGCAGAACCACGCCGCGGCGATCGAGGCGCTGCTCTGCGCGCGCCGTGACGCGGAGGCGTCCGCGCTCACCCTCGAGGCCTTCAAGGATGAGGATGCGGCCGGCGAATTGCTGCTCCAGTTCCAACCGACCGGATCGTTCCACGCCGCGGCGCCGTCGCGGCTCAGGGACCTGTGGGCCGCCTTCCTGAAGAGGCCGGAGATCAAGGCTGCGTTCGACCGCAGGGGCCGCATCCTGCCGCGCGCCTATTGGCAGACCCCGGAGCCGCGCGACATCCCGCGCCGTCGCGGGGGCGGGGATTCGCTCACCTGATGGCCGAAACAGGCGGGCGGTCGCTGGCCGCGCGGATCGAAACCTGGCCGGTCGCCGGCAGCTTCGTCATCGCGCGCGGCGCCAAGACCCATGTCGATACGGTGCTGGTCGAGATTGCCGAGGGCGGTCATGTCGGCCGTGGCGAGGCGACCGCCATCTATTATCATGGCGAAAGCGCGGAGAGTGTCCGCGCGCAGGCGCAGGCCATGGCCGGTGCGATTGCCGCCGGGCTGGACCGCGATCGGCTGCTGGCCGCGATGCCGCGCGGCGCGGCGCGCAACGCGATCGACAGCGCGCTGTGGGATCTGGAGGCGAAGCTCACTGCCCGCCCGGCCTGGCTGCTCGCCGGCCTTGCCGAACCGGGCCCGCTTCAGTCGGCCTTCACCATCTCGCTGGGCGAGCCCGCCCGGATGGAGGCCGATGCCCGCGCGGCGGCGGCGGTCTATCCCCTGCTCAAGCTCAAGCTGGCCGGGGAGGGCGATATCGACCGGGTCGCCGCCGTCCGCCGGGGTGCGCCCGATGCGCGGCTGATCGTCGACGCCAATGAAAGCTGGACCGGCCGTGACGTCGCCGCCGAGGCGGCGGCGCTGCTGCCCTATGGGGTCGAGCTGATCGAGCAGCCGGTCAAGGCCGGAGAGGACCATCTGCTCGACGGGGTCGTCTCGCCGATCCCGCTCTGCGCCGACGAAAGCTGCCAGGATCGCGCCGATCTTGCCCGCTGCGCCGGCCGCTACGCCGCGATCAACATCAAGCTGGACAAGGCCGGCGGCCTCACCGAGGCGCTGGCGCTCGCCGCCGAGGCGCGGACGCTGGGGCTCGAATTGATGGTCGGCTGCATGCTCTCCACATCGCTCGGCATCGCTCCGGCGATCCTGGCGGCGCAGGGCGCGCGCTGGGTGGATATAGACGGGCCGCTGCTGCTCGCCGCCGATCGCGATCCGCCTGTGCGCTTCGATCGCGGAACCGCCTTTCCCGCCCCCCCGGCTCTCTGGGGCTGACCATTTGCCCGTCTTCCCGGTCGTGATAAAGACCATTTCGGGTCCGTTCTGGTCCTGGCGGAACGAAGCCGTTCCTCGCCGGTTGTGCCAGGGTCGGGCACAGCGGGGCGCTCATGATTTCGGACGATTTTTCCTGTGAGGGCAAGGGAATGACACGGCGCAGCGTCTTGGCCACGGGCGCCGTCACGGCGGCGGCCCTGTCCGCTCCCGCCGCCGCTGCCGGAGCGAAGGCGCAGGCCGCGTCGCCACCCTCGGTTCCGGTCCGGTTCACCGTCAACGGCAAGGATCGCGACCTGTCGCTCGATCCCCGCACCACCCTGCTCGACGCGCTGCGCGAGCATCTCCACCTGACCGGGACGAAGAAGGGCTGCGATCATGGCCAGTGCGGCGCCTGCACGGTGATCGTCGAAGGGCGCCGGATCAACAGCTGCCTGACCCTCGCGGTGATGCACGAAGGCGAAAAGGTCACGACGATCGAGGGGCTGGGCTCGCCCGGCGATCTCCATCCCATGCAGCAGGCGTTCGTGGAGCATGACGGCTATCAGTGCGGCTATTGCACGCCCGGCCAGATCTGCTCGGCGGTCGCCATGCTCGACGAGATCGAGCGCGGCGTGCCGAGCCACGCGACAGCCGACCTGATGGAGGTCGCCTTTTCCGACGAGGAAGTGCGCGAGCGGATGAGCGGCAACATCTGCCGTTGCGCCGCCTATCCGAACATCGTCGCCGCGATCGGCGACGTGGCGGGGAAGGGCGGCAAGGCATGAAGCCGTTCAGCTATAGCCGCGCCGCCGACCCGGCCGAGGCGGCGAAGCTCGCCGCCGCGCATCCGGGCGCGAAGTTCATCGCTGGCGGCACCAACCTGCTCGACCTGATGAAGGTTCAGGTCGAGACGCCGACCCATCTGATCGACATCAACCGGCTCGGCCTCGACAGGATCGAGAAGACCGGGGATGGCGGCCTCCGGATCGGCGCGCTCGTCCGCAACACCGATCTCGCCGCCGACAAAAGGGTACGCAGGGACTATGCGGTGCTCTCGCGGGCTCTTGTAGCAGGCGCTTCAGGCCAGCTCCGCAACAAGGCGACGACCGCCGGCAACCTGCTCCAGCGCACCCGCTGCCCCTATTTCTACGACACCAGCAAACCGTGCAACAAGCGCAGGCCCGGTTCGGGCTGTGCGGCGATCGGTGGGCTCAGCCGGGGCCTGGCGCTGCTCGGCGTCAGCGACGACTGCATCGCCTCCCATCCGTCGGACATGGCGGTGGCGATGCGGCTGCTCGATGCGACGGTGGAGACGGTGCGGCCCGATGGCACCGTCCGGGCCATCCCGATCGCCGATTTCCACATACTGCCCGGCAACACCCCGCATATCGAGACCGCGTTGGCGCTCGGCGAACTGATCACCGCCGTCACCCTGCCGGCGCCGCTCGGCGGCATGCATGTCTATCGCAAGGTGCGTGACCGCGCCTCCTATGCCTTCGCGCTGGTATCGGTCGCGGCGGTGGTCGGGCCGGAGGGGCAGCGCTTCGCCTTTGGCGGCGTCGCGCCGAAGCCCTGGCGGGTCGAGGCGGCCGAGAAACTGAGCGGGGCCGATGCGATAGCGGCCTCGGCGACGCTCGGCGCCACGCCGACCGAGCAGAACCGCTTCAAGCTCACGCTGCTGCGCCGGACGCTGGGCGCGGTGCTGGCGGAGGCCCGGGCATGAGCATGAAGTTCGATACGCCCGCCGGTGCCAATCCGATCGACCGGCAGCGCGTCGTCGGCCATCCCCACGACCGGATCGACGGCCCCCGCAAGGTCAGCGGCACCGCGCCCTATGCCTATGAACGGCACGATGTCGCGCCAGACGCCGCCTATGGCTGGATCGTCGGCGCCACCATCGCCAGAGGGCGCGTCCGCTCGATCGACAGCCGCGACGCGGAGGCCGCGCCCGGCGTGCTCGGCATCGTCACCGCCGCCAATGCCGGGCCGCTCAAGAAATCGGAATCGCACGTCGCCGCTCTGCTGGGCGGGCCGACGATCCAGCACCATGATCAGGCGATCGCGCTGGTCGTCGCCGAAAGCTTCGAGCAGGCCCGCGATGCCGCCCGTCTCGTGCGGGTCGATTATGCCGCCGAAAAGGGGCGCTTCGATCTTGCCACCGAACGCGCCCATGCCCGCGCGGCGGGGCCGTCCTTCTCGGGGCCGTCGAGCATCTCGGTCGGCGATTTCGACGGTGCCTTTGCCAACGCCCCGATTTCGCTCGACGCTGTCTACAACACGCCCGACCAGAGCCATATGATGTTGGAGCCGCACGCCACGACCGCGGCGTGGGAGGGCGAGAAGCTCACCCTGTGGACCTCGAACCAGATGGTCGCCTGGGCTGTGCGTGATCTGGCCGTGACCCTGGGCATCCCGAAGAAGAACGTCCGCATCGTCTCGCCCTTCGTCGGCGGCGGGTTCGGCGCGAAGCTGTGGATCCGCGCCGATGCGGTGCTCGCCGCGCTCGCAGCGCGCCGGATCGGCCGGCCGGTCAAGGTTGCGCTGGCCCGGCCGCAGATCGCCAACAACACCACCCACCGACCCGCGACGATCCAGCGCATCCGTATCGGCGCCGGCAAGGATGGGCGGATCGACGCGATCTCGCATGAGACATGGTCGGGCGACCTGCCCGGCGGTGGCCCGGAGACGGCCGGCGCGCAGACCCGGCTGCTCTATCGCGGCGAACACCGCCGGATCGAGCATTTCCTGAGCGAGCTGGACTTGCCCGAGGGCAATGCGATGCGCGCGCCGGGCGAGGCCGTCGGCCTGCTCGCGCTCGAAGTGGCGATGGATGAGCTGGCCGAAAAGCTGAAGCTCGATCCTGTCGAGCTGCGTATCCGCAACGATGTCCAATATGATCCGGAGAAGGGGCCGAACCGCCCCTTTTCCAGCCGCAAGCTGGTCGAATGCCTGCGTGTGGGCGCCGAACGCTTCCACTGGTCGCGCCGCAATCCCGCGCCGGGGCAGGTCCGCGACGGTCGCTGGCTGGTCGGCATGGGCATGGCCTCGGCCTTCCGCAACAATCTGGTCGGGGCTTCCGGCGCGCGCGTGTCGGTGGACGGCAGGGGCAGGGTGCTGGTCGAGTCGGACATGACCGATATCGGCACCGGCAGCTACACGATCATGGCCCAGACCGCCGCCGAGATGCTGGGCGTGCCGCTCGATCGGGTCGAGGTGCGGCTCGGCGACAGCCTCTATCCCGTGTCGGCGGGCTCAGGCGGCCAATGGGGCGCCAACAGTTCGACGGCGGGGGTCTATGCGGCCTGCGTCTCATTGCGCCGCGCGCTTGCGCAGAAGGCGGGCTTCAACGCGGACGACGCCGATTTCGCCGATGGCCATGTCATCGCCGGCAACCGCCGGGTAAAACTGGCCGACGCGGCGGGCCCGGACGGTGTCGTCGTCGAGGACCGCATGGAATATGGCGATCTCCAGGAGCGCTACGCCCAGGCGACCTTCGGCGCGCATTTCTGCGAGGTCGGGGTCGACGCCGCGACCGGCGAGGTGCGCATCCGCCGCCAGGGCGGGGCGTTCGCGGCGGGGCGCATCCTCAATCCCAAATCGGCGCGCAGCCAGGTGATCGGCGCGATGACGATGGGCGCGGGTGCGGCGCTGATGGAGGAATTGGTCGTCGATACCCGCTTCGGCTATTTCGTCACCCGCGACCTGGCCGACTATCATGTGCCGGTCCACGCCGATATTCCCGATCAGGATGTCGTCTTCTTCGACGAGCTCGACGACAAAAGCTCGCCGATGAAGGCCAAGGGCGTCGGCGAACTCGGCATCTGCGGCGCGGGCGCCGCGGTGGCCAACGCGATCTACAACGCGACCGGCGTGCGCATCCGCGAATTCCCGATCACCGTCGACAAGCTGATCGAAAAGCTGCCGCCCCTCACCTGACCGTCGCCCCCCGACCTCCGCCGGGACGACACACTCAGTTCACCGCAACCCCGAACAGGTCGTGCTCGTCGGCATCCTCGATCAGCACGCGCACGATGTCCCCGGGCTGCAGTTCGCCCGCGTCGCGCAGATGGACCTCGCCGTCGATCTCGGGTGCGTCGGCCTTTGAGCGGCCGGTCGCGCCGCCTTCGCCGTCCGGCCCAGCACTGTCTACGGCGTCGACGATCACGTCGAGCGTGCGGCCGACCTTCGCCTGCAGCTTGGCGGCCGAGATCGCCGCGCACTTGTCCATGATCCGGGCGTAGCGCTCCTCCTTCACCGCCTCGGGCACCGCGCCGGGCAGGTCGTTGGCAGCCGCACCCGCCACCGGCTCGAAGCGGAACGCGCCGACCCGGTCGAGCTGCGCCTCATCGAGCCAGTCGAGCAGATATTGGAAGTCCGCCTCGGTCTCGCCGGGGAAGCCGACCACGAAGGTCGAGCGGATCGCGATATCGGGACAGATCGCCCGCCACGCCCGCAGCCGTTCGAGCACCTTGGCGTCGTTGGCCGGCCGCTTCATCGCCTTGAGGACGCTGGGGGCGGCATGCTGGAACGGGATGTCGAGATAGGGGAGCACCAGCCCCTCCGCCATCAGCGGGATCACATGATCGACATGCGGATAGGGATAGACATAGTGGAGCCGCACCCAGGCGCCGAGCCTGCCCAGTTCGCGGGCCAGGTCGGTCATGTGCGCGCGCACCTCGCCGCGGCCCTTCAGCGGGAAGCTCTTGTGCTTCAGGTCCAGCCCATAGGCCGATGTGTCCTGGCTGATCACCAGCAGCTCGCGGGTGCCGGCGGCGACCAGCTTCTCGGCCTCGCGCAGGATCGCATCGGGCCGGCGGCTGGCGAGATCGCCACGGATCGACGGGATGATACAGAAGCTGCACCGGTGGTTGCAGCCCTCGGATATCTTCAGATAGCTGTAATGGCGCGGGGTC
The DNA here is from genome assembly GCF_002355275.1 of Rhizorhabdus dicambivorans. Lineage (NCBI taxonomy): Bacteria > Pseudomonadati > Pseudomonadota > Alphaproteobacteria > Sphingomonadales > Rhizorhabdaceae > Rhizorhabdus > Rhizorhabdus dicambivorans. The sequence continues at coordinate 3,015,613 of NZ_CP023449.1, read as the reverse complement.
AGCTTCAGCCCCGCCTCGGGCACCAGATCGACATAGGGCGATGGCGGCACCGGCGCCGCCTCATGCACCGCGCCGACCACTTCCTCATATTGATGCGCCCCACTGATCGCGAGGACATTGGGGAAGCGGGCGCGGATCACCTCGGCCTCGTCGCCCATGCAGCCCGTGACGATCACGCGGCCATTCTCGGCGATCGCCTCGCCGATCGCCTCCAGGCTCTCCTCCTTGGCGCTGTCGAGGAAGCCGCAGGTGTTGACCAGCACCACGTCCGCTCCCGCATAATCGGGCGACAGGCCATAGCCGTCCGAGCGGAGCTTGGTGAGGATACGCTCGCTGTCGACCAGATTCTTGGGACAGCCGAGCGAGACCATGCCGATCTTCGGCGCAGGGGGGATTTCAATTGCCATGGGTGGCGCGCCACATAGGCGCTTTCCCTCCAAATTGCGAGAGCCGGCGGAAAGAGCGGGCTCGACTTTCCGCTATATATGTTATATCAACCATCGATCATGATGTATAAAACATCAATTATACCATATAATATTGTAGAATTCGGAAGATTTGCATGATCACGGCTGGCCAGATGCGCGCCGCACGCGCCCTGCTCGGGATCGACCAGCGTCAGCTGGCGGAGATGGCCGGCGTTTCGCTGCCCACCATCCAGCGGATGGAGGCGAGCGAAGGCACGGTGCGCGGCATGATCGATACGCTCACCAAGGTTGTCGAGGCGTTCGACGCCGCCGGTATCGAGCTGATCGGCGACAATGCGCCGAGCACGGGGCAGGGGCGCGGGGTGCGCTTCAAGGCCGCAGGCCCGGCGGGCGGCCGGGCCGGCTGAAGGAGCCGGCGAGATAATGGCCCGCGTCTCCGGACCCGGCTTCCGCGAGCTCTACACGCCGAAGCTCGTCACCATCCTGCGCGATCATTATGGCGCGGCCGATCTGCGCGCCGATGCGGTGGCAGGCCTCACCGTCGCGATTGTCGCGCTGCCGCTGTCGATGGCGATTGCGATCGCGTCAGGCGTCACCCCCGATCGCGGCCTATATGCGGCGATCGTCGGCGGTTTCATCGTCTCGATGCTGGGTGGCAGCCGCTTCCAGATCGGCGGCCCTGCCGGCGCCTTCATCGTCCTGGTCGCCGCGACGGTCGCGCAGCACGGGCTGGACGGCCTGCTGCTCGCCACCTTCCTTTCGGGGCTGATGCTGATGGCGATCGGCCTGCTAAGGCTGGGGACCTTCGTCAAATATATCCCCTATCCGGTGACGGTCGGCTTCACCTCGGCGATCGCGGTGGTGATCTTCGTCAGCCAAGTGAAGGAATTGCTGGGGCTGCGGCTGACGGGGCCCGAGCCGGGGGCGATCCTGCCCAAGCTCCACGCGCTCGGCGCGGCGCTGCCCAGCGTCAGCGTGGGGGCCTGCGCGGTCGCGCTGCTGACGATCGCGATCATCATCATCGTCCGCCGGTTCCGGCCGCACTGGCCGGCCTTCCTCGTCGCCATCGTCGTGGCCGCGCTGCTCGCCGCCGCCGCCGGTTTGGACGTTGCGACGATCGGGACGCGCTTCGGCGGCATTCCGCGCTCGCTGCCCGCGCCGCACCTTCCCGATCTCAGCCTGGACCGGATCGTCGCGGTGCTGCCCGCCGCGCTGTCCTTCGCGCTGCTCGGCAGCATCGAAAGCCTGCTCTCGGCGGTGGTCGCCGACAGCATGACCGGGCGGCGGCACCGTTCGAATGCCGAACTCGTCGCGCAGGGGATCGCCAACATCGCCTCGGCGCTGTTCGGCGGCCTCTGCGTGACCGGCACAATCGCCCGCACCGCCACCAATGTCCGCGCCGGCGCGCACGGGCCGGTCGCGGGGATGCTCCATTCGCTGTTCCTGCTGATCTTCCTGCTGATCGCCGCCCCGCTCGCCAGCTACATCCCGCTCGCCGCGCTGGCGGCGGTGCTCGCCATGGTCTGCTGGAACATGGCCGAAAAGCATGAATTCGCCACGCTGCTGCGCGCCTCGCGCGGCGATGCGGTGGTGCTGCTGGTCACCTTTCTCCTCGTCATCTTCCGCGATCTGACCGAAGGCATATTGGCGGGCTTTGGGCTTGGCGCGCTGCTGTTCCTCCACCGTATGGCGGAAGCGGTCGCGGTGGAGCATGGCGGGCCGCTGCTGTCCCCCGCCGACCGTGCCGATCGGGAGGGCGGCGGGGAGGAGGGCTATGACGCCGCCCTGGCGAGCGATCCCGGGATCGTGCTGTGCCGGATATCAGGGGCTTTCTTCTTCGGTGCGGCAGCGACGGTGGGCGCGGCGCTCGATCGGATCGGCGACCAGCCCGGCGCCTATATCGTCGATTTCTCCGACGTCCCCCTGCTCGATTCGACCGCGGCCGCGACGATCGCCGGCCTTGCCGCCAAGGCGCGGCGGCAGGGCGCGACCCTCTATCTGACCGGGACGCGGTCCTCCGTCCGGCGCGTCCTGCTGGCGCATGGGGTGCGTCCGCCGTTCGCCCGGTTCAGAAAGAGCGTCGAGGCGGCGGTCGCATCGGCGCGCAAGGGGCAGGCCGATGCGGAACGCGATGGCGCCCGACAGCGCTCGCCGTCAGAGCGTCTTCGAGGCGGATCGATCTAGCTGCGCGAGGACAGATAGTTAGCCGGATTCACCGGCTTCAGCCCGTTCCTGATTTCGAAATGCAGCTGTGGCTGGCCGCTATAGGGGCTGACCCCGCTCTTCGCGATCGTCTGGCCGCGCACCACCTTCTGGCCGCGCGAAACGGTAATGCTGTCGGCATAGCCATAGGCGCTGATCCAGCCGTCGCCATGGCGCAGCAGGATCAGCGTGCCATAGGCGGGGATATCCTGCCCGACATAGGCGACCACACCGTCCGCGGCAGCGGCGACCGGGCTGCCTTGGGCCACGCCGATATTGATGCCGTCGTTGCGCTGGCCGCTGCCGATCGACCCGAAGCCGCGCAGGATCGGCCCGCGCACCGGCCAGTCGAACCGCCCGGCGAAGCGTTGCGGCTCGGCCACCGGCACCGTCGGCGCCACCGGCTTGGGCGTGGAGACCGGCGCCGCCGGCTTCTCGCGGGTGGCGAGCGCGGGTTCCGAGCCCGAGATCAGGTCCTCGATGTCCAGCCGGAAGGCGGCGGCGCGCTGGTCGGCGCTCATCCCCGCGACCTCCTTCTGGCTCGGCAGCATCAGCCGCTGGCCTTCGCGCAGGACATAGGGCTCCTCCAGCTCGTTGAGCTGGGCGATCCGCGTCCATTCGACGCCATAGGCGCGCGATATGGCGATGCCGGTCTCGCCCTTGCCGACCTTGTGATAGCGGCCGCCCGGGATCTTGAGCTTCTGGCCGACGATGATCTTGAACGGGGCGGCGATGTTGTTGACCCGCGCGATCGTCTCGGATCCGGCGCCGGTCGCCTCGGATATGCCGCGCAGGGTGTCGCCCTTCTTCACCACATAGGTCGACGGCACCACCTCGACCGCCGCCGGCGCCACCACCTTCACCTGCCAGGCCGGCGGCGGCGGAGTGGGGGCGGCTTCGGATACGGGCGGTGGCGGCGGGCCGGGCACCACCGGCTGCATCTCGGCCGCTGTCGGCGGCGGGGCGGGCCTCGCCGCTTGTGCCGATTCGGGCATGCGGGGCGGGCTCTTGGCACGGGCCGGCGCAGAGGGGGCGGGACGCCGGGTTTCGGCGCGATCGACCGCAGGAATGCAGGCCGAAGTGAGCATCAGGGCGGCGGTCAGCGCCGCGGCGGTCGAGCGTCGAACGGGCAGGGCCATGCCGACCTGTTAGCAGTCTTCGCCGCCGATGCCAGCCCGCTGTGGCTACCTTGCCGGATATCTGCGGTGGCTCCCTTGATCGTCATTCCCGCGCAGGCGGGAATCCATATTCTCTTGAGTCCGAACCTCTTGCGGTTCGGAGATTATGGATTCCCGCCTGCGCGGGAATGACGAGGAGGACATGTCGGGCGGATATATCGGCTGGATCTAGCGGTACAGCTCCGTCGCCGCCGCCAGCGCGCCATGGTTGGTCATGTCGCAGTGGAGCGGCGTCACCGTCACCCAGCCATCGGCGGCGGCTTCCAGATCGGTACTGTGGGCGGGGGTGTGCGGCATGCCCGCCAGCTTCAGCCAGTAATAGTCGAAGCCGCGCGGATCGGTGCGCTGGATGATCTCGGTCTGGCCATAGTCGCGCAGGCCCTGCGGCACGACGCGGATGCCCAGAACCTGATCGGGGTCGCGCGCTGGAAAGTTGATGTTGAACAGGGTGCGGGGCTGCCAGGGTGCCTCGATCAGGGGGCGGAGCACCCGTTCACCCCACGCCTCGGCCGCGGCGAAGCTGACATTGGGGCCGGCGCCGGACTTGGCGTAGATCTGGCTCAGCGCGATCGAGCGGATGCCGGCCAGCGCGCCTTCCATCGCCGCCGATACGGTCCCCGAATAGCTGACGTCCTCGCCCAGATTGGCGCCACGGTTGACGCCTGAGAGGATCAGGTCCGGCGGGCCGCCCTTCATGACGAGCGACAGGGCCATCATCACCGAATCGGTGGGCGTGCCCGCGACCGCGTAGCGTTTCTCGCCACGCTGGTGCAGCCGCAGGGGCTGGGTGAGGGTGAGCGAGCGGCCCGCGCCCGATTTCTCGCTGGAGGGCGCGACGATGGTCACATCGTCGGACAGCTTGCGCGCGATCCGCTCCAGCACGGCGAGCCCCGGCGCGTTCACGCCGTCGTCATTGGTCAGCAGGATTCTCATGCCGGGCGCAGTTCCGTCACACCGCCCATATAGGGGATTAGCGCCTCGGGGACGCGCACCGACCCGTCCGCCTGCTGGTAATTCTCCAGCACCGCGACCAGCGTGCGGCCGACCGCCAGGCCCGAACCGTTAAGGGTGTGGACGAAGCGGGTGCCCTTCTGCTCGCCGGCAGGGCGATAGCGCGCGTTCATCCGCCGCGCCTGGAAATCGCCGCAGTTGGAAACGCTGCTGATCTCGCGATAGCGGTCCTGTCCGGGCAGCCAGACTTCGAGGTCGTAGGTCTTGCGGGCGGAGAAGCCCATATCGCCGGTGCAGAGCAGGACCCGGCGATAGGGCAGGTTCAGCGCTTCCAATATCGCCTCCGCGGCCTTGGTCATCGCCTCATGGACCTCGGCCGACTGCTCGGGCGTGGTGATCGCGACCAGCTCGACCTTGTCGAACTGGTGCTGGCGGATGAGCCCGCGCGTGTCGCGGCCGGCGGCTCCGGCCTCGGACCGGAAACAGGGCGTCAGCGCGGTCAGCTTCATCGGCAGCTCGGCCTCGGCCAATATCTGCTCGCGGACCATGTTGGTCAGGCTCACCTCGGCCGTCGGGATCAGCCAGCGGCCGTCGGTGGTGCGGAACAGGTCCTCGGCGAACTTCGGGAGCTGGCCGGTGCCGAACACCGCTTCGTCGCGTACCAGCAGCGGCGGCACCACCTCGGTGAACCCCGCCGCGGTCTGGCGGTCGAGCATGAAGGCGCCCAGCGCACGCTGGAGCCGGGCAATGCCGCCCTTCAGGATCGCGAAGCGCGCGCCCGATATCGCGGCGGCGCTTTCGAAATCCAGGCCCAGCGGCCCCGCGAAATCGGCATGCTCGCGCGCCTCGAAGGCGAGGGCGGGCGGGGTCCCCCAGCGATGCTGCTCGACATTGCCGTCCTCGTCGGCGCCATCGGGCACGTCGTCGCCGGGCAGGTTGGGGATCGCCGCCAGCGCCGCCTCCAGCGCGGCATCGATCTCGCCGCCCTCGGTTTCGAGCGCGGGCATCTTCTCCTTGAGCGCCGCGACCTCGGCCATCAGCGCCGATGCGGTCGCCTCATCCTTCTGCGCCTTGGCCTGGCCGATCGCCTTGGAGGCTTCGTTGCGGCGGGCCTGCGCGGCCTGCAATTCGGTCGCGATCGCGCGGCGCCGCTCATCCAGCGCCAGCAGGTTCGCGGACGCAGGCTCGCCGCCACGGCGGGCAAGGGCGGCATCGAAGGCGGACGGATCGTCGCGGATCAGGCGGATATCGTGCATCGCCGCCCTATGGCCTCGATGCCTTCCGCACGCAACCGCCCGCCAACCATCGAGCCGGGCAGGGGTTGCACGGGTGGCGCCGAAACGATGGTCGTTTCGCCCCGCGATCGGCGCGACTGGCCGAAAAAGAGTGGAACAGCGTGGCGGTTCCGGGCGTCCTTTGGTCAAACCCGTCAGCCAAGGAGTATCGATGTGAGTTTACGAGCTGCTTTTCTTGCCACTGCCCTGCTTTCGGCCGCTGCGGTGCCGGCCATCGCGCCAGCCCAGGAAACCGCGCCCGCAGCCGCCCCGGCTGCTGCCGTGAACGTGACGGCGGGCGCGGCGGTGACCGACGCGAAGGGCGGCGCGGTCGGCACGATCGCTTCGGTCAACGGCGACGTCGCCGTGGTGGATACCGGGTCGATCAAGGCCAGCATCCCGGTCAAGTCCTTCGCCAAGACCGACAACGGCTTCGCGATCGGCATGACCAAGGCGGAGCTTGAGGCCGCGGCCAAGGGCGCCTCGGCATCCCAGCAGGAGAAGTTCCTTGCCTCGCTAGCGCCCGGGATCGCGATCAGCGATCAGAATGGCGGTGCCGTGGGAACGATCGAGGCGATCGAGGGTGATCTCGTCACCGTGGCGACGCCCAACGTCAAGGCCAAGCTTCCGAAGAGCGCGATCGTCCAGGGGCCCAACGGCGCCGTGATCGGTATGACCCAGGCGCAATTGGAGGCCGCGGCCAAGGCGAGCTCTCCGCCGGCCGGATAAATTGGATCGTTTGGGTTTATACCCCCAATAATCCCCAAGTTTCTGCGCCCGCGCACAGCCTCGCCGCTTGTGCGCGGGCGCTTCGCTGTCTATAGGCCGCCGCGGGCCGATCCCCGGCCAGGCCAATGGGCCGGCGGAAGGGGCTCGAGGGCAAGGCGGAGAGTCGGATGGCATCGTCGCTGAGTGGCGTTTTTATGGTCGAGGGCCGGTAACGTGTCTGCAGTGGATCTCGACGAAGGATACAGGCCCTCGCCTGACGAACCTTTCATGAACGATAGGCAGCTTGCCTATTTCAGGGCCAAGCTGCTCGACTGGAAGGAAGCGATCCTCAAGGAATCGGCTGGCACCCTCCAGCAGCTCCAGATCGACTCGCTCCGCGAACCCGATCTCACCGATCGCGCATCGAGCGAAACCGATTGGTCGATCGAACTGCGCACCCGTGATCGCCAGCGCAAGCTTATCTCGAAGATCGACGCGGCGCTGCGACGGATCGAGGAAGGCGAATATGGCTATTGCGAAGTGACCGGCGAGCCGATCTCGCTGGGCCGCCTCGAAGCCCGCCCGATCGCCACCATGACCCTCGAGGCGCAGGAGCGCCACGAGCGGAACGAGAAGGTGAGTCGCGAGGAGTAGGTTCCTCGCGTTTTTGTTTGGGCCTCGGCAGCCGGGTACCGATCCTCGCGACACGGGCGTGACATCAGTTGACGTCCGGAAGGTCCAGAAGCGTCAATTTTCGCCGTCATGCTGAACCTGTTTCAGCATCCACTCGTCCACGGGAGCGTGTGGGAGCGGGCCGTGGAGTGGACCCTGAAACAAGTTCAGGGTGACGGGTGCCTTGTTGCTATGCGACGAAAGCCATAGCCAGCGGATGCTGGCCGCCCGGTGCTTGAGGGCAAACAAATCACGCGATGATGTCGGGGATCAGCATGTCTTCGAGCATCGAAATCTCGTCCTTGAGGCGCAGCTTCCGCTTCTTGATCCGCGCGATCTGCAACTGGTCGATGGCAGGCGCGCTCTGGAGTGCTTCGATCGCGGCTTCCAGATCGCCATGTTCCTGACGCAGAAGTTCGATTCGTCGCGCTATCACCTCGCTGTCCAACGACTCGCTCCGCATCCGGTCCAGATGGGGTGATGCTAGCGGCAGAGACCCTCCGCGCTCAAGCCCGTCAAAGGCCTTTCCCGCCTGTTTCCAATGCGTCACGGCCAATCGTGCCCAACTTCCGCTCAACCATGTTTTTGAGCGAGACAGGCGGTGCGAATCATGATCTATTGGTCGACCCAGTCGGAGTGAAAGGAGACAGACTCAATGTCGACTACCCATTCGTCCGCAATGCTCGCCAAGCATGCCGGCATCGAAGCCCGGATCGAGGTCGAGAACCGCCGACCAGCACCTGACATGATGCTGATCAGCCAATTGAAGAAGCAGAAGCTGAAGATCAAGGAAGCGCTCGCGCGCCTTTGAAGTCCCCCAAAGCCTGATCGTTTGAGGTGGAAGCGCTACGCGCTTCCGCCGATGACGTTTGTCGGGCTTTTCCCTGGACCCAGCACCTCCGATTGCGTTCAGGGCACCGCCCGGAGGGAACGGGGCTGCGCGCCTGAAAGATCTCAGTCGATCTTCAATCCGGGCCTGCGGATTCGTCCGATGTCGACGATCTTGCGGAGATGCTCGTCATCGCCCGGCGCGACCTGTCGGCGCGCGCGCAGCGGATCGATTGTCTCCTGGAAGGTGATCCCCATCTTGCCGTCGCGCACCCACACGACCTCACCCGCGACGAGGCCGATTCCCTTGATGCCGATCTCGACGATCGCGCCGAGATCATATTCGGCACTGGAAACCGCCATCAGGCCGGTGGAGGATAGGTTGCGGATGCGGATCGGCTGGGTTTCGCGGACATAGTCGCCCGCCGCCTTGATCGTGCCCATGAGCAACAGGCTGTCGCGCTTGCGCGAACGCTTGCCCGGCAGTCCGGAGGCTTCCCCGGCGATGTCGCTCATGACCATCCCTCGATTGACTCAATCGGCCTATTAGACCGCCGATTGATTGAGGATGGGTTAAAGGGCGATCCGCCTAGAGCGATTTCTAGGCAGATGGAAACACCTGCCGACTCGGAAATCGCGGTAAAACGACAAGGTAGAGTCCACGAGCCGATGCAATCGGATCGTGAAAGGCTCTACCGCTCGATGCACATGGCGATGCCCATGCCGCCACCGATGCACAGCGTTACCAGCCCCTTCTTCGCGTCGCGGCGGCCCATCTCATAGAGCAGCGTGGTCAGCACGCGGGCGCCCGAAGCGCCGATCGGATGGCCGATCGCGATCGCGCCGCCATTGACGTTGACGATGTCGGGGTTCCAGCCGAGCTCCTTGCCCACCGCCAGCGCCTGGGCGGCGAACGCCTCGTTCGCTTCGATCAGGTCAAGGTCCGCGATCTTCCAGCCTGCCTTCTCCAGCGCCAGCCTGCTCGCCGGGGCCGGGCCGATGCCCATGATCGACGGATCGACGCCGCAGGTCGCCCAGCCGGCGATGCGGCCCAGCACCGGGGCGCCGCGCTGCGCCGCGTCGGCGGCCGACATCAGCACCAGCGCGGCCGCGCCGTCGTTGATCCCGCTGGCATTGGCGGCGGTGACGGTGCCGTCCTTCTTGAAGGCGGGCTTCAGGCCGGCCATCGCGTCGATCGTGGCGCCGGCGCGGATATATTCGTCGGCATCGACCAGCGTCTCGCCCTTGCGTGTCTTCAGCGTCACGCCGGCGATCTCGTCCTTGAACCGGCCGGCCTTCTGCGCGGCTTCGGCCTTGTTCTGGCTGGCGACCGCGAAGCCGTCCTGGTCGGCGCGGCTGATCTGGTATTTCTCGGCCAGGTTCTCGGCGGTGATGCCCATATGATAGCCGTTGAACACATCGGTCAGGCCATCGACGATCATCGTGTCGAGCAGGGTGGCGTTGCCCATCTTGGTGCCGCCGCGCAGATTCTGCGCGTGGGTGGACATCGACATATTCTCCTGGCCGCCCGCCACGACGACCCGTGCGTCGCCGCACCGGATCGACTGGGCGGCGAGGGCGACGGCGCGCAGGCCCGATCCGCAGACCTGGTTGATGCCGAAGGCGGTCGCCTCCTTGGGGATGCCGGCGTTCATCGCCGCCTGGCGGGCCGGGTTCTGGCCCTGGCCGGCGGTCAGCACCTGGCCGAGCACGGCTTCCTGCACCTCGGCCGCATCCACTCCGGCCTGGGCGAGCGCGGCCTCGATCGCGATGCGGCCCAGTTCATGCGCCGGGGTCGACGCGAAGGACCCGAGAAAGCTGCCTACGGCGGTACGCTTGGCGCCGGTGATAACGATGTCGCTCATGATCGCTCCTGCCTCGATTTTCGCGGTTGCGAACGATCACCCCCGAGGGCCGATCGCCGACTCGCCTGTGTTTTGCGGCGCTGGCCTATCAGGAGTCTCGCAGTTGCGAAAGCCATGTGGAGATATGGTTCCAGAGCGAGCCCGGCGCGCGGCGGCCGACCACCATGCCGACATGCCCTTCGGCCAGGGCTATGCGTTCGCCGCCGGCCCAGGCGCTCGCGGCGGGGGTGATCCGGTCCGTCGTGGACAGGATGTTGAGGGTCGGGATGGAGAGGCCGCCCGGGTCGACGATCCTGCCGCCGACCTTCCAGTCCAGGGCGCCGGAGCGGTTTCCCGCCATCAGATGCTCCATCAGCTCGCGGCCGGCGGCAACGGGCATGGGCGGGCCGTCATTGGCCCAGTCTTCCACCGCGACGTAATTCTGCCCCTCGGTGCTGGTTGGGTCCTTTCCGGCGAAATGCTCGAACTTCGCGATGGTGCGGGCCGGATCGATCCGCCAGAAAATCTGCTGCAGCACTTCGGCGGGCAGCAGGCCCAGCCGGTCGGCCAGCGGTTCCGCAGCGCGCCATAAGGCGAGCAGATCGTTCCGCGTCTGCGAAGAAAAGCCGGCGAAATCCCATGGTGCCGCAACAAGGATCAGCGCCTTGGGCGGGCGCAGCGTCGCGGCGGCTATGCTCATCGTCCCGCCCAGGCAATAGCCGGCCAGCACCGCATCCCCGCCGACCGCATCGAGCGCGGGAAGGATATAGGACTCGACATGCCCGCCGACATCGGTGTCCCGCTCCTCCGGGGCCGGGCTGCCCCAGTCCAGCAGCACCGGATCCAGCCCCCGCGCGGCGAGCCCGCACATCATCGAATTCTCGATCGAGAGGTCGAGAATCTCCGAGCCGTTGATCAGGGATGGCACGAACAGAACCGGCCGGCCGCCCGCCCCGTAGCGCCGCAGCGTCACCCGCCCGATCCGCGCCAGCACCGGCATCTCGGCCCGCCGTGGCGGCCGGGGCGCGCCCTGATAGGCCTTCAGGCCGGCCAGCGCCGCGCGCATCCGGGCGGGGTCTCCCGCGGTTTCGTTGCGCAGCATTTCGAGGAACAGGGGCAGCGGGCGCGGTCTGTGTTGCGGCGCGGAAAGATTTGGTGCTATGCTGCGGTCCTTACTCGTGGGTAGGTGGGGTGACATGGCGAAATCATCGGACGGCTCGGGTACGGTCATCATCAAGAAATACGCCAATCGCCGGCTCTATAATACCGAAACGTCAAGCTACATCACCCTGGACCACCTCGCCGCGATGACGCGCGAGGGCCGCGACTTCAAGGTGATCGACGCCAAGACGGAGGAGGACATCACCCATAATGTCCTCACCCAGATCATCATGGAGGAGGAGAATCGCGGGCAGACGATGCTGCCGGTGAGCTTCCTTCGCCAGCTCATCTCGCTTTACGGCGATTCGATGCAGTCGATGGTGCCGCAATATCTGGAAGCGTCGATGGACGCGTTCCGCCGCAACCAGACCCAGTTCCGTCAGGCCATGGAGGGCGCCTTCGCCGGCGGTCCCTTCGCCGAGATCGCCAAGCGCAACATGGAAATGTTCGAAGCGGCGGCCAGTGCCTTCAAGCCCCCGCGCGGTGGTGCCGCCGCCCCGGCGAAGGAAGAGACAGCCGAAGCCGCGCCGCGCAACGAGGTCGACGCGCTCAAGGCCCAGCTCGCCGCGATGCAGGAACAGATCAACAAGCTGAAATAGGCTGAATACGGGATCGTCATGCTGAACTTGTTTCAGCATCCACCCATCCACGGGAGCATCGGTGCGGGTGGCGGAGTAGACCCTGAAACAAGTTCAGGGTGACGTCGAAATGATGCCGCCCCCTCAGTCCACCCAGTCGAGCCCGATCTCGCGATAAAGCCCGCGATCCTCGCCCCATTTCTCCGCGACCTTGACGTGCAGGAACAGGTGGACCTTGCGCTCCAGCAGCTTCTCCAGCTCCTCGCGTGAGCGCGAGCCGATTTCCTTGAGCCGCGTGCCGCGCTTGCCCAGCACGATCGCCTTCTGGCTGTCGCGCGCGACCAGTATCTGTTGGTGGATCGCGACCGATCCGTCCTTGCGCTCCTCATATTTCTCGGTCTCCACCGCCGAGTCATAGGGCAGCTCGGCATGGAGCTGGAGGAACAGCTGCTCACGCGTCACCTCGGCGGCGAGCATCCGGTCGGTCGCATCGGACACCTGTTCCGCCGGGAAATGCCAGGGGCCTTCGGGCATCCGGTCGCCCAGCGCGTGCAGGAGGTCGGAAACCCCGTCGCCGGTCGCGGCGGAGACCATGAAGATCGCCTCGGGGCTCAGCTTCTCGTTCAGCTTCACCGCCAGTTCGAGCAGGCTCTCCTTCGAGCAGATGTCGACCTTGTTGAGGATGACGATCTTGGCCTCGCGCCGCGCCGCCAGCGTGTCGAGCAGTTCGGCGATGCGGTGGGTGACGCCGGTCTTGGCGTCGATCACCAGCGCGATCAGGTCGGCATCCTGCGCGCCGCTCCACGCGGCGGCGACCATCGCCCGGTCGAGCCGGCGCTTGGGCGCGAAGATGCCGGGGGTGTCGACCAGCAATATCTGCCGCTCGCCGTCGATCGCCACGCCGATCAGCCGGGTGCGCGTGGTCTGCGCCTTGGGGCTGACGATCGCCACCTTCTGGCCGACCAGCGCATTGACGAGGGTCGATTTGCCCGCATTGGGCGCGCCGACGACGGCAACGAAACCGCAACGCTCGCTCATGCCAGTTTCTCCAGCAGCGCCTTGGCGGCGGCGGTTTCGGCTTCCTGCTTCGAGCTGCCCTCGGCGCTCGCCTCGGCGCGGCCCGGTATCTCGACCGTGACGGTGAAGCGGGGCGCGTGGTGCGGCCCGCTGCGATTGCCCATGGTATAGACCGGCGGCTTGCAGCGATTGGCGGCGGCCCATTCCTGCAGGCTCGACTTGGGATGCTTCGGCGCCTGCGCCTGGCTGCTGGCCCGATCGGCCCAGGCACGGCGAACGAAGGCCTGCGCCGCCTCGACCCCGCCTTCCAGGTAGAGCGCGCCGATCAGCGCCTCCACCGCGTCGCCCAGCACATTGTCGCTGTTGACCGCGCCGTCGTCGCGGGCCTGCTTGCCGAGGCGCAGATGGGTCGCGACTTCGATCTCGCGGCCGATCTCGCCACAGGTCTCGCGGCTGACGATCGCGTTGAGCCGGCGCGACAGATTGCCCTCGGGCTCGCTCGGGAAAATCTCGTAGAGCCAGGCGCCGGCCACCAGTCCGAGCACCCGGTCTCCCAGGAATTCGAGCCGCTCATAATGATCCGGGCCGTAGCTGCCATGGGTCAGCGCGCGCCGGAACAGGGCGATATCGCGGGGTGTGTGGCCGAGCTTCGTCTCGATCCAGGCGCGAAGGGCGTCGTCGTTCATCGCGGCGCCTTAGCCCATCGGAAGGATTGCGTCACCCTCGGGCGCGGGGCAGGGTGGAGCGATGGGCGACGTGGTCAATTTCAACAAGGCCAGGAAGGCGAAGGCGCGGGTCGAGGCGCAATCTACGGCGCAGGCGAACCGCGCGAAATTCGGCCGGACCAAGGCGGAGAAGGATCGCGATCGGATCGAGAAGGATCGCGCAGCCAAGCTGCTCGATGGCGCCAAATTAGAAGAATAGCCTTAAATCGTCACCCCAGCGAAGGCTGGGGTCCATGTCTCTATCCACAAAGGTGCCATCTGAGAAGGCAACAGACATGGATTCCTGCCTTCGCAGGAATGACGGTAATAAGAAGAATTACCCCGCCAGCACCATCGCCGAAATGAGCGCGGCGGCGCTGCCGCCCCACAGCAGCAGGGTCAGGCCGACGAAGCGGAACAGCGCCCGGCGGCGTTCGGCGGCATCGGCGATGAAGCCATCGGTGCTGGCGCGATCGGCCAGCAGCTGCTGCAGCGCGTGCGCGGGAGAGGGGACATGCTCGGCGACGATCTCGGGCGAGAAGGCGACGACCTTGCCCCGGACGCGGCGTTCCTTGAACGGCGCGGCGTCGGCGGCGGGCTTATGCTTGAACAAGGCCATGGTCGTCTCCTGATCGGCCTGCATCATGCAACCGTCAGCGTTAACAGATCGCTAAGATCAGCCGATCGCTTCCCAGGCTTCGACAATCCCTGCAAGATGAGAACGCGCCTGGTCGACCAGCTCGGGCTTGCCGTCGCGTCCCCCGCTGAGGACGAGGCGCCGGCATTCGCGATAGACCCTGGACAGGTTGAGCGCGATCTCGCCGCCGTTGCGGAAGTCCAGGCTGGTCTCGAGCGCGAGCAGGATGTTCGATGCGCGCGCCTGCTTGTCGATCGCCTTGACGCTGTTGTTGGCGCGCTGCGCGGCGGCCATGATCTCCAGCGCCTTCATCAGCTCCTCGAACAGGATGCCGACCAGCCGGTGCGGGGTCGCCCCTTCGACGCGCGCGGCGACGTCGACCGTCTGGTAGCGGAATTTCGCGCCGCCCGGCGCGCTGCCATAACCGTTACTCATGAACATCTTGGATCAGCCCTCTTGTTCGCGGGGATTGGAATCAGTTGCCGCTGTCGTTGGTCCACAGCTTGACCTGTTGGGAGAGGTAGTTCTGGGTCGAGCTGTAGGCGGCGAGCGCGCCCTGCATCCGCGTGAACTGCGCGGTCAGCTGGGCGCGATAGGCCGTGTCGCGGGTGTTGAGCTTCTCCTTCTCGTCGGCGATCGACTTCTTCTCGTTGTCGAGGCGCGTCTGTGAAGCGGTAAGCTGGCCGGCCGAGGCGGTGAGTTCGCTCTTGATCGCGTCGAGCGCGCCCTGAAGGCCGAGGTCGATCGTGATCTTCGCGCTCGCCACGGGGCCGAGAATGTCGAAGGACAGGCCGGCCGCCGGTGAGGTGAAGGAGGCCTGCACCCCGGTCGCGCCATTGGGCAGCGTATAGGCTCCGTCGAGCTGCGCGGAGGCGGCGGTCCCGCTGGTGCCGGGCACGGCGTTGGTGACGGTATAGGTGCCGCCCTTCACCTTGCCGATCGCATTAGTGATCTTGATCAG
Organism: Rhizorhabdus dicambivorans; assembly: GCF_002355275.1. Taxonomy (NCBI): domain Bacteria; kingdom Pseudomonadati; phylum Pseudomonadota; class Alphaproteobacteria; order Sphingomonadales; family Rhizorhabdaceae; genus Rhizorhabdus; species Rhizorhabdus dicambivorans. The sequence goes on along the minus strand of NZ_CP023449.1, from coordinate 3,000,470 downwards.
CGGATTGTCGCTGCTCTGGCCGGGGTTGAACATCGCCTCGACCGCATTAGGGTTGCTGGCCATCACCGTCGACAGCCGGGCGCTGTCGAGGCTCAGCGTGCCGTCACGGTTAGTCGATACGCCGATCTCGGCCAGCGTGGTCGGCGCGCCGTCGGCGGCAAAGGTCAGCTTGGTGGAGGTCAGCGCGCCCAGCCTCTGCGCCAGCGCGCGGATGCCGGAGTCGCTGCGCAGCGATCCGGTGGTGCCCGTCATCGCCGTCAGCGTGCTCTTCATCTCGTTGAAGGCGGCGACGAAATCGCTCACCGCCTGCTTGATGGCATCGACGGGCTGGCTTGATCCGATCGTCACGGTTGTGCCGGGCGCGGCGGAGACGAGGTCGATCTTCACCCCCTCGATCACGTCGCTGAAGCTGTTGGTCGCCTTCTTCACGGTCACGCCGTCGACCAGCAGTTCGGCGTCCTCGGCCTCCTGCTGCAGGGTCAGGCCGGTGACGTTCTGCGGATCATAGCTGTTGGGATCATATGTAAAGCGGTCGAGTTCGCCCGGATTGCCGCTGGTCATCGCCAGCGAGAAGGCGTTCGCTTCGCCGGTGGCACCCTTCACCACCAGCCGCGCGCCGGACGAATCGGTGACGATGCTGGCGGTGACGCCAAGCCCCGAATCCTTGATCGCCTGGGCGAGGCCTGCCAGCGTGTTGTTGGCGGAGGTGATGGTGATCGTCTTGCTCTGGCTGCCGACGGTCAGGCTGAGCGTGCCGATCCCTGCCGCCGCGGCGGGGCCGCTCAGCGGGGCGGCCGTCATCGTCTGGGCGGCGGCGAGCTTGTTGACCTTGATCGTCGCGGCGAGGCCGTTGAGCCGGGCACCGGCCAGTGCGCTGACATTGGCGATCCCGCTGTTCGAGCTGGTCGGCTGCGTATAGAGCGACCCGCCCGAGATCAGCGACGACAGCGAGCTGGAAAAGGCGGTGATCGAGCTCACCGCCTTGCCGAGATCGGAGATCTTGGCGGTGTTGCTCTCCTCGCGGGTGGTGAGCGCCTTCTGCTTGCTGGCGCTGCTCGCGGTGGCGAGTTGGTCGACGAGCGAGGAGGTGTCGATGCTGGAGGCACCGAGCGCGGTGAGAATGGAAGAACCGACCGACGTAACCATGGTAAACTGCACACCTCGCTGCTGCCGGTAACGGCGCATTCCGGTGGGTGTTTAGCAGCTTAAGTCCTTTTAATTTCCTAACGGCCGCTAACCATGTTTCCGCTTCGGATCCTCCCTGTCCGAAGGACGGGGAGGGGGACCGTCCGCGAAGCGGATGGTGGAGGGGTTTTCGAGAGATTGAGCCGATCGCTGTTCGAGAGGTTGCAGACCCCTCCACCACGGCCCTCGGCCGCGGTCCCCCTCCCCATGCTTCGCATAGGGAGGATCTTCAGGGATTTTTCCGCCCTTCTTCGTCGAACCGCGCGTCGGTCGGCACAGTCACGTCGGGCTGCACGATCCCTTCGGCCATCGCCCGGTCGAGGTTGAAGACGAAGGCCAGGATGGCGGCGACCGCGATGAACAGGTCCTCGCGGATCATCTGCCCGGATTTGCTGGTGTAGTAGATCGCACGGGCCAGCTGCGGATATTGCAGCATCGGCACCGCATTCTCGCCGGCCAGCTCGCGGATCGCATCGGCGGTGGCGCCCCGGCCACGGGCGAGCACCACGGGCGCGACGTCATATCCGGGGCGATAGCGCAGCGCGACCGCGAAATGGGTCGGGTTGGTGAGGATCACCGTGGAATCGACCACCGCCTTGCGAACCGAACGCTTCGAAGCCTCCATCTGCTTCTGCCGGATCGCGCCCTTCAGCTCGGGTGATCCTTCGGTCTGCTTCGACTCCTCCTTGATCTCCTGCTTCGACATGCGCAGCCGCTTGGTCCGCTGGAACATCTGCGCGGGAACGTCGACACCCGCGACCAGCGCCAGCGCCAGCGTCATCACCAGCACCGCGAAGGTGAAGGTCCCGCCTAGGGTGTCGAGCGCGCTCTTCAGGTCCTGCTGGCCCAGGGTGACGATCGAGCCGATCTGGTCCATCAGCAGCCAGTAGCCGATCGCGCCCAGCGCCACGATCTTGAGCAGTGCCTTGCCCAGTTCGATCAGGCCCTGCATGCCGAACATCCGCTTCAGGCCGGCGGCGGGGTTCAGCTTGTTCGGCTTGAAGCCGACCGCCGACCAGCGAAAGCCCAGCGATCCCAGCATCGCCGGCGCGGCGATCGCCGCGATGAAGGTCAGCAGGAACAGCAGCGCGACCGGCAACGCCACCGTCGCCACCATCGACAGGATCGCCGCCATCGGATCGAAGCGCTCGATCGCGCTGGAATCGAAGGACAACGCATTGGACAGCATCTGCTTGAGCGCGGCCATCGCCCAGGGGCCGGCGACCGCGATCCAGCCGGCGCCGACCAGCATCACCAGCGCGGTGCCCAGTTCCTTGGACTGGAGGACGTCGCCCTTCTCCTCGGCATCCTGCCGGCGCTTGGCCGTCGGGGCTTCGGTCTTTTCGTCGTCCTCGGGACCCTCGGCCAAGGCCTATCTCCCCGCTGCCAGCAGCCGCGCCTCGGCCAGCCCGCGCTGGATAGCGGCCATGATTCCGTCGGCCATCACCGGGGCCGCGATCGCCAGCAGGACCAGTCCGGCCATCAAGGTGGCGGGCAGACCAACCGAGAAGATGTTCATCTGCGGCGCCGATCGCGCCAGCATCGCCATGACGAGCTGCACCAGGATGATCGCGAAGCCCACCGGCAGCGCGATCGCCAGCCCGGCCGCGAACAGGTCCCCGCCGAACAGCGCGAGGCCCTGGATGCTCTTGGCCCCCATCCACGCTTCGCCCGGTGGCAGCGCGCGATAGCTCTCGACGATGATCGCCGCGAGCTGCAGGTGGCCGCCGGTCGCCAGGAACAGGAAGGTCGCCAATAGCGAGAGATATTGGCTGACGGCGGGGGAGGGCGCGCCGGTCGCCGGGTCCATCATCCCCGCGAAGCCGAGGCCCATCGCATTGCCGATCACCTCGCCCGCGACGAGCGCGGCGGAAAAGCCGATCTGCACCGCGAAGCCCAGCGCCAGCCCGGCCAGCACCTCGCCCGCGACAAGCAGGAAGCCTTCGATGGTGACGACCCCGCCGATCGGCAGCACGAAGGGCGTGTTGGCCAGCGCGGGTATGCCGATCGCCAGCGCCACCACCGCGCGCAGCTGCATCGGCACCTGCGGCGCGCCGAAGACCGGCGCGGCGATGAAGGCGGCGCCCGGCCGGATCATCGCGATCATCCAGAGCCAGAGCTGGGTCTCCAGCCCCGCCAGGCCCTGCGGGATCACCGCAGCATCTCCGGGATATAGACCTGGAAGATATCGCGGGTGAAATCGCCGAGCAGCGCCATGATCGCGCTGCCGAAGATCGCCAGCGCGATGCCGACGATGATCAGCTTGGGGACGAAGCTCAACGTCTGTTCGTTGATCGACGTCGCCGCCTGGATCATGCCCAAGATGATGCCCGCGACCAGCGCCGGGATCAGGATCGGCGCGGAGGCGAGCGCCAAAATCCACATCGCCTGCTGGGCCACGCCGATGAAATATTCGGGGGAATTATCCATGGACCGCTGCCAGTCGGTCGCTCCGGCGGAGGCCGGGGCCGCCCCGGGTTCCAGCGGACCGCTTCCCTCTTGCGGCCCCGGCCTCCGCCGAGGCGACGCTGACGGAGAGCGCCCTCATGTCGCGAAGCTCGCCGCGAGCGACCCCATGGTCAGCGCCCATCCATCGACAAGAACGAACAGCAACAGCTTGAACGGCATGGATATGATCGCTGGCGACAGCATCATCATGCCCAGCGACATCAGCGTGGAGGCCACCACAAGGTCTATGACGAGGAAGGGCAGGAAGATCAGGAAGCCGATCTGGAAGGCGGTCTTCAGCTCGCTCGTCACATAGGCGGGCAGCAGGATCGAGAAGGGGATGTCCTGCGCGCGGGCGAATTTCGGTGCCTTGGCAAGGTCGGCGAACAGCTTGAGGTCGGTCTGGCGGGTCTGGAGCACCATGAAGCGGTGCAGCACCGCCCCGCTGCGCGTCACAGCTTCCTCCATCGTGATCTGGCCCGCGCCATAGGGCTTGAAGGCGGTGGCGTTGATCTGGTCGATGGAGGGCCGCATCACGAACAGCGACAGGAACATCGCAAGGCCGACCAGCACCTGGTTGGGCGGGGTCTGCTGGAGCCCCAGCGCCTGCCGCAGCAGCGACAGCACGATGATGATCCGGGTGAAGCTCGTCATCATCAGCACCAGCGACGGCAGCACCGTCAACAGGCTCATCAGGACGAGGATCTGGAGCGACAGCGACAGCGGGCGGCCGTCGCCCGATATGGTGCTCATCGCCCGGTCGAGCGCGGCGGTCTGCGCCGGGCCGGCGGTGGAGGCGAGGGCGGGGTCCGCGACGGCGAAGGCGATGAAGGCCAGCGCGAGGAAAGACAGAATCGATCTGATGTGCGGCGCCCTCATGACCGGGGTTTCAGCATCTGGCCGGGTTAACTTCAAGCGGCTTCCTTGCCTTATCCACGTCATTCCTGCGAAGGCAGGAATCCATGTCTGTTGCCTTCTCAGATGGCATCTGGATTGGAGAAAGACATGGACCCCAGCCTTCGCTGGGGTGACGTGGTTTGTTCAAAGAAAGCTATACGGATCGACGTCCACCGCCACGCGCACTCCGCGCGGCCATTCCAGCGGCCCCAGCCACTCCCGGATCACCTGCTGCACGTCGAGCGAACGGCGCGCATGGACCAGCAGCCGCTGCCGGTGCCGCCCGCGCAGCATGGCGAGCGGGGCCGGGGCGGGGCCATAGACGTGCATGCCCTCCACATTCGGCGCGGTGCGGCCGATCAGCCGGGCGGTGCTCGCGGCCTCCTCCAGCTTCTCGGATGATATGATGATCGCGGCATAGCGGCCGAAGGGCGGCGCCTCGGCCATCCGCCGCGCCTCGGTCTCCGCCGCGTAGAAGCTCTGCGTGTCGCCCGACAGCAGCGCCTGGATCACCGGCGCCTTGGGGCTGTGGGTCTGGATATAGACATGGCCAGGCTTGGTGCCGCGCCCCGCGCGCCCGGCCACCTGGGCGATCTGCTGGAAGCTGCGCTCGGCCGCGCGCAGGTCGCCACCAGACAGGCCCAGATCGGCATCGATCACGCCGACCAGCGTCAGTTCGGGAAAATGATAGCCCTTGGTGACGAGCTGGGTGCCGACCACCACGTCGATGTCGCCCGCCTCCATCCGCTCGACGAACTCGGCCGCGCGGGCGGGCGTGGAGAGCGTGTCGGATGTCGCGATCGCCACCCGCGCGTCGGGGAACAGCGCCGCCACCTCGTCGGCGATCCGCTCGACGCCGGGGCCGCAGGCGACCAGGCTGTCCTCGTCCTTGCACTCGGGGCATTCGGCCGGCGGCGGCATGCTGTGCCCGCAATGGTGGCATTGCAGCCGGCTCAGCAGCCGATGCTCTACCATCCAGGCGGTGCAGTTCGGGCATTGGAAGCGGTGGCCGCACGTCCGGCACAAGGTCAGCGGCGCATAGCCCCGCCGGTTGAGGAACAGCAGGCTCTGCTCCTTCTTCTCCAGCCGCTCCTCGATCGCCTTCACCAGCGGCGGCGCGATCCAGCGGCCGCGCGGCGGCGGATCGGCGAGCAGGTCGATCGCCTCGATTTCCGGCATCTCGGCGCTGCCGTGGCGCGATGTCAGCTTGAGTTCGGTGTAGCGCCCGATCGCAGCCTGCTGGCGCGTCTCGATCGCCGGGGTGGCCGAGGCGAGGACGATCGGAATCTCTTCCAGCTTGGCGCGCATCACCGCCACGTCGCGGGCATGGTAGAGGACGCCGTCTTCCTGCTTGAAGCTGGTCTCGTGCGCCTCGTCGACGATGATCAGGCCCAGGTCGCGATAGGGCAGGAACAGCGCCGATCGCGCGCCCACCACCACCTTCGCCTCGCCATGGACGATGCCGCGCCACGCCCGCCGCCGCTGCGACTGGCGCAGCTCGCTGTGCCATACCACCGGCAGCTGGCCGAACCGTGCTTCGAACCGCTTCAGGAAAGGCTCGGTCAGCGCGATCTCGGGCAGCAGGATCAGCGTCTGGCGGCCCAGCCGCAGCGCTTCGGCGATCGCCTCGAAATAGACTTCGGTCTTGCCCGATCCGGTGACGCCGTCGAGCAGGAAGGGCCGGAAATCTCGCGCCGCCACCGCATCGGACAGTATGCCTGCGGCCAATGTCTGTTCGTCGGACAGTTCATTGTGATGATGATCGGGATCGGGCGGCGTCCAGGGCGTATCGATCGACACCGTCACCGCTTCGATCGCTCCTGATTTGACGAGTCCCCGGATCACCCCCTCGGAGACATCGGCGATCGTCGCCAGTTCGCGGATCAGCCCCTGGCGCTGGCCGATCCGATCGAGCGCCTGTTCGCGCTGTGGAGTCATCCGGCCGGGCCGCTCGCCGGTGGCGCGATATTCGATGATCGTCCGGGCGCCGTCCAGCGCGCTCGACGAGGGCAGGGCCATGCGCAGCACCGCGGCGGGCGGCGCCAGATAATAGTCCGAGGTCCATTCGATCAGCCGGCGCAGCGGAGCGGCGATCGGCGGCACGTCATAGACGCCGAGCAGCGGTCGCAGCCGATTGTCGCCGACCTGATCGGCCGAAGGAAGCGTCTCCTCCTCCCACACCACGCCGACCATCTGGCGGGGGCCGAGCGGCGCCAGCACGATGCTGCCCGGTTCAACCGCATGCTCGCGGTCGGCGCGGTAGTCGAGCGGACCCAGCGCGGGGTTCAGCAGGAGGACATGGGCACGGGCCATCGGGTCGTGCTTAGGGACCGGACGGCGGCAAGCCAAGCCTGCGCGCCGGAACCGCCAACGCAGCTAGGCGGAAGCAATGACCGCCGTTATAGGCGGGATCAAATATCCTTAGCCGAGGGGCGCATTTCCATGAAATTCTTCGTCGACACCGCCGATACCGCCGAGATCGCCGAAATGGCCGCGACCGGCCTGCTCGACGGCGTCACCACCAATCCGTCGCTGATCGCCAAGTCGGGCCGCCAGTTCCTCGAGGTGATCGCCGAGATCTGCAGGATCGTGCCCGGCCCGGTCTCGGCCGAGGTGGTCGCGCTCGACCATGAGACGATGATGAAGGAAGCCGAGATCCTCCGCAAGATCGCCGACAATGTCTGCATCAAGGTGCCGCTGACGATCGACGGCCTCAAGACTTGCAAGGCGCTGACCGACGACGGCACGATGGTCAACGTCACGCTCTGCTTCTCGGCGAACCAGGCGCTGCTGGCCGGCAAGGCGGGCGCGAGCTTCATCTCGCCTTTCGTCGGCCGGCATGACGATATCGGTTTCGACGGCATGGCGCTGATCGCCGACATCCGCCAGATCTACGACAATTACGACTTCGGCACCGAGATCCTCGTCGCCAGCGTCCGCCACCCGGTCCACATCCTCGAATCGGCCAAGATCGGCGCCGACGTGATGACCGCGCCGCCTTCGGTGATCCGCGCGCTGTTCAACCATCCGCTGACCGAGAAGGGCATCCAGGGCTTCATGGCGGACTGGGCCAAGACCGGGCAAAGCATCCTCTGATCCCCATCGCCCTGCTGCTGATGGCCGAGGCGGCGGCGATGCCGCTCGGCAAGGCGATCGAGGCGGCGAGCGGCTGCCCGCGCGGCCGGGCCGGCGAGATTGTCGTCTGCCGGCGCAGCGGGGCATCCGAACGCTACCGTATCCCGCAGGCGATGCGGCCCAGCGGATTCGACTTCCATCAGGAGGAGGTCGACGGCGTCTCGCGGGAGCGGCACCGGCTGCTGGAGGGCGGGGAAGGCGGCATCGGCAGTTGCTCCACTTCCGGCCCCTGGGGCGCCAGCGGCTGCCTGCGCCAGAAATTCAGGGGTTGGGAGCAGCAGAAGGCTGGGCATTGATTGTTCGGCTTCAAACGCCGGCGTGGGCATCCGCGGAGTTGACTTCCCTCGCTATCGCTCGGATGCGCCGCACGCGCTTGCCTCTTCGAGCCTTCCTGGTTGCGGCAATGAGATAAGCGTCGGGACGCGGAGCGTCCCGCAAGGCCGAACGGCCGCCCGAGCTTATTGCGAGGATAGCCAAGCCGTGCGGATGCACGGCGCCCGGCGTATGAGGGCTAAAACCAATTGCCTGTTAACCATTGAGGCGTACACTGCCTCGCATGGGAACCGTGATCGACTTCGAAGGCGGCGCGATGGCCAGGCTCCAGCGGCGGATGGCCGAGGTGGAGGAGGCCAACCAGGACCTCATCGCCTTCGCGCGCGGCCATTCGGGCGCGGTCTCGTCGATCCATCAGGCGGTGTTGGCGGCGGTCGAGGCGGACGGCCTCGATCATCTCGTCCATATCGTCACCCAGCTCTGGCCCGATCTGCTCGGGCTCGATGCCGTCTCGGTCGCCCTGTTCGTCGGCGAACAGGGGCTGCGCGCCGATGCGTCGGGCATGCAATTCGTCGAGCGGCGGATCATCGAGCGGTCGATCCAGGACATCAACGGCGTGGTGATGCGTGGCGTCGAGCGCGGCCATCCGCTATTCGGGCCCGCTTCCGATCTGATTCGCGCCGAGGCGCTGATCCGCCTGACGAACGAGCCGCCCTTGCCCGGCGGCGTCCTCGCGCTCGGCCAGCGGCGCGCGGCGGGTTTCGATACCCGCGCCGGATCCGAACTGCTGGGCTTCCTCGGCGCGATGCTTTCGCGCATGATCGGGCGGTGGCTGCTCCCCTAACGCTTCAGGACCATCCCGCCCGCGATCTCGCGACGGCGTGGGCCGATCATCTGCGCCGCGACCGGCGCCGGTCCGATCACACCGTTCGCGCCTATCAGGCCACGGCTTACCGACTGATCGCCTTCCTGGGGCGGCATCGCGGCGGGCTGGTGGACGGGGCCGTGCTGGCGGCGGTGGATCGCGGCGATCTGCGCGCCTATCTGGCCGAGCGGCGCGGCGAGGGGCTGGCCAATATCTCGACGGCGCGCGAATTGTCGGCCGTGCGCAACTTCCTCGATTTCGTGTCCGAACAGCAGGGCGGGGCGAAGCCGGTCAAGCTCAAGGGGCCGCGCATCAAGAAGGGCGTGCCGCGCCCGGTGGCGCCCGATGATATCGCCGCCATGGCCGAGGACGCGGCCGAAAGCGCCGCCGAACCCTGGATCGCGGCCCGCGATGTCGCGGTGCTGCTGCTGCTCTACGGCGCCGGCCTGCGGATCGGCGAGGCGATGGCGCTGACCGGCGACATATTGCCGCTTGGCGACACGCTGGCGGTCACCGGCAAGCGCAACAAGACCCGGATCGTGCCGATGCTGCCGCCGGTGCGCGCGGCGATCGAGGAGTATGTCGCGCTGTCGCCATATGGCGCGGCGCCGGGCGAGATATTATTCCGGGGCGCACGCGGCGGCCCGCTCGCCCCCGAACTGATCCGCCGCGCCGTCCGCGCCGCCCGCGTCCGCCTTGGCCTGGGGGAGCGCACCACCCCCCATGCCCTGCGCCACAGCTTCGCCACCCATCTGCTCGGTCGTGGCGCCGACCTGCGCTCGCTCCAGGAACTGCTGGGCCATGCCAGCCTGTCGTCGACCCAGGTCTATACCGGCGTCGACGCCGCGCACCTGATGGACGTCTACCGCAACGCCCATCCGCGGGCGTGACCGAAAAATCCTCCCTGTCCGAAGGACGGGGAGGGGGACCGTCCGCGAAGCGGATGGTGGAGGGGTATCTTCGATTTCCCCAATGAACGCCCGTGGAAGTGTCGCAGACCCCTCCACCATCCGCTTCGCAGACGGTCCCCCTCCCCATGCTGTGCATAGGGAGGATCGAAGAGCCTAGCTGTGAGCTTTCAGGAGGTTGTTCATCCGGCGTGACCGGATCAGACTGATGTTGCGACACGTCAGGTCTGGAGGAACGACCGGATGAACATCCACAAGAATGCCCGAACCACGCCCTTCAGTCGAGCCGAGATCGTCCGGCGCGTGATGGTTCTGCGCGAGACGCCCAGGGCGGTCGCGACCGCCCTGGGCGTCTCGGAGCGAACCGTAGCCAAGTGGCTGGCACGTTATCGGATCGAAGGCGAAGCCGGTCTCGTCGACCGCAGCTCGCGCCCACACGCCATGCCCCGCGCCACGCCCGCCGACCGCATCGAGCAGGTCATCGCCCTGCGCCGTCAGCGCCTCTGCGGCAAGCAGATCGCCGCCACGCTGAAGCTCTCGCCAGCCACTGTCAGCCGGATACTGCGCAACGCACGCTTGAGCCGAATGCGCGATCTCGATCCTCCCGAGCCCATCCGTCGCTATGAGCGCGCGCACCCCGGCGAGCTGATCCACATCGACATCAAGAAGCTCGGCCGCTTCGAACGCGTCGGCCATCGCATCACCGGCAATCGGACAAAGCAGAGCAGCACTCGCGGCAGCCGTGCTGGCGAGCGCTACGGCGCGGGCTGGGAGTTCGTCCACGTCTGCATCGACGATGCCTCGCGCATCGCCTTCAGCCAGATCCTCCCCGACGAAAAGAAGGAAAGCGCAACCGCCTTCCTCTTCGCCGCCATCGCCTATTATCAAAGCCTCGGCATCACTGTCTCGCGCGTCATGACCGACAACGGCGCCTGCTACAAAAGCTTCGCCTTCCGCGACGCCTGCAAAGCACTCGGCCTCAAGCACATCCGCACCAAACCCTACACGCCCAAGACTAACGGCAAGGCCGAACGCTTCATCCAGACCAGCTTACGCGAATGGGCATATGCTCGCGCCTATCCAACCTCCGAGCACCGCAAACGCGCCCTCAGTCCATGGCTCCATAATTATAACTGGCACCGCCCCCACGGCAGCTTACAATCACAACCGCCCATCAGCCGACTACGTCAGCCAATGAATAACCTGTTGAGGCTCCACACCTAGCGCTTCGCCGGCACCCAGTCCGCGAAGGTCGGCGTGTCGCTGACCTTCCACACCTGGCCCTTCGAGTTGAGATAGAGCTTCTCCATCTCGCTGCGCTTGAACGGGCGGGAGCCGATGCGGCCGAAGATCGCGATCTGGTTGCCGCTCTCGTCGACGCCACGGTCGCGGTCGAGGCCCTTGGAGAGCGAGAGGGCCGGGGAGGCCGTCTTCGCCCAAGCGATCAGCTCGGGCTTGGGCGCGGGCGAGAAGCCGTAGAAATTGGGCTGGCTCGCGGGCGAGGTGAGCTGGATCACCTTCAGGCCGTTTCGGCCGTCCGCGACATAGGCGAACAGCGAGGCGTTGGTCGTGCCGACGATCACGTCCTCGGCATCGTTCATCTTCCCGTCGAAGGTCACCGTCTGGTACAGCTTCGGCTTCAGCGGCCGGGTGATGTCGACGATCATCAGGCCGTCCTGCTTCGCCGCGACATAGGCATAGGTGCGGGCGAGGTAGATGCGCTGGGCATTGGCGATCGGCAGCGTCGCCTCCGGTCGCAGCACCGGCCGGTCGAGATGGGTCACGTCGATCAGCTGCAGGCCGTCGGCGGTCGTCACCCACAGATAGCGGAACTGCAGCGCCGAGGCGCGCGCGTCGCGCAGCGGCACCGTCGCCGCCAGCTTCGGCGCCTTGGGATCGCTGATGTCGACGACGACCAGGCCGATATTGGCGGTGATATAGGCGTAATTGCCGCCCAGCGTGATGTGCCGCGCGCCGGCGAGCACATTGTTCGCGTTCCAGGTGACGGTGCGCTTCAGGAAGTTGTTGCGCGGCTCGCCGTCGGCCAGCGTCTCGACATTGACGACGATCAGCCCTTCCACCGAGTCGGTCACGAAGGCGTAGCGATAGATCTCGCCCATCTTCTGCTCTTCGTTCTCGGGATAATATTTGACGATATGGTCGTTGCGCTCGGTCGAGATGTTCTGGCTGGTCGGCAGCGCCATGCAGGTCGCGTTCTTCGACTTCACCCGGGTATTGTGGCCGAGCGGCGAGAAGGGCGCGGAGATGATGCGCTGCGACGTGCCCTTATTGGCGATCGACGCGACGTCATAGACCTCGAACCCGCCCTTGCCCTCGGCGACGAAGAAATATTCGCCGCGCAGCTGCACGCAGCGGGCAGCACCGCTGGTCGAGTGAGTGGTGTTGGCGAACTCCTCCAGCGAGTCCGGCTCGCCCGACAGATTCTTATCGAAGCGCGTGCCGCGGACCCACTCGATCAGCTCGCGGCCATGGCCAAGATGCTGGTTGTACCAGTCGGGATAGGCATATTTGTGCAGGTAGGAACCGATCACCGCCTGCGGCTCGCTCCACTCGGTGACGCGGATCGCCTCGATGCCCTTCTCCAGGCCCGTCCAGGCGTTCATGCCCACGAAGTTCACGAAATTGGTGCCCAGCAGGTTGAGCTGCGCCATGATCGCGTTGTTGTCCTCCTCCTCCGACAGGTGGCAGTCGGTGCACTTCTTGGTCTCGGTCTTGCGGACCGTGTGCGGGAAGTGCGGCGCGAAGGCCTGGCTGGAATAGCCGGCGGCGGAGATTGGCGGCTGCTGGATGTAGATCCGCTCGCGGTTGATGTTGGTCGAGGATAGCACCAGCGCGGAGGTCGACCGGATCGGGGCGATGATGTTGCCCTTGGTGGTCTGGTGGATGCCGAGCTGGAACATCTCGTCGCGCGCGACCTGCGGGTTGTAGGTCGCGAAGTTGCGCGTCTCGATGCCGTCATATTTGTGGCTGCTGGTCTTCCAGTTCGCCTCGATCGGCAGGTGGCAGCCGCCGCACGACGTCGTCCAGGACAGGTGGCAGGTGAAGCAGGCCATCTTGTCCATGTTGTGCGCGCGGTCGTCGGGCGCGACGCCCGGGCCCCAGGCAAACTTGCCGGTCTCGACCCCGTCCTTGCCCATCAGCTTGGCGCGGGCGGCGAGCGGGTTGAAGTGCGCGGAGCCGCGATCGACCGATTCCTTGACCAGCGAAACCTTCCACTCGATCTTCGGATCGACGATCGAGCGCTGGATCAGCACCCGTTCGCCGGCGGCGTCGACGGTCCATTCGAAGCGGCGCTTGCCGTCCTGGTTGCGCAGCAGCGACAGGTCGGTGCCGCCCGGAGGCGCGGCGGGGCCGGAGGTGCGCAGCGTCGGGAAGGCGTCGGGCGTGCCGTGGCAGTCCTTGCAGCCGATCTCGACGGCGTTGGCGACCTCGCCATAGATCAGGCCGTTGCCATGGCTGTCCTGCGCGAAGTGGCAGTCGGCGCATTGCAGGCCCTTCTCGGCGTGGATGTCCATCATATGGACCGCCTTGCCCTTCTGTTCGCCGACCGGGGCGAACTCGGGCATGCCGTTCTTGCGGAATTTCTCGGGGTCGTCGGGCGAGACGATGTTGCCCGCCGCATCGAGCAGATTGCCCTCGCGGTCGCGCTTGTAGATCGCGCGGAAGTTCCAGCCATGGCCGTGATAGTCGGCGAACTGGGTGTCCTTGGCCTGCGGGTTCACGTCGTCATAGACGTTGCGCAGGAAATCCAGGTCGGCCCACTTGCCGATCGCGGCGGCCGCTTCGGGGTTGCGGTCCAGCACGGCATGGCGCTCGGCCATGGTCGGGTTCTTCTGCTTCTCCGGCCACATCAGCGGCGCGTCGGACTCATAGTCCCACATCGTGTAGCCGAGATAGCTGTTCAGGAAGATGTTGGGCTGGTGCATGTGGCAGTTCATGCACTGCGCGGTCGGGATCGCCTTGGTGAAGGCGTGCTGGATCGGGTGGCCCTTCTCCTTCATGCCGCCCACCGGATGCCCGGCCAGCTTGGATGGCCCGTGATCGGTCGCCCGGTCATGCTCGGGCGATGGCGGGCCGTGGTTCTCGGTCGCATGCCCGCCGCCATGGCCGCCATGCCCGTCGTCCTTGGGCTCCAGCTTGTCCTTGATCGTCGGATCGATCGTAGCGGTCTGCCCGTCGCGACCAAATTTCGCGTAGATCAGGCTCTGCACATTCTCGCGGCTGTTGGCGTAGACCACGTGGCAGCCGGCGCAGCCCGAATTGCGATAGTCGCCGGGCTGGTCGTTGGTGCCCATGAACCACATGAACGGGTCGTTGAGGCGGGTCTTGTGGATGTTCAGCACGGGGATGGCGACGCGCAGGCCGGTGCCGGGGCCGCGGTTGGACTGCTTGAGGTCCGGACGGCCCGGTTCCTCCAGGCGCTGGATGCTGCCGGTCGAGTTGGGCAGGCCGATCTCGGCGAAGGTGCTGTTGATGGTGCGGCCGCCGCGCTCGAACACGCGGAAGATGTCGCCGGGCGGCAGGATATGCCAGGTCGGCAGCGGATACATCACCGGCAGGGCGCCGCGCGCCTTCTGCTCGGGGGTGACGGTGCCGGGGGGCGATCCCGGCGACTTGATCTGGGCGGCCTCGCCCTTCGCCGTATAGGCCTCGCCGAACAGATAGTTCTTATAGGGGACGATGCCGTTATTATAGGCGCCGCCGCCCCACAGCATCGCACCGGTCGACATCAGCGAGCGCTCGGCCGCGGTGATGATCTCCATGTGACAGGCGCCACAGGCCTGGCGCGCGACGCGATAGTCGGACGGATTGACGAAGCGCACATATTCGGGCGCTTCCTTGTTCAGCAGGGTGTAGCTGCGCTTCGGATTGGCCGAGGAAGGCCAGTGCCACGCACCCGGATATTTGGGCAGGACGTGCGCCTTGTCGCGCGCCTGGACATAGGCGGCGTCCTTCGCACCCAGCCCGGCCTCGACATGGACGGTCGCGTCGCCGCCATGGCAGTCGACGCAGCCCAGCACCACCGCCTCAGTCTGGTGCATGGTCTTGCGGTCGGTCGCGGTGTGGCAGGAGACGCAGCCGGCGCTCTTCTCGTCGGCCTGCGCCCAGTCCTGCGTGCGCGGGGCATCGGCGAATTTTGGATAGACGCGCGCGATCGGCTTCTCGCCCTCGGATGCCGGGGCGGGGGAGGGCGCCGAGACGAGGATGGTGATCGCCGCCGCCAGCGCCATCGCGCCCCGGGCCGCCCATCGCGTCGTCATCCTGGATGCCAAAGCCCGCATCATATCCTCAGAAACTCAGTATCGCGTTGAACAGAACCGAATAATATCGGTCGTCCCCGCGCGAATTGGCGAAAAGATCGGAAAAGCCCTTGCCCGGGTCGAGGATCGCACCGGACAGTCGGAAGACCGCATTCTGCACCATCGAGGGGCGCCAGATCAGCGCACCCGACAGGTCCCAGCCGATCGTCTTCGGGATGCTGCCTTCATTGCGCAGCTCGCGCAGCGTCGCGGTGTTCTCGAACCACAGATGGTTGAGGTTGGCCGAGAAGCGGAGCTGCGGCAATATGTCGAAATCGGCGCCGACGCCCAGCAGCATCGTGCCGGGATTGTTGAAGTTGGACTGGCCCTGCTCCTTGGAGGTGCGCAGGTCGTTGATGATGCCATTGCGCGGCGAGATGGCGACATTGACGCCGCCGCCCGCGAAGGGGACGGTCTGGCGGATCCAGTAGCTGGTGTCCGCGCCCGCGAAGATCGGATTTTCGAAGATCGCCGAGAAGCCGGTTTCCTTGTTGTCCTTCGGCTTGCCGTCGCCCGATGTGTAGAGGCCCGACAGCTTCACGCGGATCCAGTCGATGTCGTAGCTCAGCTCCGCCGCCGCGAAGAGCGCGCGGATCTTCGCCGGCCTGGACGTGAAGAAGCTGTTCCGGTCCTCGCCGAACGCGCCATAAACGGTCGACGACAGGTTGAACCGCTTGATCCGGCCGTCGAGGCTGTAGCCCAGATAATAGACGTCATATTCGCGCGGCCGCTGGTCGCCCAGCAGCGCGGGGCGGACCGGGAAACCATTATGGTCGAGTTCGCGGCCCTTCTCGCGATTATAATTGGCGGTCACCGAGACCAGCGATGTCAGGCCCTGCAGCGGGAAATCCTGCGCGAACAGGTTGGCGCTCAGGATATAATCGTCGCGCGGTTTGCGGGTCACGTCGTTCAGGCCGCTGTTGGTGTCCTTGTCCAGCCGCCAGATCGCCTGGAAGTTGAACTGGTAGCGGTTGTTGTCCCGGTTGCCGAACAGGCGGACGCCCAGCTGGTTGTCCTGGAACAGGAAGCCGCGGAAATCGAACTGGAAGGGCTGGATGCCGATGCGCAGCGAGTCGAAGTCGTAGCGGTCCGAACGGTTGCCCAGATGCTTGTCGACGAACAGTTCCTGCACCGCGAAGAACACGTCGGTACGGTGCGAGGGCTTGGACGAGCGCACGTTGAGGACGCGGCGTTCCTCGACGTTCACATAATTGACCTGATAGGCGAACAGCGCGCGATATTCGACGTCCGGCGGCTTGTACGCGGTCGATCCCTTGCTCAGGCCGAAGCCGAACAGCGCGGTCTGCACCGCGACGAGGCTGTTCTGCCGGCCGAACTGGCCGATCGCTCCCGGACGGTCGCTGGTCTGGTCCGCGACCGGCGTCGGGAAGGAACGCGGCTCCAGGATGGTGTCGGAAATCGCGTTGATGCCGAAGAACCAGTCGTCGCCCGTGATCGGCAGGAAGAAGGGCTTCTTGTCGAGCTGAATCGGCCGGTCGGCCTTCAGGCTGTTCTGATGATAGGGGTCGAACTGCGAATGGCAGACATTCTGGATACCGACATAATTCTTGTCCGGGCACAGCGCCTTGGCCAGCCGCCAGCGGTCGGGAATCGGGAATTCGTCGGTCGGGAAGGCCGATGGCGGCGGCGCATGGACCGCGCCGGGATTGTTCTGGATGACCGGCGCCGGCAGTTCCTGGACATAGCCGGGGCGGCGGCGGCCGTCGATCATCGGGTCGGCCACGGTGGCGCCGGGTTCGGCCGGCGCGGACACCTGGGCGGCGGACGGGGTCGCCAGCATCGCCGGGTCGGCGGCGGGCGGGGCGGTCGTCGCCGGAGCATCGACCGGCGCGGGATCTCCCGTCGCAGCCGTCGCATCGCCGGGGGCGGCTGAAGCCAGCGCTACCGCATGGAGCAGCAGGGAGGAGAGCGCGGCCGCCATTACTTACCGTCGCACACGACTTGTTCGGAGGTGTCGAGGAACGGCGCGAACGGACAGTTTACATAGCGCAGCCGCACCCCGGCCCCCACATTGACCACCAGCGTGTCGGCGCGGATGCTCATCGGCGCATGGCCGACCGTGCCGACCCGCGCGCCGCCGTTGAACAGGCCCAGGAACGAGATCATGTCGTCCTGGTCGATGCCGTCGCCCGAAATGCCGATTGCACCGATCAGCGTACTGCCCCGATAGATCGGCACGCCGCCGGGGAAGATCTGGATGCCGTTCTGCAGCCGGTTCTGCGCCTTGCCCGGCACGTCCGGGATGAAGGTGCAGCGCTGGCGCGTGTCGGTCTGCGAGGCGCCCAGCGCGAAGGTGACGTTCTGGACGACGTTGGTCAGGATCAGCGCGCTCTGCAGGCCGGTCGAGAAGGGACTCCACGCGCTGAACGGGCGTGACAGCGGGCCGTTCGAGCGGGCAACCTCGCCATCCGGGAAGAAGGGCCGGGCGATGTTGCCGATCGAGCGCGCGCCGAAGGCGGTCTTGCCGGTCAGCGCGGTCTGGTCGTTGAAGAAGGCGCGGGTGCCCGCCACGAAGCTGCGTACGTCGGCGCTCGGATCGCCGAGCAGGTCGCTCGCGGCGTTGGGGCCCGAGAAGAAGGCGGCGGTGCGCGCCTTTTGCAGCGACACGTCGGTTCCGAAGATCGGCGCGTCGGGCGAACGGGCGAGGCCCAGCACGCTGCCGTCGGTGTCGACGACCGAGATGGTGACCTGCGCGGGGCTGTCGAGCGGCTTGCGGATCTGCGCGCGCGCCCGGCTCATGATCTTGAAGGCTTCCTCCAGCACCGCCTTGACCTCGGCCTGGGTCAGCGGCGCCGAGACGCGGGCACCATCGGTGCCGGCGCGCAGCGGATAGCGGTTGCCGCCCGATCCGTCGGTCAGGATGAAGGCGTCGACATTGTCGATGCTGGTGCCCGCACTGCGTTCGGCCGCGGTGACGGCGCGATAGCCCGATGCCTCGCTGCCATAGGCGTTGCCGCCCAGCACGCCGCTGGCAGCCGCATAATAGCCGCCGACCGAGACCAGCGAGCCGACCGAGGCGACGTTGAGCGCAGAGAAGGCGCGCGCATTGGCGGGGTTGGTGCGCAGGCCGGCGCTGGTCGCATCGCTGTAGCGCAGCTGGACGACCGCCTGGATATTGTTGGCGCGGATCGCCTCCGGCGCTTCGAAGCCGATCGTTCCGGCGATCGCGATGAACTCGTCATCGTCGCTGTCGACATCGTCGATGTTCGGGTCATAGCCGTAGAGGCCGTCCGACATCACGCCGATGCCGCCGACGACGACGCCGTTCTTGTAGAGCGGGAAGCCGCCCGGATCGGCGGCCAGGCCCACGGGCGAACGCTTCGGCCCGATGAAGGCGCCGGTGCCGCCGCCGGGCACGAAGCGCTGGTTGAGGTCCGAGCAGGGCAACTGGCTGAACTGCACGCCGAACAGTGGACCGCCGGGAAGCTGGTTGGCGCCGGCCGGGAAATGCTCCTGGACGATGAAGCTCGCGGTGCGGGTCGAGAAGGCGTTGCCCGAGGACGACAGATAGGCGCCAGTCACCGCCTTGGCGATCGCGGCTGCGGTCAGCGGATTGGCGGCGGCCGTGCCCGGCAGCACCAGCCCCTCAAGATCGGTCGGGGTGACGCTACGGTGCCGCGTCTGGACGGCCAGCGTCGTCGGCGCACCGTTCATCTGGTAGACGGCCAGGACGTTGCCGACCCGGTCGGTGATCGCGATGACCGCCGGCTTGCCGCGCGCGGCGGCTTCCTCGATCGTCTGGGCGAGGACCTTCTGCACGTCGGCGGCGGTCAGCGCCTCCTGCGCGGGCACCGCGAAGACCGGGGTCTGCGACGGCGTGGGCGTCGGGGTCGGGGTGGGCGAGGAACCGCCGCCGCCTCCGCCGCACGAGGCCAGCACGAAGGCAGCACTGGTAAGAGCAGCTACAGCACGCGAGGCAAAGGTCATTTGAGGGCCCTTATCGACGCCGCTGCTTGACCCAGCGCCGCCCGGAATTCGGCCGGACGATAGGCGTTGCTGTTGCCCACCGCCTTATAGGCCCGGTCGATCGCGCCGCGCGCGTTGCGGGCGCGATCCTCGCTGACATGGCCCTGGCGAACCAGGCCGTTGAGCAGCGTATCGATCGCCATCACCGCCTGCGCCGAACCTTCATAGTCGGTGAAGCGCGCGGTGATGGTGTTGCTGGCGATGCTGTCGATGATCGCGAAGCTTTCGCTGCGGCCGAAGCTGGTCCGCGCCATGCTGTCGGCAAGTCCCTCGGCGGAGGCGGACAGGCGGCGCGCGGCGGCGACCGCGCTGCCCCGGTCGCGGGCCAGTGCCGCGTGGAAGGCCTTCGAGTCGGCATCGAACCTGGCCGAGGCGCCCGGCGCCGCGACCTTCGCCGCCGCCGAGAGCATGATCATGTTCTCGTCGTTGAACGGCGGCATGCCCGACGGGATCGGCCGGCCGGGGTTGGAAACCCAGTTGGCCTTGCCGTTCGGCCCGTCGACGATCTGGCGATGGCAGCTGTGGCAGTCGAAGAAGTAGATTTCCGGGAAGATGCCGTCGGTGCCGAGCTTGGGATTGGCGAACAAATTGGTCTGGCGGCTCACCGCCACGGCCTGGCCGACCGCCCACATCTGGACATTGTTGGTCCGGTGCTTGCGGCGGACATAGTCGGCATCCTCGTCATGGTGCTGCTGGAGCGCCGAGAAGAGGTCGAGTTCGAACGCGACGCGCGGATGGCCGGCGGCCATGATCCGGTGCGATACGAACTGGCCCGGCTTGTCGCTGCCGAAATGGCAGTCGAGGCATTTTTCGGCGCGGGCGCGGGGCTGGTCGAGCGGGTAGAGGCCCCGGGCGACATTGGCGGCATGGCTCTGGCCGACCGCATAATGGGTGGTCAGCCAGCCGTTGCTGCCGCCGGCGCCGCCATGGCAGGATTCGCAGCCCACGCCATCGGCCACCTGCCAGCGCGGGCCCTTGCCCGGATAGGCGGGATCGGCGTGGCAGCCCAGGCATTCGCCGGCCGATGTGGCCGGGCCGATGCCCATCTTGGCGGCGATCGCCTGGCCGCGCGCGGAGGCGAGCACCGCGAAGGCGCGGCTGTGTGCGCCGGTTTCGCTCGATGCACTCTGCCAGTGGAGGATCTCGTCCTGGCGGACGGTGGCGCCGGTGGGTTCGCTGCGGCCATGGCAGGTCGATCCCGCGCAGGAGGCGACGCCCACATGCGGATTGCCCGACCAGCTGGACGAGGAGGATGCGTCGGCCCGCTCCGCGCTGCCGGTGACGGCAAGGAAGAGGAGACCCATAGCGAAGACGGCGGCGCCCAGAAGCCCGTAGACAAAGGTCAGCCCGCCTGAGACTTTACCCCCCAATTCGGCGCTCCCTACCTGCCGATGCCCTGCCGTGACGCCACATATGCCCCTGGCCGTCACGATCGAAACAATCTATCCCGCTTTGGCCGACCAAAGCAATCATTCAAAAGCCAATTCAGACGCTTCGCCGACGAATGACGAGATTGCGGATCTCGGTCATGTCCTCCATCGCGAAGCGGATGCCCTCGCGGCCGATGCCCGAATCCTTGACGCCGCCATAGGGCATGTTGTCGACCCGGTAGCTCGGCACATCGTTGACGACGACACCGCCGACGTCGAGATCGTCCCAGGCGTCGAGGATTTTGAAGATGTCGCGGGTGAAGATGCCGGCCTGAAGGCCGAACTTCGAATCGTTCACGATCCTCAGCGCCTCGTGCCAGTCGCTGAAGCGGATCAGGAAGGCGACCGGGCCGAAGGCCTCCTCGCGGTTGATCTTGGTTTCGAGGTCGACATTCTCGAGCAGCGTCGCCTCGAGCATCGCGCCCTCGCGCTTGCCGCCGCACAGCAGCGTCGCGCCCTTGGCGGTCGCCTCTTGGATCCAGTTGTCGAGGCGCTGGGCCTCCTTCACGTCGATCATCGGGCCGACGAAGGTCTTCTCGTCATGCGGGCTGCCCGCGATCAGGCCGGCGGTGCGCTTGACCAGCTTGGCCTTGAACGCGTCGTAGACCTGGTCGTGGACCAGGATGCGCTGCACGCCGATGCACGACTGGCCCGACTGGTAGAAGGCGCCGAACACGGTGCGCTCGACCGCGTCGTCGAGATCGGCGTCATGATCGATGACCACCGCGGCGTTGCCGCCCAGTTCGAGCACCACCTTCTTCTTGCCGCAGCGGGCCTTCAGGTCCCAGCCCACATCGGGCGAGCCGGTGAACGACAGCAGCTTGAGGCGGTCGTCGGTGGTGAACAGGTCGGCGCCGTCGCGGGCGGCCGGCAGGATCGAGAAGGCGCCCTTGGGCAGGTTGGTCTCGGCCAGCACCTCGCCCATGATGATCGCGCCCAGCGGGGTGCGGCTCGCCGGCTTCATCACGAAGGGGCAGCCGACCGCGATCGCCGGCGCGATCTTGTGCGCGGCGAGGTTCAGCGGGAAGTTGAACGGCGAGATGAACGAGCAGGGGCCGATCGGCACCCGCTTCCAGATCCCCTGATAGCCTTTGGCGCGCGGGCTGATGTCGAGCGGCTGCACCTCGCCCGTCATCCGCACCGATTCCTCGGCGGCGATGCGGAAGGTGTCGATCAGCCGGCCGACTTCGCCGCGCGAGTCGTTGATCGGCTTGCCGGCCTCGATGCACAGCGCATAGGCCAGCTCGTCCTTGCGCTCGGTGAAGCGGTCGACGCAGTGCTGCAGCACCGCCTGCCGCTCATAGCTCGCCATCTTCGCCATCGGCTCGGCGGCCTTCACCGCCCATTCGATGCCCTTGTCGATGGTCTTCGCATCGGCCAGCGCCACCAGCGTCGCGACCTCGCCGGTGTACTTGTCCGTCACCTTCAGATCGGTGTTGGGCTGCTGGGCCTCGTTGGCGAGGTAGAGCGGGTATTTGTCCTGGAGCTTCATCGCGATCCGTCCATTTGAGCCAGCGCCCGCTCGTGAGCGGGCGCATCGATCCCGGGCCGTGCGGCCCCCGCCGGTCGTGGCAGGGGCGCAAGGCGATTACGAGACCTGCTTGCTGAGCGTCTTGATGTCCTTGTTGAGGATCTGATCATTCTCCGAATAGTCGACCGGGCAGTCGATCAGGTGGACGCCCGGGGTGTCGAGACATTCCTTCAGCAGCTTGGTCAGATGCTCGGCGCTCTCGACGCGATGGCCCTTGGCGCCATAGGCTTCGGCATATTTCACGAAGTCGGGGTTGCCATAGGTCAGGCCCCAGTCCTGGAAACCCATGTTCGCCTGCTTCCAGCGGATCATGCCGTAGCTGCTGTCGTTGAGGATCAGCACGGTGATGTTGAGGCCGAGGCGGACCGCGGTCTCCATCTCCTGGCTGTTCATCATGAAGCCGCCGTCGCCGCAGATCGCCATCACCTTCTTGTCGGGATAGACCATCGCCGAGGCCATCGCCGAAGGCAGGCCCGCGCCCATGGTGGCGAGCGCGTTGTCGAGCAGCACGGTGTTCTGCTGGCGCGCCGGATAGTTGCGGGCGAACCAGATCTTGTAGACGCCGTTGTCGAGGCAGATGATGCCGTCGGCCGGCATCGCCGAGCGGACTTCCTTCACCAGGTGCGGCGGGAAGATCGGGAAGCGGGTGTCGTCCTCGAGCGACTTGGTGTGATCGACCTCGGCCTGGCGCGCCTTCATCATGAAGTCGAAGTTCCAGCGGCCCGAAGGGACGATGTCCTTCTGCATCTTCCAGATCGCGTTGGCGATGTCGCCGATCACCTCGACCTGCGGGAAATAGACCGGATCGACCTCGGCGGTCTTGGTGCTGACGTGGATCACCGGGGTGCCGCCATTCTTCATGAAGAAGGGGGGCTTCTCGATCACGTCATGGCCGACGTTGATGATCAGATCGGCATGCTCGATCGAGCGGTGGACGAAATCGCCGGACGACAGCGCGGCGCAGCCCAGGAACTTGGGATGGGTCTCGTCGATCACGCCCTTGCCGAGCTGGGTGGTGACGAACGGGATGCCGGTCTTCTCGATGAACTGGAGCAGCATCCGGCCGGTCTGCTTGCGGTTGCCGCCGGCGCCGATCACCAGGATTGGCGTCTTGGCGTCCTCGATCATCTTCACCGCGGCGCGGACGGCCTTGTCCTCGGCTTCCGGGCGGCGCGCCAGCGACGGCTTGATCGGGGTCGAGTCGGTATGCTCGTCGGCGATGTCCTCGGGGAACTCGATATGGGTCGCGCCGGGCTTCTCCTCCTCGGCGAGGCGATAGGCCTCGCGCACGCGGCTCGGGATGTTGTCGGCCGAGGCGAGCTGGTGGGTGAATTTGGTGATCGGCTTCATCATCTCGACGACCTCGAGAATCTGGAAGCGGCCCTGCTTGGATTTCTTGATCGGCTTCTGGCCGGTGACCATCAGGATCGGCATGCCGCCAAGCTGCGCATAGGCGGCCGCAGTCACGAAATTGGTCGCGCCCGGCCCGAGCGTCGCCATGCAGACGCCGGTCTTGCCGGTGTGGCGACCATAGGTCGCGGCCATGAAGCCGGCGCCCTGTTCATGGCGGGTGAGGATCAGCTTGATCTTCTTGGAGCGCGACAGGCTGTCCAGCATGTCGAGATTTTCTTCGCCGGGAACGCCGAAGATATATTCGCAGCCCTCTTCCTCCAGGCATTGGATGAAAAGATCGGATGCCTTCGTGCCCATGATATGCTCCCCCTGGATGCGTCGCGCCCCTGTTGCGACCACGCAAGATGCGGGATTGCTATGTCATTTCGGCGACGGGGAACAGGGATTTTTTACAATCTGTTGCGGCGGGGTTCCGTAAGGACGTTCGGAGACCCAACGGGGCTCCGCAAGCGCGAACGCGCGCCCGAGCTTATGCGAGGAAAGCCAAAGCCGCGGACACGGCTGCCGGCGCCTGAGGCCCCGCAAAAATCAAAGCTCTAGAATCCAGTCCCAGCGCATCGCACCGGCCCCGTCCATCACGGCGACGCCGCGTTCCGTAAGGGCGTCGCGGATACGATCCGACTCCGCATAATCCTTCGCGGCGCGTGCTGCCTGGCGTTGCTCGAGGAGCGCTTCGATCTCCGATTCCTCGATCCGGGCATCCGCCGGACGGCGGCGCAGGTCGATCCGTCCGATCCGGAGCAGATCGAGTCCCAGCGCCAGGTCCATCGTCGCGACAAGCCGCAATTTCTCCTGCGAATCGATGCCCTTGTCGGCCAGCGCGGCTTCGAGCAGCGGTAGCGCCTGCGGCACCATCAGGTCGTTCGACAGCGCTTCGTCGAACTGCGCCACCAGCGCCAGCGCCTTCGCGCCCAGCCCATCCTCGATCACCGCGCGCTGATAGGCGAAGGATGCCCCCTTGCTCGCCGCCGCCTCGTCGACGACGCGCAGCCAGTCGGGGGTTCCCGCCTTGTCTCGCAGCGCCTCGACCGCGATCACCAGCCGCTGCAGCCGGGTCAGCGCGGCGGCCAGTGCCTCGGGCGAGAATTCCAGTTCCGAACGGTAATGCGCCGACAGGCAGAGCAGGCGATAGGCGAGGGGGTGGACCCCCTTGTCGATCACCCCCGCCAGCGTCGCGAAGCCGCCCTTGGACTTGGACATCTTGCCGCCGCGATCGACCAGGAAATTATTGTGCATCCAGAAGTTGGCGCCGGATTCTCCCGATCGGGTGAAGGCCTGGTTCTGGGCGATCTCGTTGCAATGGTGGATCTCGCGATGGTCGATCCCGCCGGTGTGGATGTCGAACTGCTCGCCCAGATATTTCATGCTCATCACCGAGCATTCGAGGTGCCAGCCCGGCGCGCCCGGGCCCCAGGGCGACAGCCATTCCATCTGCCGCTGCTCGCCCTCGGCCGATCGACGCCACAGCGCGAAGTCGGCGGCGTTGCGCTTGCCCTCGACCTCGGCGATGCGCGCGACCGTCTCATCCCCCCGCGCTCCGGCGAGCCGGCCGTAATCGGGCACTTTCGACGTGTCGAAATACAGCCCGCTGTCGAGTTCATAGCTGGCGCCCGCATCCTCGATCGATCGCGCGAAGGCGATCATGTCCTGGATATGGTCGGTCGCCACGCTCCAGATCGTCGGCGAGATGATGTTGAGCGCCTTCAGGTCGGCCTTGAACGCGTCGGTGTAGAAGGCGGCGATCTCCCAGATCGTCTTGGCGGCCTTCTTCGCCGCCGCCTCCATCTTGTCGTCGCCTTCGTCGGCGTCGGAGGTCAGATGGCCGACATCGGTGATGTTGATGACATGGTTGACCGGCCAGCCCTTCCAGTTGAGCGTCCGGCGCAGCGTGTCGGTGAACACATAGGCGCGCAGATTGCCGAGATGCGCGAAATTATAGACCGTCGGCCCGCAGCTGTAGAGCCGCACCATCGCGGGATCGATCGGCGCGAACGGCCGGGCGGCGCGGGTCAGGCTGTCGAACAGGGTCAGGGTGGCGCCGGTGGATGCGGTGTCGGTCATGGCCCGGTCCATAGGGAAAGGTGGGCAAGGGCCACAATGTTTTTGTAACTCTCCGTCGCCCCGACGGAGGCCGGGGCCGCAAGAGTTTGCCGCAGCGTGGCCGCAGGAGCCTATTACGGCCCCGGCCTCTGCCGTGGCGACGGCGGAGCCCAAAAAGAAAGGGCCGGCAGGTCGCCCCGCCGGCCCTGTTCTTCCGGACGCTGTCCGCGTTCAGCCGGCGTTGCCGCCGCCCGGCAGCGAGGTCGTCTGGATCAGCAGGTCCAGCTGCGCGTTGCAGCCCGCCTTGATCAGCGACTGCGCCATGTCCTCAAGACCCGGCGAGGTCGGCTTGACGACGACGAACTTCACGTTGGTCGGAGCCTTGGCGCCGTCCCAGCTCAGCTTGAACGAGCTGCCGTCGGTGACGGGCAGGGTGGACGGCCACAGCGCGGCGGCCTGGCCGGGGGCCAGGGCGATGTCGGCGCTGCTGCCATCGCTCTTGCTCACCTTGATCGTCGCCGGGGCATCGGAGCCCGGACGCCACACGGTGACGGTCGAGGGATCGGCGATGCACATGTTGGTGCTGCGCGTCACGTCGACATACCAGACGTTCGGGTTCTTGCCGGCGTTCTTGTCGATGCCGCTGGCGCTGCGCACGGCCCCGATCCGGGCCCGCCGCTCGCCGCCGCCGGAAACCAGCGCGCCGAGCGTCGATCCGGCATTCGCCGAGGCCACGGTCGATGCTCCGCTCGCCGAGAAGGTGCCCGGGCCGCTCAGGGTGCGGGTGCCGCGCCCGTCGAGCAGGACGATCGAGTCCCCCGCCTTCAGCACGATCTTTGCATTATCCGGCAGGGCCTTGCCGGCCGGATAGGCCTTGGCCGACGGCCCGGCCGAACGGACCACCAGCGGGGCCGCGGCGGCCGTCCCGGCGATCATCAGTCCAACAAGTGCCGCAATTGCAGCCTGCGGCAGGCGCTTATTTGTCGAGAGCACTATAACCTCCAGGTCCAACCTCATGAAGACGCTTTATCAGATTCGCGAGCGCCTTATCATCAGGATTCGTTACGGCCATTTGTTCGAACTCGGCCAATGCAGTCATATCTCCATCGTCGAATCTACGGAGCGTGTCTGTGAACTGTTGCACAGCTTCCAAAGAAAAATCCGGGACGGGTTCGTAGATGATCATGGGTGTCGACCGGCCCGACACGGCGATCCGGCCCATCGGCCGGAAATAGCCCAGGGTCGACTTCTCGACGACGGTGTCGCTGACCAGGGTCTTGGTCTTCAGATATTTGTTGGCGCCTTCCAGCCGCGCGGCGGTGTTCATCGAATCGCCCAGCGCCGTGTACTGGATGCGGCCCTCGCCGCCGAAATTGCCGACGATCGCCTCGCCGCGATGGCAGCCGACGCGGGTGACGCCGATCGGCGGTACGCCCTCGGGCGCCTCCGCACGGAATTTCTCGCCCGCCTCATACATCGCGATCGCGCACTTCACGGCGCGGTCGGCGTCGTCGGGCCGGCTGATCGGCGCGCCCCAGAAGGCGACGATCGCGTCGCCGACGAACTTGTCGAGCGTGCCGCCATGCGCCAGCACGGTTTCCGAGAGCAGGTCGAGATAGCGGTTGAGCAGCAGTGCCACCATTTCCGGCTCGATCTGGTGGCTGAGCTTGGTGAAGCCCTCCAGGTCGCTGAACACCGCGATGATGTCGCGCTTCTCGCCATGAAGCTGGAGCCGCTCGGGATTCTTCATGATGTCCTTGGCGATGTCGCCCGGCAGATATTTGCCGAGCGCCGACGCCGCGAAGTTGCGCTGCTCCGAACCGATGCCGCGCGCCGCCGTGCCCACCGCCGAATAGGCGAAGATCCAGCCGATCAGCCAGCCGAACACCGGCAGGCCCTGGGTGTCGACGCCGTTGAACTGCCAGACGAACGGCACCACCGCGACGGCGGCGAGCTGGACGATCAGCAGCAGGCTCAGCTTCCATATCTTCATGTTGCCGACCGCCGTCAGCGCGCCGAGCAGGACCACGCCGATCGCGATCAGCCACAGCCCCCAGTTCGGAATCGCCTTGAACATGAAATGGTCGAGCATCTGCGCCAGCAGCGTCGCGTGGATCTCCAGCCCGATCGTGGTCTCGCCGACGCGGCCCGTCGCCGGGTCCTTCATGCGCGAGGCGGGGGTGGTGAACTGGTCGACATCGGGAATGTTGCCGCCGATCAGGATATATTTGCCCTCGATCTGGCCACGGAACGCCTCGAGCAGGTCGGGATTGGCGATCAGTTCGACCGGCAGCTTGTCGAACACCGGCCGCTCATAGTTCACCGGCAGGCGATAGCGGATCGATCCCTGGTGATCGCGATATTCGGGGAAGCCCTGGGTCAGCGAATTGGCCATCAGCGGCGGCAGCTCGCGCGGCTGGTCGGGCCAGCTGCGCATCACGCCGTCCTG
Organism: Rhizorhabdus dicambivorans; assembly: GCF_002355275.1. Taxonomy (NCBI): domain Bacteria; kingdom Pseudomonadati; phylum Pseudomonadota; class Alphaproteobacteria; order Sphingomonadales; family Rhizorhabdaceae; genus Rhizorhabdus; species Rhizorhabdus dicambivorans. The sequence continues at coordinate 2,972,588 of NZ_CP023449.1, read as the reverse complement.
GTCGGCGGCCAGGCGGATGCTGGTGAAATGGACGTTGCCCGGCCTGGTCTGCTTCTGGAAGTCCCGGAGGAACATCTCCTGTTCATAGGTCATGAAGGCCGAATTGGTCTTGTTGGTGGCAAGGCCAAGATAGGTCGGCGTCTTCATGCCCCGGAAGGCGTCGATCAGCTGCTGGTCCTCGGGTGTCGGCTGGTCGATCAGGATATCGATGCCGATCGCCTTGGGCTTCATCTGGTCGAGCTGGGTCAGCGCGCGCGCCAGCATCGCGCGGTCGAGCGGGGAGCGGCGGCCGGTCAGCCGCAGCGTCTCCTCGTTGAAGGTGACCATCACGATGCGTGGATCGGTTTCGACATGCGGCGATGCGAGCAGCGCGCGCACGTCGTACAGCGCCCGCTCGGCATCGCGGGCCAGCATGATGTTCCAGCTATATTTGGCGAACAGCAGGCCCAGCGCCAGGAACAGCGCGGTGACGACGAGTCGGACGGGGCCGATCTGCTTGAGCGTCTTGCGGGCAACCGGCCCGAAACCCCGGATACGCGCCCCCAGCGACGCGCCTTCGCCGTTCTCCGCCATTCGACAAGCCCCCCGTACTTCCCCCATGGCCATATTAGCCTTTGTACCGGCGATGGGAAGCACCGACTTTGCTTGCAATCGGGTTAAGGCCGGGGCAGGTTCGCGCTCTGTTCTTAAGGATTTCTCGATGTCGCCGATCCTCGCCCTTGCTCTGCCCCTCTGTCTGCTGATCGGCCTGGGGCTGGGCTGGTGGCTGCGCGGCCGGATCGCGGCGACCGGGGCGGGGGAGGCGACCGAGTTGCGGCGCGCGCTCGACGAGAGCCGCGTCGCGCTCGGCCGGTCGGAGATCGAGCGTTCGGCGCTGCTGGCCGAGAAGCAGGCCCGCACCGAAAGCTTCGAGGCGCAGATCCGCCAGCTTCAGGAAGCGAAGGAGCAGCTCTCGGCCCAGTTCGCGGAGGTCGGCGGCAAGCTGCTCGATCAGGCCCAGCGCCAGTTCCTCGAACGCGCCGACCAGCGCTTCCACCAGGCCGGCGAAAAGAGCGAGGCGCAGCTCAAGGCGCTGCTGACCCCGGTCGAGTCTACCCTCAAGCGCTATGAGGAAGGGCTCCAGCGGGTCGAGAAGGAACGGGTCGACAGCTATGCCGGCCTGCGCGAGGCGGTCGATCAGGTTCGGGTCGGCCAGGGGCAGGTGCGCGACGAGGCCGCCAAGCTGGTCAACGCGCTCCGCGCCAGTCCCAAGGCGCGCGGCCGCTGGGGCGAGCAGAGCCTGCGCAATGTGCTCGAACAGGCCGGCCTCTCGCCCTATGCCGATTTCGCGACCGAGGTCTCGGTCGATACCGAGGATGGGCGGCTGCGCCCCGACGTGATCGTCGCGCTGCCCGGCGGGCGCCGCTTGATCATCGACGCCAAATGCTCGCTCAACGCCTATCTCGACGCCAGCGAGGAGGTGGACGAGGCGGTCCGTGCCAACCTGCTCAAGGCGCACGCGACCGCGCTGCGCAACCACGCCAACCAGCTCGGCCAGAAAAGCTATTGGGACCGCTTCGGCGAGGCGGCCGATTATGTGGTGATGTACATCCCCGGCGAGCATTTCCTGTCGGCGGCGATGGAGCAGGATGCCGAGCTGTGGGACTGGGCCCACCAGCGCCGCGTGCTGATCGCGACCCCGATCAACCTCGTCGCGCTCGCCCGCACTGTCGCCAGCGTCTGGCGGCAGGAGAAGATGGCCGAGGAGGCGAGGGCGATCGGCCGGCTCGGCAAGGAGATGTACGAACGCCTTTCGGTTGCTGCCACCCATCTCAAGCGGGTCGGCGGTGGGCTGAACAGCGCGGTCGAGCATTACAACAGGTTCGTCGCGAGCTTCGAGGGCCGCGTGCTGGTGACGGGCCGGAAATTCCGCGAACTGAATGTCGAGACGGGCGACAAGGAAATTGAGGAGCTTCCCTCGGTGGAAACCCGTGCCAGCGAGCCAGTGATTGAGCTGCTTGCCGACCAAAAAGGGCAAGAGCGCTGACCCGTTTTTCAGTTGCTAGTCGTTGCGTAAGGCGTAGGATCATGCTCCGTCCCACGAAATTAGGGATCTTCGGATCAGGAAGGGGTGGACCATGAGTCCTTGAATGATGGTAATTTGAGCGAGTTCGAAGACGGCAAGGCAAGCTTCGCAGATTCTTTGGTTCCCGATTGCAGGTCGTTTTTGCGGCGGGGTTTTGTTTTGGTTGGAGTGCTGGCGGAGCCGGTGCGGTTTTGCCGGAATGATATCGGCGCTGAGTTCAGGCCGGAAGCGGGTTGATATGGCGGGTCAGGGCGAGGGCGATTTTCTTCATATTCTGGGCGGCTGCGGCGAGAAGGCACTGGCAGGCCACCCTTATTCGACCTCGGAAGCGGGCGTAGCGATGGCCGTGTAGCTGCTTGGCATCGGCGAAGGAGCGTTCGACGGTTTCCTTGCGCCGCTTGTAAATGGCCTTACCCCACGGAGTGAGGCGATGACCGTCGCAACGGTCGCGGGCATCCTGCCAGACATGGCGGGTGATGACGCGCTGGGGCTTGGCCGCGCTGGTGCAGGAAGCAAGCAGCGGACATTGCCGGCAGATGGCGGGATCGGACTTGTAGTGCCGATAGCCATGGCGGTCGGTCGTGGCATAAGGCAGCAACTGGCCTTGCGGGCAGCGATAACCATCCTGCTCCTGTTCCCATCGGAAGCGACTCCGGCGCATCATGCCCGGCTTGGGCGGCGTCGGGTTGCGATAGCCGGTGACGCCGAGAATGCCGCGCTCCTCCAGTCCCTGGGCGATGCCGGTAGTGGCGTATCCGGCATCCAGTCCCACCGCCGCGACGGGAAAGCCAAAGCGCTCGCGCTGCCGGTCGAGACGGCCGAGATAGACGATCGAGTCATGCACGTTGGCAGGCGTCGCGAAAGTATCGGTGATGATGCCGAGCCCCCCATCCACCGTGCGATGATCGAGATAGAAAAAGCCCTTGGGCTTGCCGTCACGGACCATATAGCCGCTCTGCGGGTCGGTGCGCGACAGCTTGGTCTCGGTCTCTACGGCCATCCGCTCCTTGGGCTTGAGCGGCTTGAGCCCGCGCTCGCTGCGTTCTTCGGCAATCGCCGCGTCGAGCGCCTCCCAATAGTCCGAGCGCGACTTGGCCACCACCGCCTGGTCATATTTGTTCTTGTTCGCGTTGGCCTTGAGATGCGTGCTGTCGGTATAGAGCACCGTTCCATCCACCAGCCCATGCCCGATCGCCTGCTCGACGATCCGGTCGAATATCTCCTGCGCCACCGTCGTGTCGCCATAGCGCCGCCGCCGATTCTGCGAGAGCGTCGAGGCATCGAACACCGGATCGGTCAGCCGCAGCCGCAGGAACCAGCGATAGGCCACATTGACCTGGATCTCGCGGACCAGTTGCCGCTCCGAGCGAACCCCGAACAGATAGCCAAGGAACAACGCCTTGAACATCAGCGTCGGGTCCAGCGCAGGCCGCCCGTTGTCGGGACAATATAGCGGCGCCGTCAGCTCATGAATGAACGAAAAGTCGATCACCGCGTCGATCTTGCGCAGCAGGTGATCCGCAGGAACCAGCTCCTCGAGCGTCACTATCTCAAGCGCCGTCTGCTCAGGTCCACGCTCTCTCAGCATCACCCATAGAATCACAAACCCCCGGCTCTCGCCAGGGGTTTGTCAGCAGTCTGAGGGCGGCTATTAGCCGCCCTTTTTTCTACATGGCGGGGTTCGGAGGACGAAGGAGTTGCCGAACTGAGCCGACGGGCGACGTCATGCCGGGTGTCGCCGACATGACGGGCGCTTCACCTTTCCCGATCGGGCTCTGGAGCGATTTCTAGGCAGATGGAAACATCTGCCGACTCGGAAATCGCGGTAAAACAACAAGGTAGAGCCGACGAGCCGATGCAATCGGATCGTGTAAGGCTCTAATTGTGAGCTTTCAGGAGGTTGTTCATCCGGCGTGACCGGATCAGACTGATGTTGCGACACGTCAGGTCTGGAGGAACGACCGGATGAACATCCACAAGAATGCCCGAACCACGCCCTTCAGTCGAGCCGAGATCGTCCGGCGCGTGATGGTTCTGCGCGAGACGCCCAGGGCGGTCGCGACCGCCCTGGGCGTCTCGGAGCGAACCGTAGCCAAGTGGCTGGCACGTTATCGGATCGAAGGCGAAGCCGGTCTCGTCGACCGCAGCTCGCGCCCACACGCCATGCCCCGCGCCACGCCCGCCGACCGCATCGAGCAGGTCATCGCCCTGCGCCGTCAGCGCCTCTGCGGCAAGCAGATCGCCGCCACGCTGAAGCTCTCGCCAGCCACTGTCAGCCGGATACTGCGCAACGCACGCTTGAGCCGAATGCGCGATCTCGATCCTCCCGAGCCCATCCGTCGCTATGAGCGCGCGCACCCCGGCGAGCTGATCCACATCGACATCAAGAAGCTCGGCCGCTTCGAACGCGTCGGCCATCGCATCACCGGCAATCGGACAAAGCAGAGCAGCACTCGCGGCAGCCGTGCTGGCGAGCGCTACGGCGCGGGCTGGGAGTTCGTCCACGTCTGCATCGACGATGCCTCGCGCATCGCCTTCAGCCAGATCCTCCCCGACGAAAAGAAGGAAAGCGCAACCGCCTTCCTCTTCGCCGCCATCGCCTATTATCAAAGCCTCGGCATCACTGTCTCGCGCGTCATGACCGACAACGGCGCCTGCTACAAAAGCTTCGCCTTCCGCGACGCCTGCAAAGCACTCGGCCTCAAGCACATCCGCACCAAACCCTACACGCCCAAGACTAACGGCAAGGCCGAACGCTTCATCCAGACCAGCTTACGCGAATGGGCATATGCTCGCGCCTATCCAACCTCCGAGCACCGCAAACGCGCCCTCAGTCCATGGCTCCATAATTATAACTGGCACCGCCCCCACGGCAGCTTACAATCACAACCGCCCATCAGCCGACTACGTCAGCCAATGAATAACCTGTTGAGGCTCCACATCTAATGCGCGCTATGGGTGCCGCCGGCGGCGGTTTCCAGTTCCGCCAGCAGCTGCGCACGGTCGCGCTCGACCACCGAGGCGAGATGCACGCGAACCTCGTCCTGGCGCTTGGCCAGTTCGCCGTCGATCGCCTTGCGGGCCGAGGAGCAGGTGCCCGAACGGTTGCCGCGCAGTTCCAGATCGTCGTCGACCAGCCGGCTCAGGGCCTCGCCGGCGTCCCCGCGTTCCAGGGTGCGGTGGACCGCGACGCGCGCCACCCAGTCGCAGCGGATCACGCCCATGCGCGTCGGGGGCGCCATGCCCATCTGTCGCGTGCTCAGCGAGACGGTGGCGCGGTAGTCGACATTCAGGGCCGCGCCGCGATGGTCGAGGGTGGTGCGATGATGGTGTCCGATGTCGCCGGCTGCGACGGTGGTGGCCGTCAGCAGCCCAAGCAAGCTCATGATCATGTCTGTCTCCTGCGTGCGTCGCCTTTTTCCGGCTGTTCGCAAGGGAAATCGCTATGGTTATGATGTTGCTGGACTTTTTCTGGCGTACGACAAATGGCTGGACGAAGGGCTTGCCGTCGCGCGACCCATGGCCCACCTGCCCATGTCGCCCGGCCATGTGGCATGCCGGTCGAAAAGAGGAGCATCCCGTGCCCGATCTGTCCGATTTCCCGATCACGAAGCGCTGGCCGCCCCGGCATCCGGACCGCATCCAGCTCTATTCGCTCAATACACCGAACGGCGTGAAGATTTCGATCATGCTGGAGGAGACCGGGCTCCCCTATGAGCCGCATCTGGTCGATATCTCCCACAACCAGAGCCACACGCCCGAATTCCTTTCGCTCAATCCGAACGGCAAGATTCCGGCGATCCTCGATCCCGACGGGCCGGGTGGCAAGCCGCTGGCGCTTTCCGAATCCGGGGCGATCCTGATCTATCTCGCCGACAAGTCGGGACGGTTCATCTCCGGCGATCCGGCGGAGCGCTACCAGACGATCCAGTGGGTGTTCTTCCAGAATGCCGGTATCGGGCCGATGTTCGGGCAGGTCGGCTATTTCAGCAAATTCGCCGGCAGGGAGATCGAGGACAAGCGACCGCTCCAGCGCTATGTCGACGAGTCGAAGCGCCTGCTCGGCGTGCTGGACAGCCGGCTCGACGGGCGGGACTGGATCATGGGCGCCGATTACAGCATCGCCGACATCTCGACCCTGGGCTGGGTTCGCAACCTCATCACCTTCTACGAGGCGCGGGAACTCGTGGCGTTCGACAGCCTCGGCAATGTGCCAGCATGGCTGGAACGTGGCCTGGCACGGCCGGCGGTGCAGCGCGGACTGGAGATTCCAAAGCGAGGCTAGCGGGGCGCCGGCCCTTCGATATGCCGGTCCTTCGATATGCCAGTCCCTCGATATGAGCGTGCCGGCTTTCCGTCGGACCGTGCTATAAGCAGGGCATCGATCGTCCGGTCTCCATGATGGCAACCGGAAGCCGGTCCGCTGTCTGCCGAATATGGCTTTCGCTGTGCGAGCCTCCGGTCCCTGAAGGGGACTATCATGTCCACTGCCGCCACCCACATCGTTGCGCAGGCCGATAGCCTGGGTATGGCGGTGATCGCCGCCTCCAAAGTTCCGCTACTGCTGCTCGATGGCCAACTGGCGGTGATCGCGTCCAGCCGATCTTTCCTTGCGGCCTTCGGGTTCGACGCCGATCGGATCACCGGCAGCCCGGTTGCCGCACTCGGCTCGGGCGAATGGGGCGGCGATCGTTTGCAACGCCGGCTGGCGGCGGTCCTCGCGGACGGCGTGCCGATCGCAGGCGACGTGATAGTGCTCAGACCCAAAGGTCGGCCAAACCTTCGCTTCAGCCTTGACGCCGAGGTCATCGAGGAGATGGCGAGCGGCGGGCGCTCGCTGCTGGTGGCCATCGCCGCCATCAATGGCATCGCCGGCGTCGGCGCCCCAACAAGGGGCGAACAGGACAGGATCGAGGACCAGGAGGTGCTTCTCCAGGAACTCCAGCACCGCACAGCCAACGGTTTGCAGATTATCTCCAGTCTCCTGATGCAGGGCGCCCGCCGCACGGCATCGGACGAGACGCGTGGCCATCTCGAGGCCGCGCATCACCGCATCCTGTCGGTCGCGGCGGTGCAGAACCATCTGGCGATGGCGCGAACGGGTGAGGTCAGGCTGCGGCTCTACCTCACCACCCTGTGCCGGAGCATCGCGGCCTCGATGATCCATGATCCCGCTCGGGTTTCGTTGGAGGTGGTGGTGGACGACAGCGTCAGCAATGCCGACGATGCGATGAGCCTTGGCATGATCGCCACCGAACTGATCACCAATGCCTTGAAATATGCCTTTCCCGATGGCCGGCCCGGCAAGATCACCTTGAGCTATGAATCGAACGCCATCGAATGGACGCTGCAGGTGGCCGACAACGGCATCGGCATGCGCGCCGACCGGCCGCTGGTTCCCACTGGGCTCGGTACGGCCATCGTCGACGCGCTCGCGCGTAAGCTGAGAGCCAAGGTGCTGATCGGCTTCGGCGCCCCCGGAGTGCGGGTTTCGATCAATGGATGATATCCCGGCCGATCATATCGGGCGTCGACGACCGCCGGCATGGATGATGGCCCCGCTATTGGCGGCTCCGCCGACGGACGCTGTAGATGCGCCTTCCCAACCATCTCCGGTTGCAGTGCCTGTCGAGGAGGTCCCGGCGGCACCGATACCGGCCCCGGCGGTTTCCGGTGTCCGTGTCCGTCCTGCGCGGGTGTGGCCCGGCGATGCGGCGGCGGCGGGCGACCATAAGGTCAGGCGGTGGGACGTGCCCCATTGGGAGTGATAGCGCTCCGTCTGGCGGATCGCTGCTCGATCGTTAGCGCCCATGTCATGCCGATCATCGGCACGGTAGCGAAGTACACGGCGACGCGTCCGATGGAGGATTTGGCTGACATCCTCCTCGGTTCCCACGGCGTGGCTGCCTGGGGATGCCGCCCGTCGATGTCTTGAGATCGAACGGGCGGGTGGAATTCATGACAGGACACTGCTGCGCGGTGCCGTGTCATGTTCATTTTTTCAGCAGATGTTCGAAACCACCCTTCAGCGAAGGGGCGGAGGCGTTCGGCTTGGGCGGCGCTTCCTTCTTCGGCTTTCGGATTTCCTTGCTGCTTTTGCGCTGGCCCTTCGCCATGGTCGGTCCTTTCAGATGTCGGGTAGGACGGGAGGGGGATACCGCTAGCGGTCGTTCGTCACGGCCAGATAGGCGGGCTGCCAGCAGGTCCAGGCGGCGATCGATGGCCAATGGGCGGCGCTTCCCGGGATGCGAAGATGATTGGCGCTGTCGGCATGGCGCTGCGCCAGTTCGGCATATCGTCGTCGCAGCCCCGGTTCACGGGCGAACTGGGCGCGCAGCAGGGCTGCCTGCCGCAGGCGATCGAGCAGTCGCGTGTCGCAGCGCATGTCAGGCGTTCGCCAGGCCACGATCCGGATTCTCGCTCAAAAGGGAATCGATCGGGCACGGCAGGACGAAATGCGCGAGCCGGTGAAGGCGGACCCGTTCGCCTCGGGCCTCGCGGGCTTCCGCGGCGACGGCTTCGATGCCCCAGCTTTTGGCGGCCTTCGCCGCTATCGCGCGGACGTTCTCAAGCGTCGAATCGCGCGCGCGATCCAGCTGGATGGCTTCCTGAGCCCGGCACAATGTCACGGATGGATACATGGGCGACAGCTTTCCTCGTCGCTGGGCGACGACAGGATCTGCCGCTTTCACATATGGGGAGCCAGCGCTGCCGATGTGCGATCCGGCAACCACGAGCAGCGGCCGGCGAGTTGTAGGTGGCGTGCGAAGCGTGAATTTACAAGGCGGCATATTGGTCGGATAGCTATTCGATGCGCTGAAGGATTTGCCGGGCTGGCTCGACAGCAGGTTGGCCCGCCCGGCGATACGGCGCGGGCTGGAGATTCCCAGGCGGGGGCCGAGGGCGCTATGCTGCGGTCATGGCCAGGGCAGACCAGACCGAAATCCGCATGCGGATCGTGATCGAACAACCTGTCGCGGGCGTCGTTCACAGCCTGCAGGCCGGAAATGACGGCGTGCTCGACCCGAAGGCTTCCGCCGATGGTGAGGCCCTGTCCTTCGACTTTCCAATCCGCGTCGCGCCCGGCCCCAAATTCTTCGGCGATCAGGTGCGGCGTGAGGGGCCAGAGCGGCGCTTCGTCTATATCCGTATCGGGCAACTGGCCGGCGATCCCGCCTCGCCCTGGTCGCGCCGGATGAAGATCGACATCCACGATATCCCGCAGGACATGCTCGACCGTGCTGCGCGGGGCGATGGCGCCGTCATCCAAACGGTCGTCCATGGCACTGGCGCGGATGGCACGCCGGCCTGCGCCACCCTGCGTCCGCTTCGGCGAAGGCTGGAAATGCCGGCGCGGGGATGAGCCCATCAGCGTCGTCGCCCCGGCGGAGGCCGGGGCCGCCACGCTGCTCGCGATGAGATCGCCGCAGGAGCCGCTCACGGCCCCGGCCTCCACCGGGGCGACGGTCGTATCGGCGCGCGTTTTGCGGGGAACGCACGCAGCGAATCTGTCTATATTCCCTTTTTGTTCTTTACTTGTGGGTTCCGGCTTGCTGGGATGATCGCCGTCGCCGGCCGATCCGCCGGGGCTCCTTCTCATGACAGGTGAAAATGGGCAATGCCCCGCCGCGGCCGGCGGCACGCCTCCCCACAGGCCCCTCCGAACAAAAAACAAAAAAAACGGACGATCAACCCCATGCACCCGGGGTTGTTAAGAGTCGTTCGCAGCCAGGCCGCCTTGCGGCGGCTATTTCCTCGGCGGCACCGGCCCGTAATCGGTCGAGTCGTTCGCCGCGACCGCCAGCATCGCCGTCCACGCGGCGACATTCTGGCGAAGCTGTGCCGGATCGACCTTGTCGAGGGTGTCGTCAGGCGTGTGGTGAAGATCGAAATAGCGGGTCCCGTCCTGGCTGAGCGCCAGCACCGGGATGCCCAGCTTCTGGATTTCCGAGATGTCCGATCCGCTGGCGTCGCCATTCTTGCCGCCCTGGACGATGCCCAGCGGGGCCAGCGCAGCCGCGATCGGCTTCATCGCCGGCAGGGCGGCGTCCGCCACCGAGGTCTGGAAGCGCCAGATACGGTCCGCGCCGAAGTCGGATTCGGCCAGGAAATGGTGCTTCTCCTCCTTGTGCTTCTCGCGATAGTCGACCCCGCCGAACAGGCCGATCTCCTCCGATCCGAACCAGACGACGCGGATCGTGCGCAGCGGCTGGCCGGCGTCCATGATCCGTTTTGCGGCGGCGGTGGTGATCGCGACGCCGGCGGCATCGTCGATCGCGCCCGTCCCCTGGTCCCAGCTGTCGAGATGCCCCCCGACCAGCACGATCGGCAACGACGGGTCACGGCCCGGCACCTCGGCGATCACGTTGCCCGAGGTCCGCTTGCCGGCCATCTTCGCGGTCACGCGGAGCGCGATCGTCACCGGCTGGCCGCGCTTCAGGACACGTTCCAGCTGGTCGGCATCGGGATTGGCCAGCGCCAGCGCCGGGATCGGCGCGGCGCCGTCCTTCCAGTCCTGGCTGCCGGTGTGCGGATTGCGATGCTCGTCGGTGCCGATCGAGCGGATCAGGATCGCCGCCGCGCCTTTCTGGGAGGCGATCGAGGGGCCGATGCGCCGGATCTGGCCGACCGGGCCGTAATGCGATCCGTCCTGCGCCGCCGCCATGCGGTGGGTCACGAAGACGATCTTGCCCTTGATGCTCGCCGGATCGGCGGCCTCCAGCGCGGCCAGGCTGTCGAAACCGACCAGTTCGGCCTTCAGGCCCTTGGGGCCGGTGCCGCCGCTGTTGCCGAGCGCGGCGAGGGTGAGCGGCTGGGGGAAGGGGGCGACGATCTCGGCGGAGGCGTCGCCGCGCTCCCAATAGGGCACCTCGAACGTCTCGACCCGGACATTGGCGAAGCCGAGCGCCTTGAGCTTCGCCACCGCCCAGTCGCGGGCGCGCGCCTCGGCGTCGCTGCCGGCCTTGCGGGGGCCGATCTCGGTGGTCAGGCCTTCGGTGATCTCCCAGGCGAGGTCGTCGGTCAGCGCGGCGTCGCGAAGCCGGGCGCTTTCTGGCGGAGCGGCCTGGGCGAGGAGGGGGGAGGAAAGGGCGGTGGTGGCGGCGAAGGCCAGCGTCAGAAATTTCTTCATGGGGTTGGAGGCTAGCCACCCGCTCCCTATTTGCCAATTGCCCTGTCGTCGGTTAGTGGCGGCGGCGATTTCCAGCCTGATCTACCCAACGAGGTTCGCGACCGATGGCCGTGCAATACAGCTTTGTGATGAAGGGTCTCACCAAGACCTTCCCCGGCGCCAACAAGCCGCTGTTCAACAATATCCACCTGCAGTTCCTGCCGGGCACGAAGATTGCGATCATCGGCGTCAACGGTGCCGGCAAGTCGACCCTGATGAAGGTCATGGCCGGCATGGACACCGAATATTCCGGTGAGGCCTGGGCCGCCGAAGGCGTGTCGGTGGGCTATCTGCCGCAGGAGCCCCAGCTCAACCCGAAGAAGACCGTCAAGGAAAACGTCATGGACGGCGTCCGCGAGGTGGCCGACATGATCGATCGCTTCAACGCGATTTCGGCGGAGATGGGCGATCCCAAGGACGATACCGACTTCGACGCGCTGATGGAGGAGATGGGCGTCCTCCAGGAGAAGATCGACGCGGCCGACGGCTGGACGCTCGACAACCAGCTCGAAATCGCGATGGAGGCGCTGCGCTGCCCGCCCGGCGACTGGTCCGTGGACGGCCTTTCGGGCGGTGAGAAGCGCCGCGTCGCGCTGTGCCGCCTGCTCCTCGAGAAGCCCGACATCCTGCTGCTCGACGAGCCGACCAACCACCTCGATGCCGAAAGCGTTGCCTGGCTGGAGCAGCATCTGATCGATTATCCGGGCAACGTCATCCTCGTCACCCACGATCGCTACTTCCTCGACAATGTCGTCGGCTGGGTGCTGGAGCTCGATCGCGGCCGCGGCATCCCGTTCGAGGGCAACTATTCCGCCTGGCTCGAAGCCAAGGGCAAGCGGATGGAGCAGGAGGAACGCGAGGACGCGGGCCGCCAGAAGGCGATCAAGGAAGAGCTGGAGTGGATCCGGCAGAGCCCCAAGGCCCGCCAGACCAAGTCGAAGGCGCGTATCCGCGCGTTCGACGAACTGGTCGAGAAGCAGAACAACCGCGCGCCGGGCAAGGCCCAGATCGTCATCCAGACCCCCGAGCGTCTCGGCGGCAAGGTGATCCAGGCGCAGGGGCTGACCAAGTCCTATGGCGAAAAGAAGCTGTTCGAAGGGCTTGATTTCACGCTGCCCCCCGGCGGCATCGTCGGCGTGATCGGCCCCAACGGCGCGGGCAAGACCACGCTGTTCCGGCTCATCACCGGCCAGGAGACCCCCGACGCCGGCTCGATCGACATCGGCCCGACCGTCAAGCTGGGCTTCGTCGACCAGAGCCGTGACGCGCTCGATCCCAACAAGAATGTCTGGGAGGAGGTGTCCGAGGGTCATGACATCATGACCGTCGGCAAATTCGAGATGTCGACCCGCGCCTATGTCGGCGCGTTCAACTTCAAGGGCGCCGACCAGCAGAAGAAGGTCGGCCAGCTCTCGGGCGGCGAACGCAACCGCGTCCACATGGCGAAGATGCTCCGCAAGGGCGGCAACGTCCTGCTGCTCGACGAGCCGACCAACGACCTCGACGTCGAGACGCTGCGGGCGCTTGAGGATGCTCTCGAGAATTTCGCGGGTTGCGCCGTGGTGATCAGCCACGACCGCTTCTTCCTCGATCGCCTCGCCACCCACATCCTCGCTTTCGAGGGAGACGGCCATGTCGAGTGGTTCGAAGGCAATTTCGAGAGCTATGAGGAAGACAAGCGCCGCCGCCTCGGCGACGCGGCCGACCGTCCGGGGGCCGGTGCCTACAAGAAGCTGACGCGCTGACGACGGCTAAGGCCGGAACCGTCACGGGCCCTGGACGCTACGCGGCCCACTGGTGACGGTTCCGGCCATCGCCGGGCGAAAAGGGCGGGAGGGTGGGGCTCCCGTCCGGAAACTCACATATATTTCATCGGGTCGGGCGTCGGCAGGTTGCACGCGCTCTGATAGCCCTTCTTGCACATCGCGACCTGCGCCCGCCAATCGCGCATCGCCATCGCATAGGCATTCTGCTGGCGGATGAAGGTCGCGTCGGTCGACAGCACATCGCGATGGTGGTCGCGCAGCGCCTGCTCATAGGCGGCCTTGTCGGCCTCATATTGCTGCTGGTTCAGGTCGTTCTGCGCCTCGGCCACGGCATTGGCGGTCTGCGCCTGGGTGACCGCGCTGCTGACCTGATTGTTCAGCGACTGCGTCTGCGGGACCTCCCGCGCGTCGGCCGCTTGGTGGGCAGGGTCGTTCTTGGTGCCGCTCTGGGCCGCCAGCGGGGCGACGGCAATCAGTGCGGTGATGGCGAGGATCGAACGGGCGAACATCGGAAAGCTCCTCAACAAAAACCTGGGAGCCTTAACGAATGTTAGGAAGTGCGGTTCCCGCGCTCGCGGGTCACGCCGGCGCGAACTGGCCGGTTGCCTCGTCCAGCAGGTGCAGGATTCCGTCGGCGACGGCGAAATAGGCGCCGTGGATGCGCAGCTTGCCGGCCTTTTCCCGCACCGGCACGCAGGGGAAGGTCCGCAGGTTCGCGATCGAGACCTTGACCGCCTCCCATTCCAGCGCGCGGACCGCCGCCTCGCCCTGGCCATGCTCCTCGATCACCCGGTCGCGGGCGTCGTCGAGCAGCGACATCCAGTCGTCGATGAAGCCGCCCTGGCCGACCGGCGCGCCTTCGAAGCGGCGGGTGAGCGCCGCCGCGCAGCCGCCGCAGCTCTGGTGGCCGAGCACGACGATCTCGGGAACCTCAAGCTGGGTGACCGCGAACTCCAGCGCGGCCGACACGCCATGGTGGCCGGGCGATGTCTCGAACGGCGGCACCATGTTGGCGACGTTGCGCACCATGAAGATCTCGCCCGGCGAGGTATCGAAGATGATGGTGGGATCGACGCGGCTGTCCGAACAGGCGATCACCATCAGCTGCGGGTTCTGGCCGGTGGCCAATTTGCTCCAGCGTTCGCGCTGCTGGGTCCAGCCATTGGCCTTGAAGCGCCGATAGCCGTCTACGAGTCCTGAGAAATCAGTCATGGGATGAGCCCCTAATCCCGGCGGTAGGGGCTGGCAAGTGGGGGCCTTATCGCCTATCTGGCCAGGCATGAGCGAAGCATTGCCCACTCCCGCCGCCCCCAAGCAGCGCAAGCCGGACTGGATCCGGGTCAAGGCGCCGATGGGGCAGGCCTTTTCGGACACCAAGGCGCTGATGCGCCGCCTCAACCTCGCCACGGTGTGCGAGGAAGCGGCTTGCCCGAATATCGGCGAGTGCTGGACGAAGAAGCACGCGACGGTGATGATCCTGGGCGACACCTGCACCCGGGCCTGCGCCTTCTGCAACGTCAAGACCGGCATGCCGCGCGCGGTCGATCCGATGGAGCCGCAGCACACCGCCGATGCGGCCGCCGAGCTGGGTCTGGAGCATATCGTCATCACCTCGGTCGATCGCGACGACCTGCCCGATGGGGGGGCGAAGCAGTTCGTCAAGGTGATCGAGGCGCTACGCCGGACGACGCCCAAGACCACGATCGAGATACTCACCCCGGATTTCCGCAACAAGGCCGATGCCGCGATCGAGATGATCGTCGCGGCCCGCCCGGACGTCTACAACCATAATCTCGAGACGGTGCCGCGCCTCTATCCGACGATCCGGCCCGGCGCGCGCTATTATGCGTCCCTGCGCCTGCTGGAGACGGTCAAGCGGCTTGATCCGACGATCTTCACCAAGTCCGGCCTCATGGTCGGTCTGGGCGAGGAGCGGATGGAGGTCCACCAGGTGATGGACGACATGCGCTCGGCCGACATCGATTTCCTGACGATGGGCCAATATCTCCAGCCGACGCCGAAGCACGCCAAGGTGATGGATTTCGTCGCACCCAAGACCTTCGAGGCCTATGCCGCGATCGCCCGGGCCAAGGGCTTCCTGCTGGTCGCGGCGACCCCGCTGACCCGCTCGAGCTACCATGCCGGCGACGATTTCGTGAAGCTGCGCGATGCGCGGAACGCCGAGCTGGCGCGCAAGGCGGCGATTACCGGAGCCTGAGATAATGCCCCGGCATCACGAGGTCCGGACGCTGCCCTACAGCCCCGAGCAGATGTACGATCTGGTCGCCGATGTCGCGCGCTATGGCGAGTTCCTGCCGTGGGTGTCGGCGGTGCGGATCCGTTCGGACGGGCCGACCGAGATGGTCGCGGACCTGATGGTGGGCTTCAAGGCGCTGCGCGAGAAGTTCACCTCCAAGGTGACCAAGCAGCGGCCGGCCAGCATCCATGTCGATTATCTCGACGGGCCGCTCAAATATCTCCGTAACGACTGGAAATTCGCGCCCGACGGCAAGGGCGGCACGCTGGTCGACTTCGCGATCGAGTTCGAGTTCAAGTCGCGCATCTTCGAGATGATCGCGGGCCAGGTGTTCGACCGGGCGCTCAGGATGATGATCGGCGCTTTCGAGGAGCGCGCGGCGAAGCTTTACGGTTCCTCGGCCAGCGTCGCGCCCGGCATCAGCAGTTCGAGCGCGCACAGCGCCGCCTGAAGGCGGACGCCGCCTCGGCCGAGATCGCCGAAATGGCGCTTGTCGGCGACGATATCCTCGGGATCGGCGCCCTTTTCGGCGCGGCCGAACACAACGGTTCCCACCGGCTTCTTCTCGCTGCCGCCGCCGGGCCCCGCGACTCCGGTGATCGACACCGCGACATCGGCGCCGCTCTTGTCCAGCGCGCCCCGTGCCATCGACCAGGCGACCGCGATCGACACCGCGCCGAAGGTTTCGATCATCTCCACCGAAACACCGATCATCGAGACCTTGGCCTCGTTCGAATAGGTGACGAAACCCTGCCCGAACACGTCCGACGATCCCGGGATTTCCGTGAGCGCGGCGGAGACGAGGCCGGCGGTGCAGCTCTCGGCGACCGCGATCTTGCGGCCGGCGGCGCGGTTCGCGTCGATTACCCGGCGGGCGGCCTCGACCAGTTCGGCGGGCAGGAGGGTGTCTTTATGCTCGGTCACGCTGATGTCCTGCACTGCTGGATAAGAGGGGCGCGCACGGTGGCAATCGCCTGGGCGGCGATTCCCTCACGCCGGCCGGTAAAGCCGAGCCGTTCGGTGGTGGTGGCCTTGACGCTGACCTGCCCGGCCCGGATCCCCAGCAGCGCGGCGATCCGGTCGCGGATCGCGTCGCGATGCGGGCCGATCTTGGGCGCCTCGCAGATGATCGTCACATCGACATGATCGATGACCCCGCCGGCTGCGCGCACCAGATCGCGGGCATGGGCCAGGAAGATTTCCGAATCGGCCCCTTTCCAGCGGGCGTCGCTCGGCGGGAAATGGCTACCGATGTCGCCGGCGGCGATCGTGCCGAGCAGTGCATCGGTCAGCGCGTGCAGCGCGACATCGGCGTCGCTGTGGCCCGCCAGGGCGCGATCATGCGCGATGCGGACCCCGCCGAGCTGCACGGCATCGCCGCTGGTGAAGCCGTGGACGTCGAACCCCTGCGCGGTGCGGCTGATCAGCATGCGGTCCTCTGCCGCCTCGAAATCGACGGGAAAGGTGAGCTTGTCGAGCGCGCTGTCCCCCTCCACGATCGCAACCGACAGGCCGGCGGCGCGCGCCACCTGGGCGTCGTCGGTTGCCTCACGCCCCTCGTTCCAGATGCGGTGTGCGCCGAGGATCGCGTCGCGCCTGAAGACCTGTGGGGTCTGGATGCGATGGAGGCCGTCCCGCGACACGGTATCCCCGAGCAGCCCATCGCCGCGCGCCAGCGTATCGGCGACGGCCAGCGCGGGGACGGCGCCATCGCTGCCGTCGAGCGCGGCGAGCAGGCGGCCGATGACCGCCGCCGACAGGAAGGGGCGGGCGGCGTCGTGGATCAGCACGATGTCGGCCTCGATCGCCTCCAGCCCGGCGAT
Organism: Rhizorhabdus dicambivorans; assembly: GCF_002355275.1. Classification (NCBI taxonomy): domain Bacteria; kingdom Pseudomonadati; phylum Pseudomonadota; class Alphaproteobacteria; order Sphingomonadales; family Rhizorhabdaceae; genus Rhizorhabdus; species Rhizorhabdus dicambivorans. Next base: position 2,955,508 of record NZ_CP023449.1, on the reverse strand, counting down.
GACCGAGTCCCGGCGGGTCGCACCGCCCCTGACGGGCGGGGGCAGGGCGCGGCCATCGATCGCTTTGGCGTAGAGGGCGTCCTGGCCTTCGCCGATCACCACCTGCACCACATCGATCGCCGGAAAGGCCGCCAGCGCGTCGACGGTATGGGCGATGACGGCCTTGCCGCCGACCGGGCGATATTGCTTGGGCACGCCCTCGCCGCTGCGCGCACCCTGTCCGGCGGCGACGATCAGCGCGGCAATCTTCGGCGTCCCCGTCATCGGCGCGCGCTTTAGGCGTGCTCCGCGCCATAAACAAGCGTCGCCCCGGCGGAAGCCAGGGCCGGCGGTGAACCCTTGCGACGCCCGGCCGATATATCTCTTACGGCCCCGGCGTCCGCCGGAGCGACGGCGTTGGACAGATTCGATCAACGTTTCCTTGCCCCTTCGCCGCATTGCAGCTAGAGCGATGCCGCTTTTTTAGGCAATATGGCTCTCATGACACCGACGCTGCGTCCCATCCACATCGGTCCCGTGCGGATCGACAGCCCCGTGATTCTCGCGCCGATGACCGGCGTGAGCGATCTGCCGTTCCGCAAGGCGGTGCGCGGTTTCGGATCGGGGCTCAACGTCACCGAGATGATCGCCAGCCAGGCCGCGATTCGCGAGACCCGCCAGTCGCTCCAGAAGGCGCTTTGGGACCCGGCCGAGGAGCCGGTGTCGATGCAACTGGTCGGCTGCACCCCCAAGGAGATGGGCGAGGCGGCGAAACTGAGCCAGGACAAGGGCGCCGCGATCATCGACATCAACATGGGCTGCCCGGTCCGCAAGGTCGTCAACGGCGATGCGGGGTCGGCGCTGATGCGGCAGCCCGATCTGGCGGTCGAGATCGTCAAGGCGACGGTCGCGGCGGTCGAGGTGCCCGTCACGCTGAAGATGCGGATGGGCTGGGACCATGACAGCCTGAACGCGCCCGAACTGGCGCGGATCGCCGAGGATGTCGGCGTGAAGATGATCACCGTTCACGGCCGCACCCGCTGCCAGATGTACAAGGGCTCGGCCGACTGGGCGTTCGTGCGCAGGGTGAAGGAAGCCGTGACGATCCCGGTGATCGTCAATGGCGACATCTGCTCGATCGATGACGCGGTGACCGCGCTGGACCAGTCGGGCGCGGATGGCGTGATGATCGGGCGCGGCGCCTATGGGCGGCCGTGGCTGCTCAGCCAGGTGATGCATTATTTCGCGACCGGCGAGCGCCGGCCCGATCCGAGCAATGAGGAACAATATCATCTGATCCTGGCGCATTACCATGCGATGCTCGAACTTTACGGGAAAGAGGTCGGCGTCAACATGGCGCGCAAGCATATCGGCTGGTACACCAAGGGCCTGCCCGGTTCGGCCGAGTTCCGCAACAAGGTGAACCAGGAGCCCGATGCCGCGACGGTGATCGCGATGCTCGGCGAATTCTACGCACCATGGCTCTCCCGGGCGGCAGCCTGATCCGCTTCGCCCGGCGCGGCGCGGCGCCCGACCGGGCGCTCGAAGCCCCGTCTCCGGCGGAGATCATGGCGGCGATGGCGACCGCCGTGCTGGTGATCGATCCCGACGGCCAAGTGGTGGAGATCAACGCCGCCTGCGAGTCGCTGTTCAACCTCAGCCGTGCCCAGATCGTCGGAAGGGGCGTGCTCGATGCCATCGGTCATCCGCTCGATACGATGCCCAGCGACGCGCCCTTCGCCGCCTATGACATCGACATCGTCCTGCCGGGGCATCGCCGCATGCGGGTCGACCTGATGGTGGCGCCGCTGCCGGACCGGCTGGGCTGGCGCGCGGTTTCGATCCACGGCCATGCCCGCAGCGCGATCGGCGCCCGCTCGGTGGATCGCGAGGGCGGCACACGTACCGCCGTCGCCGCGGCGGCGATGCTGGCGCACGAGGTGAAGAACCCGCTTTCGGCGGTGCGCGGCGCGGCGCAGCTGCTGGAGACGACCTGCGACGCGGAATCGCGGGACCTGACCCGGCTGATCCGCGAGGAGGTCGATCGTGTCGCCGCGCTGATCGACCGGATGCAGGGCTTCACCGATACGCGCCCGATCGAGATGACCCCGCAGAACATCCACGCCATATTGGGTCATGCGCGGGAAGTGGCGCTGAAGGGCTTCGCGCGAGGCCGCACGATCCGGGAGATCTATGATCCGTCGCTGCCGGCGGTGCTGGGCCATCGCGATTCGCTGATCCAGATCCTGATCAACCTGCTCAAGAATGCCGCCGAGGCGATGGGCGATGCTCCTGGGGCCATCACGTTGACGACCGCCTATCGCCATGGCGTCTCGATGCGCCGCGCCGACGGCAATGCCCGTCAGCCCTTGCCGATCGAGCTGTGCGTGATCGACGAGGGACCGGGCGCCTCTCCAGAAATCGAGGGCCATTTGTTCGATCCGTTCGTCACCACCAAGCGTACCGGATCGGGCCTGGGCTTGGCCCTGGTCGAGAAGCTGGTCTCGGACCAGGGGGGGATCATCGAATATGCACGCGAGGGAAGCCCGGCGAAGACGGTGTTCCGCCTGTTGCTCCCGCGTGCGCGGGTGACGGCATGACCGGCGGCGCGGGCAGGGTTCTGGTCGTCGACGATGACGGCGCGATCCGCACGGTGGTGCGCGAGGCGCTGCGCCGCGCGGGCCATATCGTCGAGACGGCCGCCTCGGTCGCTGAGCAGCGCCGCCTGTTCGCCAGCTTCGATCCGCAGGTGCTGGTCACCGACGTGATGCTGCCGGACGGCAACGGTCTCGATATCATTCCCGAGATGCTCGAGAAGAATCCCGGCCTGCCGGTGATCGTCCTGTCGGCGCAGAACACCTTCACCACCGCGCTGCGCGCAACCGAGCAGGGCGCGTTCGACTATCTTCCCAAGCCGTTCGATCTCGGCGAGCTGACCCGTGCGGTTTCCGATGCGCTTGCCGCCCGTGCGGCTTCGGGCGCCACGCTTCCCGATGGCGAGGATGCCGAGGACCTGCCGCTGATCGGTCGCTCGCCGCCGATGCAGGAGGTCTATCGCACGATCGCCCGCGTCGTCGCCAACGACCTCACCGTGCTGGTGCTGGGGGAGTCGGGCACCGGCAAGGAACTGGTGGCGCGGGCGATCCACGATTTCGGGCCGCGTTCCTCGGCACCGTTCGTCGCGATCAACATGGCGGCGATCCCGCGCGAACTGATCGAATCCGAGCTGTTCGGCCATGAGCGCGGCGCCTTTACCGGCGCGCAGGCGCGTTCGGCCGGCCGCTTCGAGCAGGCGCAGGGCGGCACGCTGTTCCTCGACGAGATCGGCGATATGCCGATGGAGGCGCAGACCCGGCTGCTGCGCGTGCTCCAGGCCGGCGAGTTCACCACGGTGGGCGGCACCCGTTCGATCCGCGCCGACGTCCGCATCATCGCCGCGACCCACAAGGACCTTCCCCGGCTGATCGCCGACGGTGGCTTCCGCGAAGACCTTTATTACAGGCTCAACGTCGTGCCGATCCGCTTGCCGTCGCTGCGCCAGCGCGGCGACGATATCGGCGAGCTGGCGCGCTTCTTCCTCGATCGCGCCGCCGCCGACGGCCTGCCGCGCAAGATGCTGGATCCCGGCGCGGTGGCGCGGCTCGCCCAGCATGGCTGGCCCGGCAATGTCCGCGAGCTGGAGAATCTGATGCGGCGCCTGGCGGTGCTGAGTCGTGAGGACGTCATCAGCGCGACGATGGTCGAGCAGCAGCTCCAGCATCCGGTGTCGGTCGAGGCGCTGCCCCTCACGGCTACCGGCAGCGGCGGGCTCGCCGATGCGGTCGAGCAGCATCTCGCCCGCTATTTTGCTACCTTCGGCCGCGATCTGCCGCCCGACGGTCTCTACGATCGAATTCTCGCCGAGGTTGAACGGCCGTTGCTCGAACTGAGCATGGCTGCGGCGAAGGGCAACCAGCTGCGCGCCGCGCGCCTGCTCGGGATCAACCGGAACACGCTGCGCAAGAAGCTGACCGACTTGCAGATCGACGCAGGCGCTGCCAAGCGCTCGGATTAGCATCGCCGCATCGTCGCATTCCGTTGATGTGGTCCGCGCGCCACATCGCCCATCCTGCCTAATCGCCGTAGCGACGCCCCGCTTCGACCAAATGCACGTTAACTGTGTTCCGCAGGACACGGCCTTGTGGTAATCCAGCCACGATGGTGGCGTATACTCTCGCATTTCGGCGATGGCGCAAGCGCGCTGCGGCGATGTGGCGCCCGCGGCGGCTGATGCCGCTGATCGAGATCGCCGCGCCGATCCTCACCCTGCTGATCGTCGTCGTCAGCTATCATATCATCACGGCGAGCGGCACGCTGGAGGTGACGCTCTCGCCGACGGTCGTGGCGCTGCTGCTGGGGGCCAACCTTCTCGCTTTCATGGGCCTGATGGTGCTCGCCGCCCGCCGGGTGGCGCTGCAACGGGCCGCGCGGTCGGAACTGGGCGGCAGGGCGCGGCTTCACGTGCGCCTTGTCGCCTTCTTCTCACTGATCGCGACGGCGCCGACCCTGCTCGTCGTGGTGTTCGCCTCGCTGCTGTTCCAGCTCGGCACCGAATTCTGGTTCTCGGACAAGGCGCGGGTCGTCCTGCGCAGTTCGGAGAGCGTGGCGCAGGCCTATGTGACCGAGAGCAAGGAGCGGCTGCTGGGCGACATCATCGCGATGTCGGGCGACGTGCGCAACGTGCTGACCGCGACCACGATCGACGATCCCCGCTTCGCGCCCTTCTTCGCCCGGCAGGTCGCCTATCGCGGCATCAGCGAAGCGGCGATCATCAATATCGATCGGGCGGGGCAGGCGCAGCTGATCGCCCTGGCCAACCTCGACAAAAGGGCGCTCGACAAGCGCCTGCCGCCGGCGACCCTGCCGTTCCTGCAGGGCGGTCAGCCGCGCATCACCGCCGAGGCCGGCGACAGGATCGAGGGCACGATCCTGCTCGACGCGGCAAGCCGCACCTATCTCTATATCTCGCGCCAGTCGGATCGCGACGTGCTGGCCCAGGCGGCGCGGGCACGCTCTGCGCTGGGCGACTATGTGGCGACGGTCGACCGCGCGCGCGCGCTCCAGATCCGGTTCAACATCCTGCTGATGATCGTCGCGCTCGCCATCCTCGGCATCGCCATCTGGGTGGCGATGACGGTGGCGGACCGACTGGTCCGGCCGGTCAACGAGCTGGTGGCGGCCGCGCGAAAGGTGGCGGCGGGCGACCTGACCGCACGCGTGGACATCGTTCCTACGCCCGACGAGATCGGCACGCTGGGCAGCGCCTTCAACCGCATGACCCGCAAGCTGGGCGAGCAGACCGGCGCGCTGGTTTCGGCCAACGAGCAGCTCGAAAGCCGCAGCGCCTTCATCGAGGCGGTGCTGGCCGGCGTGACAGCGGGCATCGTCTCCGTCGACGGCGAGCGGCGGATCACCCTGGTCAACGCCTCGGCCCGCGCGATGCTGGCCCTCGAAGAGCCGGTCGAGGGGAGGATGCTCGCCGAGGTTTCGGCCGATCTCGACAAGGTGCTCGATAGCGCGGACCGCGAGGTTGTGGTCCAGACCGTCATCGCCGGCGAGCCGCGAACCCTGTCGGTGCGGTCGGTTACCGCCGAGGGCGCCAAGGTGCTGACCTTCGACGACATCACCCAGCGTCTCGCCGACCAGCGCCGCGCCGCCTGGGCAGACGTCGCCCGCCGCATCGCACATGAGATCAAGAACCCGCTCACCCCCATCCAGCTTGCGGCCGAGCGGTTGCAGCGGCGCTATGGCAAGGAGATAGAGTCCGACCCCGGGGTGTTCGAACGGCTGACCGCGACGATCATCCGCCAGGTCGGCGACATGCGCCGCATCGTCGACGAATTCTCCTCCTTCGCGCGCATGCCGAAGCCCGCCTTCCGGGCCGAGGCGATCGTCGACATCGCCCGGCAGGCGATGTTCCTGCAGGAGGTGGCGCATCCGGCGATCAGCTTCAGCCTCGACAGCGAGGGACTGGCGCCGACGATGGTCTGTGATCGCCGCCAGCTCGGCCAGGCCCTCACGAATCTTGTCAAGAATGCCGTCGAAGCCATTGAAGAAAATAAGGATCAGCATGCGCCTGGCGTGATCGCGATGACGATCAGGGTCGAATCCAGCCGGCTTCGCCTGGTGCTGGCTGACAATGGCCCCGGCCTTCCCGCCGAACGCGAGCGGCTCACCGAGCCCTATATGACGACCCGCAAGCGTGGCACCGGTCTCGGCCTCGCCATCGTGCGCAAGATCGTCGAGGACCACCTTGGCACCCTGGCGCTGCGCGACCGGCCCGGTGGTGGGACGATCGTCGAACTCGATTTCGACCTGGAGGCGTTGGCCACTATCGATGCCAGCGAGGCGGGCACGGGCGACGCCGAGGAAGCGAAATTTCCCGAACTGAAGCGAAGTGGAACAGGCTGAGGCATGGCGCTGGAAATCCTGATTGTCGATGATGAAGCCGATATCCGCGATCTCGTGGCGGGAGTGCTGGAGGATGAGGGCTATGCCGCCCGCACCGCCGCCGACAGCGACGCGGCGCTGGCCGCGATCGACGAGCGGCGGCCGTCGCTGGTGCTGCTCGACGTGTGGCTGCAGGGGTCTCGGCTCGACGGGCTCGACCTGCTCGACGAGATAAAGCGGCGCGACCCCAGCCTGCCGGTGCTGATGATCTCGGGCCATGGCAATCTCGACACGGCGGTCGCCGCGATCCGGCGGGGCGCGACCGACTTCATCGAGAAGCCGTTCGAAGCCGAGCATCTGCTGCTGCTCGTCGGCCGTGCCACCGAGACCGACCGGCTGCGCCGCGAGAATGCGACGCTTAAGGCCCAGATCGGCCAAGAGGAGGAGCTGACCGGCAGCTCGGGCGCGATCAACGGCATTCGCGCGACGCTGAAACGGGTCGCCGCGACCGGCAGCCGGGTGCTGATCAGCGGCCCCGCCGGGGTCGGCAAGGAGGTGGCGGCACGGCTGCTTCACCTGTGGAGCAACCGCGCCACCGCGCCCTTCATCGTCGTCAGCGCGGCGCGGATGGAGCCCGAGCGGGTCGAGGAGGAACTGTTCGGCGTCGAGGAGAATGGCGAACTGATCCGCCCCGGCCTGCTCGAACAGGCGCATGGCGGCACCCTGTTCCTCGACGAGATCGCCGATATGCCGCTTACCACCCAGGCGAAGATATTGCGGGTGCTGACCGAGCAGGCGTTCAACCGGGTCGGCGGCCAGCGGATTGTCAAGGTCGACGTCCGCGTCGTCTCCGCGACCGCGCGGAACCTTTCGGACGAGATTGCCGGGGGCCGCTTCCGCGAGGATCTCTATTACCGGCTCAACGTCGTGCCCGTGACGATCCCGGCGCTGGCCGAGCGGCGCGAGGATATTCCGGCGCTGGTCGAGCATTTCCTGGCCCGCTACGCCTCCGAGCGGCGCGTGCCGACCCCGGCGGTGACCGAGGACGCCGTGGGCGCGCTGCAGACCTATGACTGGCCGGGCAATGTCCGCCAGCTGCGCAACATCGTCGAACGGACGATGATCCTGGCGCCGGGCGACCGGATCGGCCGGATCGAACTCGACATGCTGCCGGCGGAGATATTGAGCGACCAGGCCCGGCTTGCCCCCGGCGAGGCGGCGCGATCGATCATGGGCACGCCGCTGAGGGAAGCGCGCGAGACCTTCGAGCGCGAATATCTGCGCGTCCAGATCCGCCGCTTCTCGGGGAATATATCGAAGACAGCCTCCTTCATCGGCATGGAGCGGTCGGCATTGCACCGGAAGCTGAAGACGCTGGGGCTGGTCGATCCGCGCGAGGGCGAGGAGGAATGAGTTCCAAATTTGCTGCAACTGCGAAGTGGACGCGGCCGATTCGCTAGGGTATCATGGCGACAGCCCCGCATAGGGTGTGGGCAGCACGACGCCATGCAACGGCGCAATCAGCGGGTCATGAGCCCGCCAAGACCGGAGACCGGCATATGGCCGACAAGGTCAATAATCTTCAGGATATCTTCCTCAACTCGGTCCGTAAGACCAAGACGCCGGTGACAATGTTCCTCGTCAAGGGCGTCAAACTCCAGGGTATCATTACCTGGTTCGACAATTTCTCGGTCCTCCTGCGCCGCGACGGCCAGTCGCAGCTGATCTACAAGCACGCCATCTCGACAGTGATGCCTGCGCATCCGATCGACATGGCCGAGATCGACAAGGGTTTCGAGGAGAAGAAATCCCACCTGCTGCAGGAGGTGTTCCTCTCGGCGGTGCGCAAGGCGCGCGAGCCGGTGACGATGTTCCTCGTCAATGGCGTGATGCTCCAGGGCGAGATCGCGGCCTATGACCTGTTCTGCATGCTGCTGCGTCGCGACGGCCTGAGCCAGCTCGTCTACAAGCACGCTATTTCGACCGTGCAGCCGGCTCATCCGATCAATCTCGCCGAGATCGACAACGATGACGAGGATTGAGCGTTCTAACCGCTCATGAGCGTTTTCAACCGCGAGGACGATGACGGGTTGAGCCGCGGCGCACGGGCGCTCGTGGCTCTTCCCGAACGCGCGGGCGACAACCCGCGCAGCGCCGAGGCGCGCCTCGACGAGGCGGCCGGGCTGGCCGCCGCGATCGGCGTCGATGTGGTCGAGAAGCTGGCCTTTCGCCTGCGCGATCCCAAGCCGGCCACGCTGTTCGGTTCGGGCCAGGTCGACCAGATCGCGCTCGCCGCGCGGATGGGCGAGGCCGAGCTGATCATCGTCGATGCGGCGCTGACGCCGATCCAGCAGCGCAATCTGGAGAAAGCCACCGAGGCGAAGGTGATCGACCGAACCGGCCTGATCCTGGAAATCTTCGGCGAGCGCGCGGCGACCGCCGAGGGCCGGTTGCAGGTTGAGCTTGCCCATCTCGACTATCAGGCGGGCCGGCTCGTGCGGAGCTGGACCCACCTCGAGCGGCAGCGCGGCGGCTTCGGCTTCCTGGGTGGCCCGGGCGAAACCCAGATCGAGGCCGACCGCCGGCTGATCCGTGATCGCATGGCGAAGCTGCGCCGCGAGCTGGAGCAGGTGCGCCGCACCCGGGGTCTGCACCGCGCCCGGCGCCAGCGCGCGCCCTGGCCGGTGATCGCGCTGGTCGGCTATACCAACGCCGGCAAGTCGACCCTGTTCAACCGGATGACGGGGGCGAAGGTGATGGCCGAGGACCTGCTGTTCGCCACGCTCGATCCGACGATGCGGCAGATCAGCCTGCCGGGGCTCGACAAGGCAATCCTGTCCGACACGGTGGGTTTCGTCTCCGACCTGCCGACCCAGCTGGTCGCGGCCTTCCGCGCGACCCTGGAAGAGGTGACCGGCGCGGACATCATTCTCCACGTCCGCGACATCGCCCATCCTGACAGCGACGCGCAGGCGGGCGATGTGCTGGCGGTGCTGGGCGAAATCGGCGTCGGCCCGAAGGCGCCGGACGCGGAGGCCGGCGAGGGCGCGCCGATCATCGAGGTGTGGAACAAGATCGACATGCTCGACGAGGACAGCCGCGCGGCGACCTTGGCGGAAGCCGAGCGGCGCGAGGATGTCGTCACCCTGTCAGCGCTGACCGGGGACGGTGTCGAGGACCTTCGCCGCTTCGTTTCCGATCGCCTGTCGACGGGCAATCGGGTGCGAACCCTGTCGGTGCCGGTCGGCGACGGCGCGGCGCTGGCCTGGCTCCACGCCAATGGCGAGGTGATCGGGCAGGAAGTGGAGGGCGACATGATGATCGTCGAGGTCCGGCTGTCGGACAAGGATCTGGCGCGCTTCGAAGCGCGGTAAGGGATCGGGCGTCGCCCCGGCGGAGGCCGCGGCCGCAAGAGGCTCCTGCGACGACCGGATGGCACACGCTTGCGGCCCCGTCCTCCGCCGGGGCGACGGTCAAGCGGCTTTCTTCCTTTTCGCTTCCACCCACAGCGCTTCCTTCTCATCCAGGCTCAGCCCGGCGAAGGCGTCGCCGGCCATCTCCTCCATCGCCCGGAAGCGCCTCTCGAACTTGGCATTGGCCGCGCGCAGCGCCGCTTCCGGGTCGATGCCGAGCTTCCTCGCCCAGTTGACCACGGCGAACAGCAGGTCGCCCATCTCCTCGAAGCGGTGATCGTTGGAGCGCGCCTCGCGTACCTCGTCGATCTCCTCCGCCACCTTCTCGCGCGCGCCCTCGTCATCGGGCCAGTCGAAACCTGTGCGCGCGGCACGCTTCTGGAGCTTCTCGGCGCGGAGCAGGGCGGGGAGGGCACCCGCCACGCCGGCCAGCGCGCTGTCGTCCTCCGACTTCCCCGCGCGCTCGGCGGCCTTGATCTCCTCCCAGCCGGGGCTGGCGCCGTTGCCGAACACATGCGGGTGGCGGCGGATCATCTTGGCACTGATCGAATCGAGCACGTCCTTCAGGTCGAAGGCGCCCGCCTCCTCCGCCATCCGGGCGTGGAACACGACCTGGAGCTGGAGGTCGCCCAGCTCGTCGCGCAGCCCATCCATGTCGCCGCGCTCGATCGCGTCGGCCACCTCATAGGCTTCCTCGATCGTATAAGGCGCGATGGTCGCGAAATCCTGTTCGATATCCCAGGGGCAGCCCGTCTCAGGATCGCGCAGGCGGGCCATGATGTCGCGAAGTTCTTCAATCATGCCAGCTATTTGTCCCAGGGTGCCAAGGGCGAGAAAAGCGTACGAAAATGCTCGACGAAGGCGCGGGCATTGGGGGCGTCCTCGGCACCGCGCGGCTGCACCGCATAGATGGCCACGTCGGTTGCGCCGCGATAGCCGGGCAGGATGCGCACGAGATCGCCGTCGCGCAGCGCCGGCCCGACATCCCAGGTCGATCGCAGCGCGATGCCCAGCCCGGCAAGGCTGAGGTCACGCGCCACCTCGCTCGAATTGGTCCTGACGACGCTGTGGCCCTCGACCGTCACCGGGCCGTCCGGGCCTTCCAGCCGCCAGGGAAGCTGGTGGACGGCGGCGAGCAGGCGGTGGCCCCCCAGATCGCCGAGGCTTTGTGGGGTGCCATGTTCGGCCAGATAGGCGGGGGCGGCGCAGAGGATGCGGTGATTTTCCGCAAGCCTGTGCGCGACCAGCGACCCGGCCGGCTGGGCTGCGATCCGGATCGCAACGTCGATCCGCTCGCCCAGCAGATCGATGAAGCCATCGTCGAGATCGAGGCTCAGTTCGAGGCGCGGGTAGCGTTCGAGCAAGGGTTTGAGATGGGGAACGATGTGGAGCCGCCCGAAGGAGGTAGGGGCGGAGACCCGCAACGGCCCGCCGGGCTGGCCGACCCGCCCGGCCACCCGCGCCTCGGCCGCGCGGGTCGCTTCGAGGATGCGGCGGATATCCTCGTAGAAGGCCTGGCCGACATCGGTAAGGACGAGCCGCCGCGTGGTGCGGTGGACCAGCGTTGCGCCCAGCCGGGATTCCAGCCGCGCCAGTCGTTTCGACACCATCGCCGGCGAGATGCGCAGCCGCCGCCCCGCCGCCGACAGGCTGCCGGCCTCGACGATGGCGACATAGAGCGCATAATCCTCCTGCATCGCTTCCTGCTGCCCCAAGGCCGGTTGCAAAGCCACCCCTAATCCCGGATGAGGGGCAGCGTTGGTTGCGGATGAGGGGCGGGGGCGCGTGATCCGGCGGATGCTGTTCCACCTGGCCTGTGTGGTGGCGCTGGCCTGGCCGGCCTTCCTCAACGGCCAACCCTTTTATTTCCCCGACAGCACCGCCTATGTCCGCGCCGCCGACAGCGCGGCCTATATCTTCTCGGGCCATCGCATCCGCAGCGAATGGACCGCGCATTATGCCCGATCGCTGGAGCCCGGCGGCAAGGTGCGCGACGCCGATCGCCATGTCAGCCCGCGCGGCAACGATCTGGGCACCGAGAGCATCATGGCGGGGCGATCGCCCTATTTCGGCGCGCTGCTATGGCTGTCCTACATGCTGGGGCGCTTCTGGCTGTTCGTCCTGGGGCAGGCGGCGATCGCCTATGCGCTGATCCGGCTCACCCTCAGGCTGTTCGGGCTGGCGCGGCCCTTGGTCGTCGCGGGGACGGTCGCCGCGCTGGCCCTGCTGACCAGCCTGCCGTTCTTCACCGGCCTGCTGATGCCCGATCTGCTCGCGGGTTTCGGCATTCTGGCCTTCCTGTTGCTCGCAATCGAGCGTGGCCGGCTTGCGCCCGCCGAGCGATGGAGTCTCTACGCACTGATGGCGGCCTCCGCCGTGGCGCACCTGACCCATATCCTCGTCATCGCCGCGATGGTGGCGGTGCTGCTCGTCTGGGGACTGGTGGCGCGATGGCCGAGGCGGCGTTTCCTGCCGCTGGCCGGCAGTGGCGCGACGATCGTGCTGATCGGGCTGCTGTCGGTGATGCTGACCAGCGCCATGGTCGAGCATGTGTTCGGGCGCAAGCCGCTGCTGGTGCCGCTGCTCACCGCGCGTTTCATCGCCGATGGGCCGGGGCTCGACTATCTCCGAAGCCATTGCCCCGAAGCCGGGTTCGCGGCCTGTGCCTGGGCCGGGCAGGACCATATGGGCGCCGGCGAATTCCTCTGGTCGCATGATCCGAAGGTTGGCGGTTACATGTTCGCGGACACCGCGACGCGCCGTGCGCTCTCGGCCGAGGACAAGGCGTTCGCGCTGGCCGTGCTTGCCGAGTATCCGATCGAGCAGGGCGGACGTATCCTGCGCAACGGCCTGCGGCAGATGCTCCGCTTCGAGGTCGATCTGGCCAACAGCCATTGCGCGACGCCGCCGCATTGCTGGACGTCGCTGCCCCCCCGCGAGCGGGCGACGCTGGCCGCGAGCCCCGCCGGGCGGGGGCTGTGGCCGCAGCGGGGCCTGGCCGGGCTTCATTATGGCGTGGTTGGACTGGCCCTCATCGCCGTCGTCTCCTGCCTCGCGGGCCGCCGCGACCGGGCGGCGCGCGATATCGGTCTGTGGTGCGCGCTGCTGCTGGCCGCGATGGCGGCCAACGCCCTGCTCGGCGGCGGGGTTTCGGAGCCGCAGCCGCGCTATCAGGCGCGGATCATCTGGCTGTTGCCACTGGTGGCGATTGTCGCCGGGTTGGTGTGGCGGCGCCGGCACAGCGTGGCGGAGGTGGATGGATGACAAGCGAAACGACCGGGGCTATCACCGTCGCCATGCAGCCCGATATCGCCGTGATCCTGCCCTGTTACAACGAGGAGGCGGCGATCGGCGCGACGATTGCGGATTTCCGCGCCGCGCTGCCTAGTGCGCGCATTTATGTGTTCGACAACAATAGCAGCGACCGCACCGTCGAGGTCGCGCGGGCCGCCGGCGCGATCGTCCGGACCGAGCGGATGCAGGGCAAGGGCCATGTCGTGCGTCGCATGTTCTCCGACGTCGAGGCCGACATCTATGTGATGGCCGATGGCGATGCGACCTATGATGCGGCTGCCGCACCCGCGCTGATCCAGATGATGCTCGACGAGCGGCTCGACATGGTCGTGGGCGCGCGCAAGTCCGAGGTGGAGGAGGCTTATCGGCGCGGACATCGCTTTGGCAACAAGCTGCTGACGGGAATATTGGCTCGTCTGTTCGGCCGAACTTTTTCCGATATTCTATCGGGTTATAGGGTTTTTTCACGACGCTTTGTGAAAAGTTTCCCGGTGCTGTCGGCGGGGTTCGAGATCGAGACCGAGATCAGCATCCATGCCCTGGAACTGCAGATGCCGGTCGGAGAGGTCGTCACCCAATATGGCGCGCGGCCCGAAGGGTCGGTCTCCAAGCTGTCGACCTATCGCGATGGCTGGCGCATCCTGAGGACGATCGCCAGCCTGTTCCGGCTTGAAAAGCCCGTGCTGTTCTTCGGATCGATCGGGGCCGCGCTGGCGCTGCTCGCCATCGTCCTGGCCATCCCGCTCGCCATCACCTACGCTCAGACGGGCCTGGTGCCGCGCCTGCCTACCGCGCTGCTGTCGACCGGGCTCGTCATCCTGGCGGTGCTCAACTGGTTCTGCGGGCTGATCCTGGCCACGGTGGTGCGCGGGCGGCGCGAGGTGCGGCGGCTCGCCTATCTGAGCTTTGCCGCGCCCGGCGATCAGGACCGGGAAAGCGGCAAGACCACCGCCTGATCCTCGATCGTGCCGGTCCAGGCGCGGATATGGTAGCAGCGCTCCAGATTTTCGGCGGTCAGCACGGCTGAGGGGGTGCCATCGGCGACCAGCCGGCCCTCGTGGATCAGCAGCAGCCGGTCACAGAAGCGCGCCGCCATGGCGAGGTCGTGGAGCACCGCGATCACAAGGCTGCCAGCCGCCGCTTCGGCCTTGAGCAGATCCATCAGCTGCAACTGATGGCCGGGATCGAGCGCGGCGAGCGGCTCGTCGACAATCAGTGCGGTCGCCTCGACCGCCAGCGCGCGTGCGATCAACGCGCGGGCGCGTTCGCCACCCGACAGTTCGGTGACGATGCGGCCGGCGAGATCGCCGATATCGGCGCGCTCCATCGCCCGGCCGATGGCCATCCGGTCCTCGGCGGATACCGCCGAAAAGGGTGCTAGATGCGGCAGGCGGCCCAGTGCGACCAGCCGCTCGACAGTCAGCGGCCAGTGGACCGTCTGACCCTGCGGCAGATAGGCGATGCGGCGCGCGAGCGCGGCGCGCGCGAGGGTGCGGACGTCCGCACCGTCGATGAGGACGCGGCCGGCGGCCGGGACGACCAGGCCGGTGATGGCACGGGCGAGGGTTGATTTGCCCGCGCCATTGGGGCCGATCACGCCGACCAGTGCGCCCGGCGCGATTGCCGCGTCGATGCCGTGCAGCACCTCCGCCGAGCCCAGGGTGACGCGCAGCGCCTCGATCGAAAGGCTCACCATAGCCGCCGCTCGCGCACCAGATGGTAGAGGAATACGGGCACGCCGAGCAGCGCGGTCAGCACGCCGAGACGCAACTCGATCTCGGTCGGGATTAGGCGGACGGCGATGTCCGCCGCCGACAGCAGCGCCGCGCCGCCCAGCGCCGAGGGGATCAGCAGCGCCGAGGGCGAGCGATCGGTCAGCGGGCGGAGCAGGTGCGGGACGATCAGCCCGACGAAGCCGACCGCGCCCGACACCGCGACCGCGCCGCCGACCCCGATCGCGGTGGCGACCAGCAGGCGCAGGCGGAGATGGCCGAGATTCACGCCGAGCGTCTGCGCGGCCTCCTCGCCGAGGGTGAGCGCGTCGAGCGCGCGGGCGTTCCACAGCAGCAGGGCCGCGCCGACCGCGATGCAGGGCAGCGCGAGCAGGATATGATCGAAGCTGCGATCCTCGAGCGATCCCATCAGCCAGCTCATGATCTCCATCGCCGCAAAGGGATTGGGCGCTAGGTTGAGCGCGAGGCTGATCCCTGCGCCGGCCAGCGTGCCGACCGCGATCCCGGCGAGGATCAGCGACAGCGGGCTTTCGGCACGGCCGGCGAGCAATAGCAGCGGGGCGAGGCCGAGCAGGGCGCCGGTTATAGCGAGCAGGGGCAAGGCGAGCGGATGCGCCTGCGACAGGCCATAATAGAGCGCCACGACCGCGCCCAGCGCGGCGGCATTCGAGGTGCCGAGCACCGAGGGTTCGGCGAGCGGGTTGCGCAGATAGCCCTGGAGCACCGCGCCTCCCAGCCCCAGCATCGCCCCGACGAGCAGGCCGAGCAGTGCGCGCGGCAGGCGCAGCTCCAGCAATACCGCGCGCAGCACCGGATCGCCGCCGCCCGCCAGGATATGCGCGATCTCGCCGCTGCCGAAGCGGGTCGGCCCGGTCAGCAGCGATCCCACGCCCAGCAGCAGCGCGGCGAGCGCGAGCAGGGCGATCAGCAGGAGGCGGGGGGAACGGAAGGTCATGTCGGGGCCGGCTTGACCCTAGCGGGGCGATCCCGGATTGAGAAGCCGATGCTCCGCCGCGCCCTCCCATTCTTCCTGGCAGCCATCGCGCTGGGCGGGCCGGCACAGGCCGCGCCCAAGCGCATCGTCTCGCTCAGCCCCTGCGCCGACCAATATCTGCTCGAACTGGCCGATCCGGGCCAGATCGTCGCGCTCAACCGCTTCGCGCGCGATCCGCGCATCTCCTGGGGCTGGCGCAAGGCGATGCGCTATCCGGGCATCCGGGGCAGCGCGGAGGAGATGCTGACCCTCAAGCCCGATCTGGTGTTCAGCTCGGGCTTCGGCACCCCGGCGGCGCTGGCGGTGCTGAAGAGCCGGCATGTGAAGCTGGTGCAGCTGCCCTGGGACGACAGTTTCGAGAGCATCGAGCGAACGGCGCGCCTCGTCGCCGCCGAGATCGGCCATCCCGAACGCGGCGAGGCGCTGGTCGCCACGATGCGCGCGCGGCTGAAGGCGCTGGGGCCACCGCCGGGGCGCGGGCGGGTGGCGGCCTATTATCAGCGGCGCGGCTATCTGACCGGGCAGGGCACGCTGATCGACGAGATGATGCGCCGCGCCGGCTTGGTGAACCTCGCGACCCGTTTGAACCGGCCGATGCTGTCCTATCTTTCGGTGGAGCAGATGGCGGTGGCCCGGCCCGATATCCTGTTCGTCGAGAATGGCCGAACCGTACGCGACAAGGGCACCGAGATGCTCCAGCATCCGCTGCTTCGCCGCGTGATCCCGCCCGCCCGGCATATCGATATCGGCGAGGCGCTGACGACCTGTGGTGGACCTTCCTATCCCGATGCGATGGCGGCGATGGTGCGCGGGATCAGGCAGGCGGATGGAATGGCAAAGTAACGTCATGCCAGCGGAGGCTGGCATCCATGTCTGCATTCTTCTCAGGTGACACCATGGTTGGTGAGAGACATGGACCCCAGCCTTCGCTGGGGTGACCACAACAGGGTCACCGCCCTTCGTCGTCGGCGCCCTTATATTTCAGTTCCAGATAGCGTCCCTGGGTCGCCAGCTTGTCGAGGTCGCCGCTGACGACCTGCTCGCCCATCCGGCGCAGTTCGTCGTCGACGACCTTCAATCCTTCGAGCAGCTGGCGGTCGGGCGAACTGCCATTGCGCTCGGCGCGGCGCATGCCCTCCGGCACCCGCTTATAGCCTTCCACCAGTTCGGGCAGCTCCTCCGCCACCAGCTTGCGGAATTCGAATGCCGCGGGCGCCTTGGGATCGAGCTGGGCGAATTGCGGCCCCAGCGCCTCCAGCTTGATGCCGATCTCGTCGGCGAGCCGCTGGGCGGGGGCGGGGAGCGCGGGGCGCTGCGCTTCCAGCCAGCGTTCGGTCTGCGCCGGGAGCATGGGCAGCTCGCTTTTCGCCATCTGCTGCGGGGTGGGCTCGGGCGCCTGCGGCCAGCCCATGATCCCGAAGAAGGCGACCGCCATCACCACCATCATCAGGAAGGCGCCCATGATGCCGAGCGGGGTCAGGAAGGTGCCGATCAAGCCACCCGCCAGCGCGATCGCGAGCACCGCATAGACGGCATATTTGAGCCGGCGGAAGAAGCCGGCGACGCGGCGGCGATGCTTCTGTATCTCGCGCGGGCTGGTGCGCGACCGGATCCGCTCCAGCACCTCCTCGGCGCGGTCCATCGTGGCGCGGCTGTCGACCATGAGGCGTTTCTACTCCAGCGCCTTGAACGGTTCGGCCTGGCTCTGTGCGGCGCCCTCTGCCCGGGCGATATAGCCCTTCGACTTCTCGACCTCGCTGGTCAGCACGTTGACGGTCTGCTTCATCGAGCTGAGCGCCTCGACCTTGAAGCGGTCGATCGTGTCCATCGTGTCGTAGATATTCTGGAAGGCCCGCTGGAGCGTCTCGACCGGGATGGTCGAAGAGGCGGCCTGCTTGTGGATCTCGCCGGTCTGGTTCTTCAGCATCTCGCCGGTCGAATCGATCATGTTGGCGGTGGTGGTGTTCAGCGCGGTGATCTGGTCCAGCACCAGCTTCTGGCTGGTCAGCGCCTGCGCGACGGTGACGGCCGTGCGCAGCGCCGCGACTGTGGTGGTCGAGGCCCGGTCGACGCCCTTCACCAGCTCGATATTGTTCTTCTTGACCAGATCGAGCGCAAGATAGCCCTGCACCGTCACCGCCATCTGGGTCAGCAGGTCCTGGCTGCGCTGGCGGACATAGAAGAGCGCGGTTTCGCGGATCGCCTTGGCCTTTTCCGGATCGCTGCTGTCCAGCTCGAGCGCCTTGGCCTCAAGCTTCTCGTCGAGCGCCTTGGACAGATGGATCATCTGTTCGAGCCGGCCCATCGCCGCCCAAAGATTCTGCCGCTCGACATCGATCGCGGCATTGTCCTTGATCAGCTCGTCCTTGCCCGAGGCGAGGCTGTTGAGAATCGAGGCGATATGACTCTGCGCGGAGCGGTAGCTGTCGAAATAGTCCCGCATCCGGCTGCCCCAAGGGATGATCCCGAACAGCTTCTTCTTGGTGAACAGATTGTCGCGCTTGCCGGGATCGAGATCCTCGACGGTGCGGCGCAGCTCGGCCAGGTTGGTGCCGACGCCGTTATCGGCATCGATCGCGCGCACCGGCCGATCGAGGAAACGGTTCGACTGGCCGGCCGCCTCGGCGATTTCCTTGCGGCCCATATTGCTGATCGAATCGACCCGCTTGCCGAATTCGGGACTGTTTACGTCCTGCGCGACAAGTTCCTCGATGAAGCTGTCGACCTTCTCGTCGAGCTTGGAACGCTGTTCGTCCTGAAGCGGCACGAGGCCCGCGGCCTTTTCGGGCTTGAGGGTCTTCACCGGCTCCGGTGCCTGCAACACCAGCGCCGGTTCCTCGGTCGTCGTCGTCGTGGCCATCGCCCCGCTTCTCCCTCATGCCTGCTCAGGCGAAGATGGCCGTATGGGGTGCATTATTCAAGCGATACGGTCGGAGACCCGAGCGTCTCCCCTTCGATGCATTCGGAAAGTGCGACGATTGCAAAAAATGCAATTGTTCTTGCTGCATCGGCATTTGCCAAACCCGCTGCGTCGTCGCAATGGGAGCAGGCCTTTCAGGCATCCTCTCCTAATGACTTACGGGCCGGTTCCAACGAACCGGCCCGTTTTTTTGCCCGACGCCCTCCGAACGGATCGCTGTTGGAGACGATGGCCCATCAATTGCCAGCCATGGCCTTGTTGCATTGCGCCAATTCCGCTATGGGCCCGCCAAATTCCTCATATTCAGGACATCCGACACCCATGAGCCTTCGCAACGTGGCCATCATCGCGCACGTCGATCATGGCAAGACCACGCTCGTCGATCAGCTGTTCCGCCAATCGGGCACCTTCCGGGACAACCAGCGCGTCGAAGAACGCGCAATGGACTCGAACGACCTGGAAAAGGAACGAGGCATCACCATTCTGGCCAAGTGCACCTCGGTCGAATGGGAGGGCAACCGGATCAACATCGTCGATACGCCCGGTCACGCCGATTTCGGCGGCGAGGTGGAGCGTATCCTGTCGATGGTCGACGGCGTGATCCTGCTGGTCGATTCGTCTGAAGGCGCGATGCCGCAGACCAAGTTCGTCACGGGCAAGGCGCTGGCGCTGGGCCTGCGCCCGATCGTCGTCGTCAACAAGATCGATCGCCCGGATGAGCGGACCCAGGAGGTGCTGGACGAGGTATTCGACCTGTTCGTCAGCCTCGAAGCCAATGACGACCAACTCGATTTTCCGGTGCTGTTCGCCTCGGGCCGCAATGGCTATGCCAATGAGGACGCCTCCGCCCGCTCGGGCACGCTGGCGCCGCTGTTCAACAAGATCGTCGAACATGTTCCGGCGCCGAAGGCGGACCCCGACGGCCCCTTCAAGTTCCTCGTCACGCTGCTCGATCGCGACAATTTCGTGGGCCGCATCCTGACCGGCCTGGTCCAGAGCGGCACGGTCAAGGTCAACCAGCCGATCCACGCGCTCGATCCCGAAGGCAATGTGGTCGAGACCGGCCGCGCCTCGAAGATCATGGCGTTCCGGGGGCTGGAGCGGATTCCGGTCGACGAAGCCAAGGCGGGCGACATCATCTCGCTGGCCGGCCTCACCGTCGCGACCGTCGCCAACACCATTGCCGACCCGACCGTCACCGAGCCGCTGCAGGCGCAGCCGATCGATCCGCCGACGCTGTCGATGACCTTTGCCGTCAACGACAGTCCGATGGCGGGCCGCGAGGGCAGCAAGGTGACGAGCCGCATGATCCGCGACCGGCTGTTCCGCGAGGCAGAATCGAACGTCGCTATCAAGGTGACCGAGAGCGCCGGCAAGGACAGCTTCGACGTCGCCGGCCGCGGCGAGCTGCAGCTCGGCGTGCTGATCGAGACGATGCGCCGCGAGGGCTTCGAACTCGGCATCTCGCGCCCGCGCGTGATCTTCGGCGAAGACGAGAAGGGCGGCAGGACCGAGCCCTATGAGACCGTCGTCATCGACGTGGACGAGGAGCATTCGGGCACCGTCGTCGAGAAGATGGCGATCCGGAAAGCCGAACTGACCGACATGCGCCCGTCGGGCGGCGGCAAGACCCGCATCACCTTCTCGGCACCCTCGCGTGGCCTGATCGGCTATCATGGCGAGTTCCTGTCGGACACGCGCGGCACCGGCATCATGAACCGGCTGTTCGAGAAATATGGACCCCACAAGGGCAATATCGAGGGCCGCAAGAACGGCGTGCTGATCTCCAACGGCGCGGGCGAGGCGAACAGCTATGCGCTCGGCCCGCTGGAAGAGCGCGGCATCCTGTTCGTGGGCCATGGCGAGGCGCTGTACGAGGGCATGATCATCGGCGAGAACGCCAAGACCGAAGACCTCGAAGTCAACCCGATGAAGGCCAAGCAGCTCACCAACTTCCGCGCCTCTGGCGGCAAGGATGACGCGATCCGGCTGACCCCGCCGAAGAAAATGACGCTGGAACAGGCGATCGCCTATATCGACGATGACGAGATGGTCGAAGTCACGCCCAAGTCGATCCGGCTCCGCAAGGTCCACCTCGATCCGCATGAGCGCAAGCGCGCCAGCCGGGCGAAGGCGGCGGCGTAGGGCGAGCGACACGAGTAAGGAGAAGGCGCCGGAGCGATCCGGCGCCTTTTTTTGTCGTCACTCCAGCGCAGGCTGGAGTCCATGTCTCTTACCAATCAGATGGCATTTCGGGAAGACGCAGACATGGATGCCAGCGTTCAGCCTTTCAGGCTGAAGTTTATCCTGAGCGCCTGCCTTGCAGGCGGTCGAAGGGCTGGCATGACGAGATAACAGGGAGCTTCAGTCGAACAGCTCCTCCAGAAAGCTCTTCTTCCGCTTGTATTTGTAGCGGTCGTCATACCCGTAATGCGGCTGCCGGTATTCAGGCTGGCGGGATTGCGGGGGTGGGGCGGCCTGCGGCGGTGGAGCAGGCGCCAGTTCGGCGGCCGAGCGCTCGATGATCTTGTCGAGTTCGCCGCGATCGAGCCAGACGCCCCGGCATTGCGGGCAATAGTCGATCTCGACATTCTGGCGGGTGCTCATCGTCAGCGGCACCGCGCAAACGGGGCAGTTCATGGACATGGCTTCATTCTCCCTCATGGGCCGGCGCCGGAGGAAGATGGACCCCGTGACACCGAGCTTGCTCGATGCGGTCCGACATCACGATCGGTGGAGATCGCCAGAGGGGCCCGGTCCCGCAGGGCCTAGATAGGGAAGGCCGGAGGGAGGGCAAGGGGGCAAGCGTAACGCGATGACCTGTTACCGTCACCCAGCGGAGGCTGGGCTCCATGTCTCATCAGCCAGAAGACCTCCGAGAAGGCCACAGACATGACATGACGGCGAAGGGGTTATCTCGGCAGGTCGGTCGCGCCCATCAGGTGAAGGTCGACCGCACGGGCGCACTGGCGGCCCTCGCGTATCGCCCAGACGATCAGGCTCTGGCCGCGGCGCATGTCGCCGCAGGCGAAGATGCCGTCCTGGCTGGTGGCGTAATCGTCCATGTTCGCCTTGACGTTGCCGCGCGGATCCAACTCGACGCCCGCCTGCTCGATCATGCCCGACGTGTTCGGGCCCAGGAAGCCCATCGCCAGGAAGACGAGGTCGGCCTTCAGGGTGAATTCGCTGCCGGCGATTTCCTGCATCCGGCCGTCGACCCACTCGACTCGCACGCATTCGAGCGCGGTGAGCTGGCCGTTGCTGCCGATCGCTCGCTTGGTGACGACCGACCAATCGCGCTCGCAGCCTTCCTCATGGCTGGAGGAGGTGCGCAGCTTGAGCGGCCAGTTCGGCCAGCTCAGGGCCTTGGCCTCCTTCTCAGGCGGCTTGGGCATGATCTCGAGCTGGGTGACCGATGCGGCGCCCTGGCGGTTCGAGGTGCCGACGCAGTCCGATCCGGTGTCGCCGCCGCCGATCACGACGACATGCTTGCCGGTTGCGGTCAGCGAGCCGCGCGGCGCGGCGCGCATCTCGTCGTCGCCGGCGACGCGCTTGTTCTGCTGGGTCAGGAATTCCATCGCATAGCGGACGCCCTGAAGCTCGAAGCCGGGGATTTCCAGCGGGCGGGGCTTCTCGGCGCCGCCCGACAGGACGACCGCGTCGAAATTCTCCTTGAGCGAGTCGAGCGACACCTGGACGCCGACCTCGGTGGACGTGCGCAGGGTGACGCCTTCGGCCTCCATCTGCACCAGCCGGCGGTTGATGAGATGCTTCTCCATCTTGAAGTCCGGAATGCCATAGCGGAGCAGGCCGCCCATCCGGTCGTTCTTCTCGAACAGGGTGACGCTGTGGCCGGCGCGGGCGAGCTGCTGGGCGCAGGCCATGCCGGCCGGGCCCGAGCCGACCACCGCGACCGACTTGCCGGTGCGGCGCGCCGGAACCTGCGGCACGATCCAGCCTTCATCCCATCCGCGATCGACGATCGCGCATTCGATCGACTTGATGGTGACGGGGGTGTCCTGGATGTTCAGCGTGCAGGCGGCCTCGCATGGGGCAGGGCAGACGCGGCCGGTGAACTCGGGAAAATTATTCGTCGAATGAAGAACTTCCAGTGCGTTCTTCCAATCATCCTCGAATACCAGATGGTTCCAGTCGGGGATGATGTTGTTCACCGGACAGCCATTGTGGCAGAACGGGATGCCGCAGTTCATGCAGCGCGACGCTTGGTCCTTCAGCGCCTTGTCTTCCAGCGGAACGACGAACTCGTTCCAGTTCTTCAGGCGCTCGGCCGGCTTCAGATAGCCGCGGTCGTTGCGCTCGATTTCGAGAAATCCGGTAGCCTTGCCCATAGCTATCTTCCTTATTCGGCCGCGACATTGGCAGCGGCGAGGCGCTCGGTCTCCAGCTGCCGCAGCGCGCGGGCATAATCACGCGGCATCACCTTCACGAAACGCTTGAGGGTGGACTGCCAGTCGTCGAGCAGCGCGCGAGCCTGCGCACTCCCGGTGTGGAGATGGTGCCGTTCGAGCAGGATGCGCAGCCGTTCCGCGTCATGGCGGAGCATATCGCCCATGCCATAGTCGTTGACGCTGGCGGCGCGCTGCTGCGGCCGGCCGGTGCCTTCCTCGGCGTCGGGAGCGCCCGAGATCGGCGAGACCTCCACCATCGCGTGGTTGCAGCGCTCGCGGAACAGGCCGTCCTCATCATAGACATAGGCGACGCCGCCCGACATGCCCGCCGCGAAGTTGCGGCCGGTCCTGCCCAGCACGGCGACGACGCCGCCGGTCATATATTCGCAGCCATGGTCGCCGGTACCCTCGACCACCGCGATCGCGCCCGAGTTGCGAACCGCGAAGCGCTCGCCCGCGACGCCCTGGAAATAGGCCTCGCCCGCGATTGCGCCGTAGAGCACGGTGTTGCCGACGATGATGTTCTCCAGCGGGTTGCGCCTGACATGCGCGGGCTGGCGCACGATCACGCGACCGCCCGACAGGCCCTTGCCGACATAGTCGTTGCCGTCGCCGGTCAGTTCCAGCGTGACGCCATGAGCGAGAAACGCCCCGAAGCTCTGTCCGGCGACGCCGGTCAGCCGGATCGTGATGCTGTTCTCGGGCAGGCCGGCATGGCCGAAGCGCCGCGCCACCTCACCCGACAGCATCGCGCCGACGGTGCGGTTGACGTTGACCACCGGCCGCTCGATCACCACGGCCTCGCCCTTTTCGAGCGCGGGGGCGGCGGCGGCGATCAGATCATTGTCGAGCGCATTCTCCAGGCCATGATCCTGGGTGCCCGACCAGAACAGCGTGTTCCCCATCGCCGGCTTCGCCTGGTGGAGCAGGCGGCCGAGATCGACGCCATGGGCCTTCCAGTGGTCGAGCGCCTTGCGCATGTCGATCCGGTCGACGCGGCCGACCATCTCCTCGACGGTTCGGAAGCCCATTTCCGCCATGATCTGGCGGAGTTCCTCAGCGACGAAGAAGAAATAGTTGATGACATGCTCAGGCTGGCCGGTGAAGCGCGCGCGCAGCACCGGGTCCTGGGTGGCAACGCCGACCGGGCAGGTGTTGAGATGGCATTTGCGCATCATGATGCAGCCGGCGGCGATCAGCGGGGCGGTGGCGAAGCCGAACTCGTCGGCGCCGAGCAGGGCGCCGATCGCGACGTCGCGGCCGGTGCGGATGCCGCCGTCGACCTGCACCGCGATGCGGCTGCGCAGGCCGTTGAGCAGCAGTGTCTGCTGGGTTTCGGCGAGGCCGATTTCCCACGGGCTGCCTGCATGGGTGAGCGAGGTCAGCGGCGATGCGCCGGTGCCGCCGTCATAGCCGGAGATGGTCACATGGTCGGCGCGCGCCTTGGAGACGCCGGCGGCGACGGTGCCGACGCCGACTTCGGAGACGAGCTTCACCGAGATGCGCGCACGGGTGTTGACGTTCTTCAGGTCGTGGATCAGCTGGGCCAGATCCTCGATCGAATAGATGTCATGGTGCGGCGGCGGCGAGATCAGGCCGACGCCCGGGGTCGAATGGCGGACGCGGGCAATGTTCTTGTCGACCTTGTCGCCCGGCAGCTGGCCGCCTTCGCCGGGCTTGGCGCCCTGGGCCATCTTGATCTGGATGTCGTCGGCGTTGACCAGATATTCGGCGGTGACGCCGAACCGGCCCGAGGCGACCTGCTTGATCGCCGAGCGCATGGAAGCGCCATTGGCCATCGGCTTGAAGCGATCGGCTTCCTCGCCGCCCTCGCCGGTGTTCGAACGGGCGCCGATGCGGTTCATCGCCACGGCGAGCGTCGTGTGCGCCTCGCGGCTGATCGAGCCGAAGCTCATCGCGCCGGTGGCGAAGCGCTTGACGATCTCCGACGCCGGCTCGACCTCGTCGATCGACAGCGGGGTTTCGGCAGGCTTCAGGTCCATCAGGCCGCGGATCTGGAGCAGGCGCGCATTCTGTTCGTTGATCTGCGCAGCAAAGGCTTCGTAGCGCTCCTTGCTGTTGCCGCGCACGGCATGCTGGAGCGCGGAGACGCTCTCCGGGGTCCAGGCATGTTCCTCGCCCCGGATCCGGTAGCCATAGACACCGCCGACATCGAGCATGTTCTTGTAGATGGGATTGTCGCCATAGGCGGCGGCGTGACGGCGGACGGTTTCCTCGGCCACCTCGGCGAGACCGATGCCCTCGATCGTCGTCGCGGTGCCCGTGAAATATTTGTCGATGAAGGCGGAGGCGAGGCCGATCGCGTCGAAGATCTGCGCGCCGCAATAGCTCTGATAGGTCGAGATGCCCATCTTGGACATGACCTTGAGCATGCCCTTGCCGACCGCCTTGATATAGTTCTTGCGGACCTCGGGCTTGCTCAGCGGCAGATTCTGGCGGACCCGGATCTCTTCGAGCGTGTCGAAGGCGAGATAGGGGTTCACCGCCTCGGCGCCGTAGCCGGCCAGCACGCAGAAATGATGGACCTCGCGCGCCTCGCCGGTCTCGACGACCAGCCCGGTCTGCATGCGCAGGCCCTGCTTGACGAGATGGTGGTGGACGGCGGCGGTTGCCAGCAGCGACGGGATCGCGATCCGGTCCGGGCCCTGGGTGCGGTCCGACAGGATCAGGATGTTCTTGTCGGCGAGCACCGCCTCGGTCGCGGCCCAGCACATCTCCTTGATGGCGTTGGCCATGCCGTCGGCGCCGGCCGTGGCGTCCCAGGTGATGTCGATCGTCTCGGTACGGAAGGCGCCGTCGAGCTGCGCCTCGGCCGAACGGATGCGGGCGACGTCGCCATTGGTGAGGATCGGCTGATCGACCTCCAGGCGCTTGTGGGTGCCGGCCTGGCGGCCCAGCAGGTTCGGGCGCGGGCCGATCATCGACACAAGCGACATCACCAGTTCCTCGCGGATCGGATCGATCGGCGGATTGGTGACCTGGGCGAAATTCTGCTTGAAATAATCGTAAAGCAGCCGGGGCCGGGCGGAGAGCACCGCGATCGGCGTATCGGTGCCCATCGATCCGATCGGATCGTCACCGGCGCGTGCCATCGGCTCCAGGAATTTGGCGATATCCTCCTGGGTGTAGCCGAAGGCCTGCTGGCGATCGAGCAGCGCGTGCGGATCGTTCGGCAGTTCGGGCGTCTCGGTCTCGGGCGTGCGGACCGCGTCGAGATCCTTCAGCTTGTACTGGGTCGATTCCAGCCACTTGGCGTAGGGCTTCGCCTCGGCGAGGCTGGCCTTGATCTCCTCATCCTCGATGATCCGGCCCTGCTCCATGTCGATGAGCAGCATCTTGCCGGGCTGGAGGCGCCATTTGCGGACGATGTTCTCCTCGGCGATGGGCAGCACGCCCGATTCCGAGGCCATGATGACATGATCGTCGTCGGTGACGAGGAAGCGGGCAGGGCGCAGGCCGTTGCGGTCCAGTGTCGCACCGATCTGGCGGCCATCGGTGAAAGCGACGGCGGCGGGGCCGTCCCATGGCTCCATCAGCGCGGCATGATATTCGTAGAAGGCCTTGCGCGCGGGATCCATCAGCGGGTTGCCGGCCCAGGCTTCGGGGATCAGCATCATCACCGCATGGGCGAGCGAATAGCCGCCGGCCACCAGCAGTTCGAGCGCGTTGTCGAGACAGGCGGTGTCGGACTGGCCGTGTGGGATGA
Source organism: Rhizorhabdus dicambivorans (assembly GCF_002355275.1). Lineage (NCBI taxonomy): Bacteria > Pseudomonadati > Pseudomonadota > Alphaproteobacteria > Sphingomonadales > Rhizorhabdaceae > Rhizorhabdus > Rhizorhabdus dicambivorans. The sequence continues at coordinate 2,928,610 of NZ_CP023449.1, read as the reverse complement.
TCGGCCAGATCTTGTCGAGATCGGCGCCGAGCAGCTCCGATTCCATCGTGCGCCGGCGCGCGTTCATCCAGTTGACGTTGCCGCGCACCGTGTTGATTTCGCCATTATGGGCGATGAAGCGGTACGGATGGGCCAGCTTCCAGCTGGGGAAGGTGTTGGTCGAGAAGCGCTGGTGGACCAGCGCGATCGCCGAGGTGGTCAGCGGGTTGCCGAGGTCCTGGTAGAAGCTGCCGACCTGGCCGGCGAGCAGCAGGCCCTTGTAGACCACGGTGCGGCTCGAAAAGCTCGGCATGTAGAGGTCGGTGAGGCCCGGAAGCTCGTTCTTCTCGGCGAGCGCCGCGAGCGGGTTCTGGGTCTGCTTGCGGATGACGAGCAGCTTGCGTTCGAATGCATCCTGGTCCGCGCAGTCCTCGCCCCGGCCGACGATCGCCTGGCGGATCACCGGCATCTCGTCGAGCACCGCCTGGCCCAGGCCGGCGGTGTTGACCGGAACGTCGCGCCAGCCGATCACGGTCTGGCCTTCCTTGGCGATGAATTTCTCGAAGGTGGTGACGGCGAAATCGCGCGCGGCTTCGTCGCGCGGCAGGAAGCACATCGCTACGGCATAGTCGCCGGGCTGGGGCAGGATGAGGCCGGCGCCCGCCGCCCAGTCGCGCAGCAGGGCGTCGGGAATCTGGATCAGGATGCCGGCGCCGTCGCCGAGCAGCGGGTCGGCGCCGACCGCGCCGCGATGATCGATGTTGAGCAGTATCTGCAGGCCACGCTGGACGACGCTGTTCGATTTCTCGCCGCGGATATGGGTAATGAAGCCGACGCCGCAGGCATCATGCTCATTGCTGGAATCGTACAAACCCTGATTCTGCGGATAGCTCATCCGGCGCCCTTGCTCCCACGCCCGTCCCAGCCGGGCTATTCAGCGCCGGGCCTATACATGCGTAGCCTTCTGAGTGAAGCCTCTAAAATGACGCGGCGCTACAACCTAATCTTTCAGCCATAGCGTCCTATGCGACAATTTCGTGCTTTTCCGGGCTCGATACGGACGCAGATATCTGAGCCAGCCATCGCGATACCGGGCTGCGGACCGGAGAGGTGGAAGCCCGGAACTGACCAGAATGGATCGCTGTCGGCCAGCAGCCGACCGGCCTCGCAGCCCAAGCGGGATTGACGGATATGGCTGAACAGCGAAATCGCTGGTGACCCCTACGGGACTCGAACCCGTGTTTTCGCCGTGAGAGGGCGACGTCCTAGACCGCTAGACGAAGGGGCCGTCCGGTGCGGAGCGGCGTCCTTATGGGGCACCGGTGGCCAAGTCAAGGCGCAAAGGCGCGCGGCCGGGGCGGTGCGTCAATTCATCGGGAAACTACGCAATGGCCTCTCCGGGCGATGGCGCTAGGATCGGTCCATGCAGGAGGATGTGGCTTGGGCCGAGAAGGCCGACTATCTGATCGCGCAGTTCGGCGCGGGTGCGGTCGGGGCACTGCTCGATCGAATCGCGGAGGCCGTCCGGCTCAGCGATGATAGCGCCGTGGGCCGGCTCGATCGCCTTCTTCAGCATGTCGAAATTCGCCTCCAGGAACCGTGGCGCATCGCCAGCCGGCCGGTGTCGCCGCGCACGTCGGGGTGGGTTGCCGAACCCGCGCTCCAGCTGATGGTAGCCTGAGCGCTCCTGCGGCTTCGCGCGGGCAACCCCGGTGGACCGGCGCCGTTTCCAGCCCTAGAGATAGCCTTCCTCGCGCAGGCTGCGATAGCCGCCGCGCCCGATCACGATATGATCGTGAAGGACGATGTCGAACAGCCGCGCGGCTTCGGCGACGGCGCGGGTCGCCGTCAGATCGTGCCGGCTCGGCTCGGGATCGCCCGAAGGATGGTTGTGCGCCATGATCAGTCCGGTGGCGCCCAGGTCGAGTGCCCGCCGCACGATCTCTCGCGGGAAGATATCGGTCTTGGTCACGCTGCCGCGCGCGGCGACGTCGTCGCGCAGGATCCGGTTCTTGGCGTCGAGATAGAGGACCCGCACCTGTTCGGCGGGCTCATGCGCCATGCTGGCATGAAGATAGCGGATCGCGGCGCGGTTGTCGGGCAGCACCGGCGCATCGAGCATCTCCGCCTTCAGCAGTTCGCGGACCAGCGGCTGTACGGCGAGGAGCATGTCGATCAGGTCGCGTCGCCCGGGCAGGCGGCTTTCGAGTGCGGCGCGGTTCGCCCGGAACAGCGCCGACAGGGACCCGAAGCGGCTGACCAGGTCCGCCGCGACGACGGTCGAGCCATGGCCGCACAGCGGGGCGATCAGGTCGGCCAGCCGCTGTTCGCCGCCCCGCGCGCTGGCAGCAGCGGAATCGCGATGACGCTGGGTGGCGTCCGCCGACTTCAGCGGGCGATAGGACTCGCCCAGATGGAGGGCGCGTTTGCCGGTGTCGCCGCGGCTGAAAGGATATCCTGCGGTGCGGCGGCACGGTCGATCCATGATCGCACGGATCCGCGCGAGGATCGAAGACGTGGTGAGCCTGCTACCGCCCGGCGCGCGGTCTAGTTCCGCAGGGCAACGAGCAGCGTCCCCAGGGCGGTCAGACCCGACAGAAGGATGCCGGTGGCCAGCGCCAGCCCGATGATCAGACCTATCGTCCATCCTAGGCGCTGCAGGAAGGAGAGATTGTTGTGCGGGCGATCGCCCGTGGGGAATGGGAGAGGGAAGGGGCGCGGCACCGGATGCGAACCGAAGGCAAGTTGCTCTTCCCCGACCATGACCCCCGACGATGCGGCACCTGCTTCATTCCCTTGCGTCCCCGTTGCACCTGAAGTGACGGAAATCTGCGGAATTGCTAGGTCCGGCGATTGGGGGCCCAATGGAGAAACGGCCCCGGATTCGGCCATTGCGAGGATTTTCGCAGCCTCCACCCGGGTCCCGACGTCGAGGATGCGCATCGCTTCCTTGATGCGTTTGTCGACCGTGTGCGCGGAAATGCCCAGTTGCTGCGCGATCTCTTTCGAGGACTTGTGCTGGAGAACCAGGCGCAGATAGCTGCGCTGGCTGTCCGTCAGGCTGTTGATCCGATCTACCCCCATGATGTCAGCGGTTTAGCCGGAGTCGAGGCGGGATGCCACCGTTCGCAAGCGATCCCGCCCCCGAAAGCGACCGGACGATGCGCGGCAGGAGTGGCGGAAAAGGGTGGGTCGCCGCCGCAGGCCGATATGGCCCGTAGCAGCTTGGTTCATTCTGGACCAAGAAGTTGCCGCCGCCTGGCCAGCGGCAGGCGTGGAACGCGATCAGGCGGCGGCCCGATCGCGCTCCTTCATCTCCTGATTCAGCATTTCGGCGAGCAGGAAGGCCAGTTCGATGCTCTGCCCGGCATTGAGCCGCGGATCGCAATGGGTGTGGTAGCGATCGGCAAGATTCTCGTCGGTCACCGCCATCGCGCCGCCGGTGCATTCGGTGACGTTCTGGCCGGTCATCTCGGCATGAATGCCGCCGCCATGGGTGCCCTCGGCACGGTGGACCGCGAAGAAGCCGCGCACCTCGGCCAGGATGCGGTCGAACGGCCGGGTCTTGTAGCCGTTCGGCGCCTTGACGACGTTCCCGTGCATCGGATCGCATGACCAGACGACCGGGCGGCCCTCGCGCTTCACGGCGCGGACCAGGGCGGGCAGGTGCTTCTCGATCTTGTCGTGGCCGTAGCGGGTGATCAGCGTGATCCGGCCCGGCTCGCGCCGGGGATCGAGCGTATCAAGCATGCGCAGCAGGGCGTCCGGCTCCAGGCTCGGGCCGCACTTGAGGCCGATCGGGTTGCTGACGCCGCGCAGATACTCGACATGCGCCGACCCCTCGAAGCGGGTGCGGTCGCCGATCCACAGCATATGGGCGGACGTGTCGAACCAGTCGCCGGCGTTGAGGCTGTCCTCGCGGGTCATCGCCTGCTCATAGGGCAGCAGCAGCGCCTCATGGCTGGTGTAGAAGGACGTACCCTTAAGCTGGGGCACGGTTTCCCAGTTGATCCCGCAGGCCGCCATGAAGTCCAGTGCATCGCCGATCCGGCTCGCCACTTCGCCATATTGGGCGGCCCAGGGGCTCCGGCCCATGAAGTCGAGCGTCCAGGCATGGACCTGATGGAGATTGGCATAGCCGCCCGAGGCGAATGCGCGCAGCAGGTTGAGCGTCGCCGCCGACTGGCTGTAGGCCTTGATCATCCGCTGCGGATCGGGCGCGCGGCCAGCTTCCTCGAAGGCGATATCGTTGATGATGTCGCCGCGATAGCTGGGCAGCGAGACGCCATTCTGCTCCTCGTTGGGCGCGGAGCGCGGCTTGGCGAACTGGCCCGCCATGCGACCGACCTTCACGATCGGCATCTTCGACGCATAGGTGAGCACCACCGCCATCTGCAGCAGCACGCGGAAGGTGTCGCGGATGTTGTTCGGGTGGAACTCGGCGAAGCTCTCTGCGCAGTCGCCGCCCTGGAGCAGGAAGGCCCGGCCGGCCGCGACTTCGGCCAGCGATGCCTTCAACTCGCGTGCCTCGCCCGCGAAGACCAGCGGCGGATAGCTCGACAATTCCTTCTCGGCAGCCTCAAGAGCCGCCTGGTCCGGATAGTCGGGCATCTGCACCGCCTGGTGTTGACGCCAGCTCGAGGGCGTCCAGTTCGTCGCCATGTGTAATCCCACAAATTATTCGGGCGCCTCCCATGCGCGCGGGGGGCGCGAAAGGCAAGGGCAGGGTGGCTATGGGGCAGGCAAGCTGGCGTTTGGGCTGTCGACCGCCCGGTGGACCGGGCGGCGTCTACCGGTTCTTCCACCGCATATACAGGTTCGCGAACAGGCCCAGCGCCAGGACGCTGCCGATGCACAGCGCCATATAGGCATGATGGGTGGGCCAATGTTCGATCCAGACGAAACCGGCCGCATAGCTGAGTGCGACGCTGACGACGAAGGTCTGCAGTGAATTCGAGCCGATCACGGCGCATTGCCGCATCGGCCACGTGCGCTGGAGGCGCGGCCACATCCACAGGATCGACATGATCAGCCAGCACACCGACAGCGCATGGGCAACGCGGACCGGGCCGATCCGTATCTTGCTCTGGTACAGCACCTCGAACGAATACCAGCCCTGTGCGAGGAACAGGATGGTGAGGCCCGCGAACAGCAGCACCGGGGGAACCAGCCAGTGCCAGTTACCCTCGGCGCGCTTCTCCATCTTCGCCAGCAGCCGGTAGCGCCCTGCGGCCAGCGCACCGAAGAAGATCAGCTGCCAGGACGCCGGGTTGAAGTTCCAGCGCCAGTCGCCGACCGGCGAGCCGCCGATGATGTTGAACCACGCATGCTCATGCGCGAACCAGTAGAGCGCCGCCGATCCCGCCAGCGCGACCAGCGGCTGCCAGCGCAGCAGCAGCGCGAATAGCGGCGCCGTGCCCAACAGCGCCATGTAGGTGACCAGAATCTCCAGGCAGTAGGGCTGCACGTAGAGGATCAGGAAATCGACCAGCGAGGCCGGGCCTTTCTGGATGAACCAGCTGTAGAAGCTGAGCCGCGCCAGATCGGGCGAATTGAGGCAGAGCGGCAGTAGCGCCAGGAACAGCAGCAGGTTGTAGACATAGAGCTTGCCCGTTCGCGGCCAGACCTTGCCCGCGAACTGCCCGATCGACGGATCCTTGGCGGCACTGAAATAGACCGCCCCGACCAGATAGCCGGACAGGAGGAAGAATATCTCGGCCGCGCTGGAAAAGCCCCAGAGAGTCAGGGTCGGGAACTGCATGCCGGCCATGTGCATCCGGTCGGTGAAGCCGGTGATGTGGTTGATCGTGATCGTGATCAGCGCCAGGCCGCGCAGGATGTCGATGCTCGCATCCCGGCCATGCGGGCGCCGGCTATGGCTCGGTTCCGTGGAGGTCACGGAGGCGGCCTTACCGCGGTCGCGGAAAATTACAACTTGGGAGAGATAAGATATCTCTGTTCATTGATCGTGAAGGGCGAGGCGCCCATATAGGTCGCCGAGGGGCGTCCACGCGGCGTTCCGAACGGAGACTAGATGACCGAGACACTGCCCGTATTGCCGCTGCGCGATATCGTCGTTTTCCCGCACATGATCGTACCCTTGTTCGTCGGCCGCGAGAAGTCCGTGGCGGCGCTCGAGAGTGCGATGGCTGCTGACAAGTCGATCTTCCTGGTGGCACAGCTCGATCCGGCGGAGGACGATCCCGATCGCGATGCGCTCTATGATCTGGGCGTGATCGCGACGGTGCTGCAGCTGCTCAAGCTGCCCGACGGGACGGTGCGCGTGCTGGTCGAGGGCAAGCAGCGCGCCAGGCTCGAGACGCTCGACCAGGACGAGGCGCACCTGACCGCGACGGTCGAGACGATCGAGGATGTCGAGGCGGAGGGAACCGAGGTTTCCGCGCTGATGCGGTCGGTGGTCGACCAGTTCGAGAATTATGCTCGGCTGAACAAGAAGCTGCCCGCCGAAACGTCGGTCCAGCTGGGCCAGATCGAGGAGGCTTCGAAACTTGCCGATGCGGTCGCCGCCAACATCTCGATCAAGGTCGCCGACAAGCAGGCGCTGCTGATCGAACTCGATCCCGCCAAGCGGCTGGAAATGGCCTTCGCGCTGATGGAAGGCGAGCTGGGCGTGCTCCAGGTCGAGAAGAAGATCCGGAGCCGGGTCAAGCGGCAGATGGAGAAGACGCAGCGCGAATATTATCTCAACGAGCAGCTCAAGGCGATCCAGCGCGAGCTGGGCAATGGCGAGGGCGAGGAAGGCGGCGACGAGCTGGCCGAACTCGCCGCGAAGATCGCCAAGCTGAAGCTGTCCAAGGAAGCGCGCGGCAAGGCCAATGCCGAACTAAAGAAGCTGCGCACCATGGCGCCCATGTCCGCCGAGGCGACCGTCGTCCGCAATTATCTGGACGTGCTGCTGGGCCTGCCCTGGGGCAAGAAGTCCAAGCTCAAGAAGGATATCGCGGCGGCCCAGGCGGTGCTGGATGCCGATCATCATGGTTTGGAGAAGGTCAAGGACCGGATCGTCGAATATCTGGCGGTGCAGGCGCGTACCAACAAGCTGAAGGGGCCGATCCTGTGCCTCGTCGGCCCTCCGGGCGTCGGCAAGACCTCGCTTGGCCGCTCGATCGCCAAGGCGACGGGGCGCGAGTTCGTGCGCCAGTCGCTGGGTGGCGTGCGCGACGAGGCCGAGATTCGTGGCCATCGGCGTACCTATATCGGATCGCTGCCCGGTAAGATCGTTACCAACCTGAAGAAGGCGGGCACTTCCAACCCGTTGTTCCTGCTCGACGAGATCGACAAGCTCGGCCAGGATTTCCGAGGGGACCCTGCCTCGGCGTTGCTGGAGGTGCTCGATCCGGAGCAGAACAACAAGTTCCAGGATCATTATCTGGAGATCGACGTCGATCTCTCGGACGTGATGTTCGTGTGCACCGCGAACAGCCTGAACCTGCCCCAGCCGCTGCTCGACCGCATGGAGATCATCCGTCTGGAGGGCTATACCGAGGACGAGAAGGTCGAGATCGCTAAGGAGCATCTGCGCGACAAGCAGATCGAGGCGCATGGCCTGAAGCCCGGCGAGTTCGAACTGACCGACGAAGGGCTGCGCGACCTGATCCGCTATTATACCCGCGAGGCCGGTGTCCGCACGCTGGAGCGCGAGATCGCCAAGCTCGCGCGCAAGAGCCTGCGGCGTATCCTGGAGGGCAAGGGCGAGAAGATCGTCATCACCCCCGAGAACCTGGCCGATTTCGCGGGCGTCCGGAAATATCGTTTCGGCATCGGCGAGGAGGAGGACCAGGTCGGTGCGGTCACGGGTCTCGCCTGGACCGAGGTCGGCGGCGAGTTGCTGACGATCGAGGCGGTGACGGTGCCCGGCAAGGGCGGGATCAACACGACCGGCAAGCTGGGCGACGTGATGAAGGAGAGCGTCCAGGCGGCTTTCAGCTTCGTCAAGGCGCGCGCGCCGGCCTATGGCATCAAGCCCAGCCTGATCGCCCGCAAGGACATCCACATCCACCTGCCCGAGGGCGCGGTGCCCAAGGACGGCCCCTCGGCCGGTATCGGCATCACCACCGCGATCGTCTCGACCCTGACCGGCGTGCCCGTCCGCAAGGAAGTGGCGATGACCGGTGAGGTGACGCTACGCGGCCGCGTGCTGCCGATCGGCGGGCTCAAGGAAAAGCTGCTGGCGGCGCTGCGCGGCGGCATCACCACGGTGCTGATCCCCAAGGACAATGAGAAGGACCTCGTCGAGATCCCGGCCAACATCCGCGAGGGGCTGAAGATCATCCCCGTGGCCCATGTCGACGAGGTGCTGGCACTGGCGCTGGCCGATCACCTCACCGCGATCGACTGGACTGAGGCCGACGAACTGGCGCTCACCTTGAAGGGCGCGACCAGCCCCGATGGCGGCGAGGTCGCGGTAAGGCACTGAGGATAGGGAGCCGACTGTAAAGAGGGGCCTTGGCGCCGGCCGCCTGACCCCCTTTTTCCGTTTTGGCGGATGCAGCCTGTACGGCTGCCCTGTGATGATTTGCGATGCCGAAAGCCAGTACGATGAGCTTGGGGTAGCTCCAGAGCGCCGTGGCGTCATAATAGGTTCGCGGCACCACTCCCGGCATCAGCGGAGCCATGTGCGACAGCAGAACCACGCCTTCGAAGGCGGCAAGCCATAGCGGCCAGAATTTCGCCGACTTCAGGGCAATCCCTTGAAGCAGCAGGAATACCCCCAGATCGATCAAGACTATTGGTAGCTCGATCTTCGTATATCGGATGCGAAACGAAACCGTGAAAATGACGGTGAGATAGGTGCTCAGAACGGAGGCCAGGATCACCGTCCTCTCCTCCCATCCGCCGCGCCGAAAAGCGTAGACGAATATGCTCCACAGCAGGATTCCGTAGAGCAGGGGCCTGAAGGTCAGCAATGTGGGGAGATACTCAGCCAGATCGTCCATCGACATCAGCGGCGTCGCCCCCAGAGACCATCGTTGACCGTAGGGGAAAATGCGATCTGGGCCAATATCCGCAATGCGCTGAGGCCGCTCGTCGGCCCGGTGTCGAGGTACCGATGTACAGCAGCGCCAGGCCAGCCAAGGCTTGCTGGTTATGTTGGTCGCGCCAGGATCTGCATCTTTGTCCGATGGTGGTTCGCGATGCCGAGCGCCAACACTATCAGACTGGGATAGCCCCAAATCGCTATCGCATCATGATATGTCGCAGGTAGCATTCCGGGCATTAGGGGAGCGAGATGCGAGAGGAGCACCACACCGCTGAAGGCGGCGAGCCATAGAGGCGAGAACTTTTTGGATTGCATCGCGAGCAGCTGAAGAACAATGAAAGTGACCACATCTCCGAGAAATATGGGCCATTCAAGATCTGTGTATCGGGATCGAAACAGTGCGCTGAGCACAAACGTCAGGTAGGCGGATATAATAAGGACTAAAATTGCGATCCGCTCCTCCCATCCACCGCGGAGGAAAGCGTAGATGCACACGAACCACATCAGGATTCCGTAGAGCAGCGGGCGGAATGTCAGCAGGCCTGGGAGCCGATCGTACAGACTGTCCATGGACTCCCCGAACGGCTTGTGACGCGTCGGGTGGCTGGTACAGCAATGGTGGAAATGGTGGTAGCTGGAGAAATAAGCGAAGAGCTATTCGGAATCACCGTACCTCGCTTGCTGAGCGGGACGGTTACCGACCGCCAATGCCAGCACGAACCACATCGGGTAGCTCCAGAGCGCGGTGGCGTCGCGATATATGATGGGTAAGGCATGGGGCATGAGTGGCAGGAGATGCGCCAATATGGTCATGCCCTGCATGGCAGCAAGCCACATCGGCCAGAAGCGTCTCGATCGCAGCGCCGTCAATATCAACTGGACAAGGAAAATGATATCGATGCTCAACACCAGCGCTTCGACGCGGTGATATTGGTTGCCGTCCGGCACTATGACCATGAGGGTCAGATATGAATTGGCCAAGAAGCCAACGGCGGTAAGACGCTCCTCCCACCCGCCTCGCCGGAAGGCGTAGACCGAAACTGTCCACATTAGGATTCCGTAGGCCAAGGGCCTGAAGGTCCAAATGTGGTCCCACCAGTGATATGAAAGGTTCATTGCGCCTATTCTGGTGCGTTCACAGGTTCGGGGAGAACGGCCTGCCACCGGAGCGTTTGAGCTTGACCCCTCGCTTATGACTACGGCGATAGATGGCGATGCCCAGAACAATCAGCATCGGATATGCCCAGATGACTGCCGCGTTCCAATACGCCCATGGAATGATGTGAGGAACGTAAATGGCAAAATGGGACAATATCGTCAGGCCCTGCATGGCCGTGAGCCAAAGAGGCCAGAACTGATCTGACTTCAGAGATATATACAGAAGGACGAACATCAATATGGTGTCTACGAGGACGACCGGGATTTCCACCTCATGGTACCGCACGACATAGGGGCTGAGCACGAGAACAGTTAGATAGGAGGCCGCGAGAAGTCCGCCAGCCGCCAATCTCTCCTCCCAGGTCCCGCGCCGGAGGGAATAGAAGAAGACGCCCCACATGAGGGCACCATATATGATCTGCCTGCTCACCATCCGGCCCATCCACCTGGGAAGGGCCGGGGTCAAGAGGTGAACTAGTGTGTCAGGCGACCCGGCGCGGAATTTCCTCGCGATAGATCGGCTGGATCGGATCGCCCTTGTCGCCGGTCGAGACCACCGGCAGCTTGAACTTGCGCTGCACGACCGCGAGCTGGCGATGGCCCTCTACGACCTGGCCCCGGGCCGCGATGATGGTCGAGAGCGAGCCGAAAAAGTTGGCGAACGCATCATGCGCCACCTCCATGGCGAAATTGCCGTCCAGGCGTGCCTGCGGCAGTTCGGCGGCAAGCTTGGCGCCACGGTTGGCGGCGATATCCAGGGCCCGCTCATATTCCTCCAGCGCGGCATAGACACGCAGCGTTGCTTCATCACGATTGTTGGACATAACTCTCCCCTTGCGCCGGGACGGGCGCACCGATCAGTTGAAGGAAATGGCCTAGCGCTTGAGCGCCAGGACGATGTTCGACAGTGCGGCGAAGCCTGACAGTAACGCGCCGGCACCCAGCCCCATTCCGAAAACCAATATGGCGATCCAGAACAGGCGTTGGGCGATCGTCAGGTCATTGCGTGGCTTCCCCCTGGTAGGCACGGGCAAGGGGAAATCGACGATGCCTATCTCTCGGTAGGTCCGGTAGGGGACCTGGTCCTCGCGAAGTGCGCTGTACATTTCTCTCTGCCCGTCTCCGACATCGGCCGGTGAGGACATGATGGGCCTCTGGGGCCGGGAAACAACGGTTTCCGGTTGACTAGTCAATTGCTGACTAGTCTCGCCACGCTCAAAGGAATCGAGCAGAAGCGCCGCTTCGAGGCGGTTGGAAACGCCGAGAGTCTGGATCGCGCTACGGAAATGGTTGTCGACCGTCATCGGCGAGATGCCGAGCTCGCGACCGATTTCCTTGGACTGTTTATGGTGCAGCACGAGGCGCAGGCAGTCGCGCTGCCGTGCGGTAAGTTTCGAAATGCCCTCGTAGCCCATGGCGGAAAAATACCGCATCGACGCTTCAAGTCGATGCGAAACTTGAGATGATTCGACTAAGTGCCTGATCCGTAACGGGACAACCGCTACGGAACAGGAGGTTTTCCTGACATTTCAGCGAACGTTCAGGGATCGGGATAGCGAATCGCGAGAATCTCATGCTCGCGGACGCCGCCGGGCAGGTTGACCCGGCGCAGATCGCCCACCGAGGCGCCCTTCAGCGCATGAGCCAGGGGGGAAATCCAGCTGATCCTGCCGGCGCTCGCATCGGATTCATCGATTCCCACCAGTGTCACGATGCGCTCGACATCATCTTCGTCGACGATCGTGACGGTGGCGCCGAAGAAGACCTTGCTGCGGTCCTCCTGCCGCGCGGGATCTACAACTTTGGCGGCCTTCATGCGCCGCGACAGATGCGCCAGCTCGCGATCGATCTCGCGCAGCTTCTTGCGGCCATAGATATAGTCGCCATTCTCCGAGCGGTCGCCATTGCCTGCCGCCCAGCTGATCACCTCGACCAGCGCCGGCCGTTCGGTGCCGAACAGCTGATCATATCGGGCGCGCATCGCGGCGAAGCCGGCAGGCGTTATGTAATTGGGCTTCTGCTCGCTCATCGGCCGCCTCAGCGGGGCCGCCGCTGGTTGAGCACTTCATAGGCCATCACCGCCGTCGCGACGGCGACGTTGAGGCTGTCCGCCTTGCCAAGCATTGGCATCTTCACCAGCAGATCGCATCGGGCTTCATAATCGGCGGGAAGGCCCTGCGCCTCATTGCCGACGAGGATGAAGGTCGGAGCCTCGTAGCGCGGAGCCTGATAGTCCTGCGTGGCGTTCAGGCTGGTACCGACCAGCTGGCCGGGGCCGGCGCGCAGCCAGGTGAGGAACTCCGGCCAGCGCGCGGTGGCGATCCGCTGGGTGAACAGCGCGCCCATCGTCGCGCGTACCGCCTCGACCGAAAAGGGATCGACACAGTCGTCGACCAGGATCAGCCCGCCGGCGCCGACGGCGTCGCCAGTGCGCAATATGGTGCCGAGATTCCCGGGATCGCGCAGCGACTGGGCGACGATCCAGATGTCGGCAGCCGCGCGATCGATGCGGGCGAGGCCGGTTTCGAACTCCCGATAGACCCCGATGACGGTCTGCGGGTTATCCTTGCCCGACAGCTTGGCCAGGATGTCGCGATCGGTTTCGATCGCTTCGCCGCCCCGGGCCTCGACTGCATCGATCAACGCCCTGGCCAGCGGATGCTGGGCGCCATCCTTCGCGAAGAAGACGAATTCCGGCAGCACTCCCGCTTCGCTGGCCTCGGTCAGGATGCGCAGTCCCTCGGCCAGGAACAGCCTTTCTTCGCGCCGATGCCGCTTCTCGCGCAGCGACCGGACGCGTTTTATCAGCGGGTTGGAGAAGGCGGTGATCTGGCGGGGCAGGGGGATGATCCTCTCTTCGTCATCCTGAACTTGTTTCAGTATCCACCGCGCCACAAGAGGGGACAGTGCGGATGGGTGGATGCTGAAACGAGTTCAGCATGACACCGATATATGGCAGCCGCTATGAAATCGGCGTCATTCCTCGCCGAATTTGCCCTCGACCAGTTCGACCAGCGCGGCGAGCGCCCTTTCCGCGCCATCGCCCGTCGCGGAGATGATCACGCTGTCGCCCTTGGCGGCGCCCAGCATCATCAGCCCCATGATCGACGTGCCGGCGACCTTCGAGCCGTCCTTCTCCACCTCCACCTCGGCACTATGGGTGCTGGCGAGGGTGACGAACTTGGCGCTGGCGCGGGCGTGAAGGCCCCGGATGTTGGTGATCTGGACCTCACGGCTCAGGACGGTCATGCAGCGGCTTCCCCAAGCACTTCGGATGCGACCGAGATATATTTGCGTCCGGCGTCGCGCGCCGCGGCGACGGCGGCCTTGATCTTCATCATCTTGCGCGCGCCTTCCAGACGGATCAGCATCGGCAGGTTGATGCCCGCGATAACCTCGACCCGGCCAGGCTCCATCAGCGAGATGGCGAGGTTGGACGGAGTGCCGCCGAACAGATCGGTGAGCAGGATCACGCCCGAACCGTCATCGACGGCCTTCACCGCGCGGGCGATGTCCGCCCGGCGGCTTTCCATATCGTCGTCGGGACCGATGCAGATCGCCTCGATCGCCGTCTGCGGACCGACGACATGCTCCATCGCGGTCACGAACTCGGCCGCTAGACGGCCATGGGTAACGAGCACCAATCCGATCATCCGACTACAAATCCACCCGTCATGATCCAATGCCTGGCACGGTGCTCTCCTGGTCGTCCGACTTCTGATGAGTCAGTTCGCGGTGCCGGACCGTGGGCGAAAATCCGGCCTCGCGCAACCCGATTGCGAGGGCCTCGGCGAAATGTACCGATCTGTGCTTCCCTCCCGTGCAACCGATGGCGATGGTCACATAGCTTTTGCCCTCGGCTTCATAGCGCGGAAGCAGCAGGAGGATAAGCGCCTCGATCCGTGCGCGGGCCTCGGCATAGGTGGGATCCGCCTGCACATAAGCGGCGACTTCCGGGTCGAGCCCGGTACGGGGCTTGAGCTCGGGCACCCAGTGCGGATTGCGCAGGAAGCGCATGTCGAACATCAGATCCGCGTCGCGCGGCACCCCGCGCGAGAAACCGAACGACATGACCGTCAGCGTGATGCCGCCCGCCACCGAGTCGGAAAATACCCGCCGCAGATAGGCCTGGAGATCGTTGGTCGATCGGTCGGTGGTGTCGATCAGCTCGTCAGCGGCGTCGCGCAGCGGGCTCAGCAGGTGGCGTTCCTCGGCTATCCCGTCCTCCACCTGCCGATCCTGGGCAAGCGGATGCCGGCTGCGCGTTTCCGAATAACGGCGCGCCAGCTCGGCGCCCGAACAGTCGAGGAACAATATCGCCGCATCGCGGCCCTGCGCGCGCAGCAACCGGGCGCGTCGAACCACGCCCGCGCTGTCGAAATCGCGGGTGCGGCTGTCGATGCCGAGCGCCAGCGGACGCTCATCATCGACGCTGCCTTCGGGCGGGCTTGCGGCGAGCAGCCGGTCGAGCAGCGAAAGCGGCAGATTGTCGACCGTCTCCCAGCCCATGTCCTCCAGCGCCTTCAGCGCGGTCTTCTTGCCCGAGCCGGACATGCCGGTGACGAACAGAAGCCGGCGCGGTTGCCCCGCCATGTTCATGACGGGCCCCCCACGCCAAGCTGGCGCAGCGCCCGCTCGGCCTTGATCGGTGCCGAGGCCTCCAGTGCGACGAAGGGCAGGGTGGGGATGGCGATTCCTTCCAGCTCGGTGGTCGGCAGCGGCTCCTCTGGGAGTCGGTCGGCGGGGGCGTCGAGATCGAGCAGCAACGCCACCGGCCCTTCGGAGGCGAAGGCGGTATCGATGATGCCGACGCCGCGAACCTCGATCCTGCCGGCGATTTCGGCGGGGGGGCTGGCGATCAGCGTCATGCCGCGCCGTTCGAGCCTGGTATAATCGTCGGCGACGAGCAGCGCGCCGCGATCGATCAGCCGCAAGGTGAGATCCGACTTGCCGCTCCCCGCGCGGCCTGCGATCAGCAGCACCCGCCCGCCGATCAGCACGCTGCTGGCATGGATGGGGTTGCCCGCCACCCTCATCTATCGGCTCCAGGCAGGCAGGCGGATGACGAACCTGGCGCCAGTGGGGGCATTGTCCCGGTCGGTAGCCATGATCGTTCCATTATGCCCTTCGACAATCGCCTTCGCGATGGCGAGGCCGAGGCCGCTGTGGCGCCCGAACTGCTCGCCCTCCGGCCGGTCGCTGTGGAAGCGGTTGAAGATGGCCTCGCGCGCTTCCGGCGGGACGCCCGGCCCTTCGTCCTCTACCCGGATCACCACATCATCGCCATCGCGGGTGGCTGCAACCTGAACGAGGCCCTGGGGCGGCGAAAAAGAAACCGCGTTCTCGACGAGATTCTCGATAACGCGGGTCAGGCGCGAACCGTCGCCGAACACCACGGCGGTGCCGCGATGCGGCCGGGCGAATGCGACGCGGACATCGCGGTTGCGCCCGCGCTCCTCGCGCGCGGTGAGCAATCCTTCGATCATGATGCCGAGATCGACCGACTCGAAGCGCGCGCGGGCCAGTTCCGCATCGACGCGGGACGCCTCTGCGATGTCGGTGATCAGCCGGTCCAGGCGGCCGACATCGTCGCGGATCACGTCGATCAGCTGCTTCTGGAGTTCCGGGTCCTTCACCAGGCCCAGGCTGTCGACGGCCGACCGCAGCGAGGCGAGGGGGTTCTTCAGCTCATGGGTGACGTCGGCGGCGAATGCCTCGGTCGCGTCGATCCGTTGGCGGATCGCCATGCTCATGTCGGAAAGTGCGCGGGCGAGCGTGCCGATTTCGTCGCGTCGCTCCGGCAGGCGCGGCACCTGCACCTCCCGCGCGCGGCCGAGGCGGACGCGGTGGGCGGCGAGCGCGAGCCGGCGCAGCGGGCGGACGATGGTGCGCGCCAGGAACAGCGACAGGCTGACCGATACCAGCACCACGATCAGCAACACGACAGTGAGCCGAAGCCGCTCCGCGCGGACAATGCGGATGATGTCCCGCTGGTTTTCGGTGGAGAGCAATATGTCCCCGCCGCCGCGCGGGTTGCGGATGTCGATCGCGGCCAGGATCATCGGTGTCCGATCGGGCGCGCGCTCCACGTCGGTGACGAGGCCATGGACCTTCATCGCCTGCTGGGCGAGCGGCCAGGCTACCAGCGTGTCCCGATCCGGATCGGCATATTGGCCGGGACGGTCGGCACCGACGATCACGTCGATCGTCCGATCGAGGAAGCGAGCGACGCGCTTCTGCCATTCCTCCTGCGTCGGATCGCGCAGCTGGTAGGTCGGGGGCGATATGCTCCAGCTGTCGAACTGGACCGGTATCGAGGCAGGCGCTACCGAGGGGACCGGATAATGATAGATGCGCAGGCGCGTCTCGGTGACCTGGCCGAATTTGGCGAGGAGCTTGGGCCGGTCCTCGGCCGGGGTGACCGCATAGGCCTCCGCGATCAGGCGAACCTGGGTCGCGGTCTCGTCGAGCCGTGCGTCGATAAGCTGCGAGCGGTAGCTGTCCAGATAGAAGAAGCCGCCCGCCAGCATCGCCAGGGCGAAGATGTTGACCGCCAGTATGCGAGTGGTGAGCGAGGTCCGCGCGGCGGCTTCGGGCGTGCCGAGGGCGCTGTCATTCTTCGGCAAAGCGATAGCCTACGCCATAGAGGGTCTCGATCGCCTTGAACTCGCTATCGACCTGGCGGAACTTGCGCCGCAGCCGCTTGATATGGCTGTCGATCGTGCGGTCGTCGACATACACGTCGTCCTGATAGGCGGTGTCCATCAACTGGTCGCGTGACTTGACGAAGCCCGGCCGCTGCGCGAGCGCCTCCAGGATCAGGAATTCGGTGACGGTCAGCGTAACGTCCTGGCCGTTCCACTGCACGCGGTGGCGGGCCGGGTCCATCTCCAGGCGGCCGCGCACGATCTTCTCGGCCGCGGGCGTGTCGGGCTGGTCCTCGGGCATGGCGCGCGCCTCTGTCCGGCGCAGTATCGCGCGGATACGGGCGATAAGAAGCCGTTGCGAGAAGGGCTTGGTGATATAGTCGTCGGCACCCATGGCAAGGCCGAGCGCCTCGTCCAGCTCATCGTCCTTGGACGTCAGGAAGATCGTCGGGATGCTGCTCTTCTCGCGCAGCCGGCGAAGCAGTTCCATGCCGTCCATGCGCGGCATCTTGATGTCGAGCACGGCGAGGTCGGGGGGATTGTCGAGCAGCGCCTTCAGCGCCGTCTCACCATCCGAATAGACCCGGACGGTGAAGCCTTCGGACTGCAAGGCGATCGACACCGACGTGAGGATGTTGCGATCGTCATCGACCAGCGCGATCGTGGGCGACATGGGACCTGTTGGCCTCCCTTGGGGTTGATATGCGGCCGACACGCCCTGGCCCGGAAACAGCGCGCTCTGACTAGCGCAGCGCCGATGCGCGTTCAACCATGCTGCGCACCCTTGCCGATCCGGGGCTTTGAAACTATGCGCGGTGGCAAGATATAAAGGCGCGGAGGATGCCCGACCAGATTCGGGGCACCATCTCGCGTCTAGACGTTAGGAGTGGCAACCCTCGCCCGGTGGCCTCACCCCGTATAGGAGAATAAAGTGCCTCAGTTCACCCCCGCTTTCGGTCTCGACAAACAGGGAATCGATGTCGACGCCGGAATCCACTGGAACCTTGGAACCGCGCCGCTCGTCGAGCTGGCGGTCCAGCGGGGCGAGGGCATGCTCGCCAAGGACGGCCCCTTCGTGGTCAAGACCGGGACGCACACCGGCCGGTCGGCCAACGACAAGTTCATCGTCCGCGATGCCGAGACCGAGAATACGGTGTGGTGGGGCAAGACCAACAAGGGCATGGCGCCCGAGCATTTCGCCGCGCTGAAGGCCGATTTCCTCGCGCATCTGAAGACCCGCGAGACGCTGTTCGTCCAGGACCTGTTCGGTGGATCGCAGCCGGCGCACCGGGTCAATGTCCGCGTCGTCACCGAATTCGCCTGGCACAGCCTGTTCATCCGGACCCTGCTGGTGCGCCCCGAGGTGGCCGAGCTGGCGGCGTTCGTGCCTGAGTTCACGATCATCGACCTGCCGAGCTTCGTCGCCGATCCCGCTCGCCACGGTTGCCGCAGCGAGACGGTGATCGCCGTCAACTTCACCGAGAAGCTGATTCTGATCGGCGGCACCCGCTATGCCGGCGAGATGAAGAAATCGGTGTTCGGCATCCTCAACTACAAGCTGCCCGTCGCCGGCGTGATGCCGATGCACTGCTCGGCGAACATCGGCCCCAGGGGCGATACCGCGATCTTCTTCGGCCTGTCGGGCACCGGCAAGACGACCTTGTCGGCCGACGCCTCGCGCACCCTGATCGGCGACGACGAGCATGGCTGGTCGGATGAGGCGGTCTTCAACTTCGAGGGCGGCTGCTATGCCAAGATGATCAACCTCTCGGCCGAGGCCGAGCCCGAAATCTACGCCACCACCAAGCGCTTCGGCACGGTGCTGGAGAATGTCGTGATCGATCCCGACACTCGCGAGATCGACCTCGATGACGGCAGCCTCGCCGAGAACAGCCGCGGCTCCTATCCGATCGATTTCATCCCGAACGCGTCTGCCGAGAATCTGGGCCCAGTCCCGAAGAACATCATCTTCCTGACCGCAGACGCCTATGGCGTGTTGCCGCCGATCGCGAAGCTGACCCCCGACCAGGCGATGTACCATTTCCTCTCCGGCTACACCGCACGCGTCGCCGGCACCGAGATTGGCGTCACCGAGCCGTCGGCAACCTTTTCGACCTGCTTCGGCGCGCCGTTCATGCCGCGCCATCCGTCGGTCTACGGGAATCTGCTCAAGGAGCGGATCGCCAAGGGCGGCGTCGATTGCTGGTTGGTCAACACCGGCTGGACCGGCGGCCAATATGGTGTCGGCCACCGCATGCCGATCAAGGTGACTCGCGCGCTACTCAACGCCGCGCTCGACGGCAGCCTGAACAATGCCGAGTTCCGGGTCGATCCCAATTTCGGCTTCAAGGTGCCGGTGTCGGTTTCCGGTGTCGAGAGCCAGATCCTCAACCCGCGCGAGACCTGGCCGGACGCGGCCGCCTATGACGTGACCGCCCAGAAGCTGGTCGGCCAGTTCATCGAGAATTTCGCGCAATTCGAGGATCATGTAGACGAAGGCGTCCGTCAGGCGGCTCCGAAGGCCGCCTGATCGGATCTCTGGAACGGCCGGCAAGGCCTTCAGGAGGGCGCCCCGGCTTCGGTCAGGGCGCCCTTCTTCTTTTCGGGAAAGGGACATGTCGATAGAAGACGGGCCGCGCCTGTTCGCGGATGACGAGGCGATCCGCCATGTCGGGCGCGGGCTGCTCGACCGCAGCCTGCCTAAGGAGCAATGGACCCATGAGGCCCATCTCGCCGCCTGTCTGTGGATCGTCACCGAGCGGCCGGAGATCGATCCCGGGCGCGAGATGCGCGCGATCATCAGCGGCTATAACCTGGCCGTCGGCGGGGTGAATGACGATCATGGCGGCTATCATGACAGCATCACCCACTGCTTCATCGCTGGGGTTCGCAACTGGCTGGCGCGATGCCGGGCGACCAGCTTGGTCGATCGGGTCAACGGCCTGCTGCTCGCCCCCGAGGGGCGACGCGACTGGCCGCTCGACTTTTACAGCCGGGAGCGCCTCTTCTCGGTCGAGGCCCGGCGGACCAGGATCGAACCAGACCTAAAACCCTTTCCGCGCGCCGATACCGAATATTAAGGCGGGGCCGATATGCCGGTCCCGTCATTTTT
This sequence comes from Rhizorhabdus dicambivorans, assembly GCF_002355275.1. Lineage (NCBI taxonomy): Bacteria > Pseudomonadati > Pseudomonadota > Alphaproteobacteria > Sphingomonadales > Rhizorhabdaceae > Rhizorhabdus > Rhizorhabdus dicambivorans. Next base: position 2,908,713 of record NZ_CP023449.1, on the reverse strand, counting down.
CGGGTAGGTGCCATGTACGAAGGAAAGCCGCCATCCTCCGCCGGCCGCAAGGGCTGGAGCTTCGACGCCATCTTCGGCCGTTCCGCGGAGGAGGGCGCCCCGGTGCCCGCGCCGGCCGTGTCGGGCCAGTCTTACAGCGTCGAGCCGCCGGCGACCGACCTGTTCATGCGGATCGGCGGTTTCCTGCGCGCCCACCGGCTCGATCCGAGCCCGACCAACTATGATCTCGCCTATCATTATCTGGGTGGCCATGATCCGGCGCTGATCGCCTCGGTGGAGGAAGCGATCGCCCGCGATGGCATATTGCGGCCCGAGATTGCCGAAGGCCTGGCCGAAGCGGCGATGAACAAGGTTTCGTCCGAGCTGTTGGAGAAGCTGATCGATCAGGCCCACCAGAGCGTGTCCCTGGCCGCAGCGCTGGTCGGCCAGTCGCGCACCGATGCCAACGCCTATGGCAGCGCCCTCGACAAGGGCCAGGCCGCGCTCCAGGCCGGTGGCGAGCCGGCGGGCCGCGCGCTCGAACTGATGGTCGAGTTGACCCGCACGATGATCGGCAAGACTCAGGATGCCGAGCGCCGCCTGAGCGAGATGGGCGGCAGGATGGAGACGCTGCAGGGGGAGCTTGCCGAAGCGCAGGCGGTGGCGGAGACCGATCCGTTGACCGGACTTGCCAACCGCCGCGCTTTCCAGTCGCGTCTCGCCCGCGCCATGGCGCAGGCGCTGAAGGAAGGCACGCCGCTGTCCGTGGCTTTCTGCGACATCGATTTCTTCAAGAAGATCAATGACAACCACGGCCATGACACTGGCGACCGGATCCTCAAGATGGTCGCCGAAGCGCTGGTCGAGGGGCTGGGCGAGGATGCCTATGTCGGCCGTTTCGGAGGCGAGGAGTTCCTGGTGCTGTTCGACGGCATCATGGCGCGCCGTGCCGCAATGCGCGTGGACGAGGTGCGCGACGAACTGTCGGGCCGGCATCTTGTCTCCAAGACGACCGGCGAACCGCTCGGTACCGTCACCTTCTCGGCGGGCATCGCCCAGCTGTCGGATGGCGAGGAGGAAGGCGAGATGCTGAAGCGTGCCGACGAGGCGCTCTATGCCGCCAAGAATGGTGGCCGAAACCGGGTGCTGATCCACGGCGAGGACTGAACCGTTGTCCTGGCCGAGGCCGGGGCGGTCAGAGTCCGAGAGGCGAGGTGGACGGCAGGAGACTGCTGCGTCCCCGGCCTTCGCCAGGGCGACGTTATTATGACGACCGGGCTAGCACTCCGCACACCACCGACATATATGGCCTCGAATCCTTCACCACCTCGCGGGGATTCGACCTCATGGATATCAGCCTCGGCCTTACTTTCGACGACGTGCTTCTCAGGCCCGGAGAGTCGGATGTACTGCCGAGCCAGGCGATCACCGCGACGCAGGTGACCAAGGCGATCGGGCTCAATATCCCGATCCTCTCCTCCGCGATGGACACCGTCACCGAGGCCGACATGGCGATCGTGATGGCGCAGCTGGGCGGCCTCGGCGTGCTGCACCGCAACCTCACCGTCGAGGAGCAGGCCGCCGCCGTCCGCGCGGTCAAGCGTTTCGAATCGGGCATGGTGGTCAATCCGATCACGATGCGTCCGGAACAGACCCTCGCCGATGCGCTCGAACTGATGGCGCGCAACCGAATTTCGGGCATTCCGGTCGTCGAGGCCGACGGCAAGCTCGTGGGCATCCTCACCAACCGCGACGTCCGCTTCGCCGAAAACCCGAACCAGCCCGTCTCCGAACTGATGACCAGGCAGAATCTGGCGGTGGTGAAGGCCGGCGTGAGCCAGGAGGAGGCCCGCCGCACGCTCCACCAGCGCCGCATCGAGAAGCTGCTGGTCGTCGATGACAATTATCGCTGCGTCGGCCTGATCACGGTCAAGGATATCGAAAAGGCGGTCACATATCCCGACGCCACCAAGGATGCGGACGGGCGGCTGCGTGTCGCGGCGGCGACCACGGTGGGCGACAAGGGGTTTGAGCGGACCGAGGCGCTGATCGCCGCCGAATGCGATCTGATCGTCATCGACACTGCGCACGGCCACAATCGCGACGTCGCCCGTGCCGTCGAACGGGTGAAGCGGCTGTCCAACTCGACCCAGGTGATCGCCGGCAACGTTGCCACCGCCGAAGCGACCCGCGCCTTGATCGATGCCGGCGCCGACGGGATCAAGGTCGGCATCGGCCCCGGCTCGATCTGCACGACGCGTGTCGTCGCGGGCGTCGGCGTGCCACAGCTGACCGCGGTGATGGAGGCCGCCGAGGAAGCCGCGAAATCAGGCGTGCCCGTGATCGCCGATGGCGGCCTGCGTACCTCTGGCGATATCGCCAAGGCGCTGGCGGCAGGCGCCGGATCGGTGATGGTCGGCTCGCTGCTCGCGGGCACCGCCGAAGCGCCGGGCGAGACCTTCCTCTACCAGGGCCGTGCCTATAAGGCCTATCGTGGCATGGGCTCGGTCGGCGCGATGGCGCGCGGCTCGGCCGACCGCTATTTCCAGCAGGATATCAAGGACCAGATGAAGCTGGTGCCCGAGGGGATCGAGGGCCAGGTGCCGTACAAGGGGCCCGCTCGCGATGTCATCCACCAGCTGGTCGGCGGCGTAAAGGCGGCGATGGGCTATACGGGATCGCGCACGATCGCCGAGCTCAAGCAGCGAGCACGTTTCGTCCGCATCACCAATGCCGGCCTCCAGGAAAGCCATGTCCATGATGTGGCGATCACCCGTGAGGCGCCGAACTATCCGACGCGCTGAGGGATGACGCCCGGCGCCCGCGCCCAGGCGGCGATCGAGCTGCTCGATGAGATCATCGCCGCAGCGCGCGCCGGCGGAGCGGCGGCGGACACGCTGATCGCCCGTTATTTCAAGACGCGGCGCTATGCCGGCTCGAAGGATCGCCGTGCGATCCGCGACCTCGTCTATCGTGCGATCCGCCGGGCGGGGGATCCGCCCGCCGATGGCCGCGCGGCGCTGGTCGGGCTCGCCCGCGAGGATGACGCGCTCGCCGCCGCCTTCGACGGATCGCCCCATACTCCCGCGCCGATCGTGCCCGATGAGCCCGGAACGCCGCCGGGGGTACTGCCGGGCTGGCTGGCGGAACGGATCGATCCGGCCGAGCATGCCGCCCTGCTCGAACGGGCATCGCTCGATGTCCGGGTCAACCGCAGCCGCGCCGATCGCGACGCCGTGGCGGCGATGCTGGCCGATGCGGTGCCGACGCGCTTCGCGCCGCAGGGCCTGCGCCTGCCCGAGGGCACGCCGGTCGAGGCGGGCGACGCCTGGACGCAGGGGCTGATCGAGATACAAGACCAGGGCAGCCAGTTGATCGCGCTCGCCGCCCAGGCGAGGCCGGAAATGACGGTGCTCGACCTGTGCGCCGGGGCTGGCGGCAAGACCCTTGCGCTGGCCGACGACATGGGCGGGCAGGGGCGCTTGATCGCCAGCGACAGCAATCGTGCCCGTCTGTCGCGCCTATCACCGCGTGCCGAACGTTCGGGCTTCGGTGCGATCGAGACGCGGTTGCTCGATCCGGGCCGCGAGGCCGAGGCGCTCGCCGACCTGCGCGAGGGCTGCGACGTGGTGTTGATCGACGCGCCCTGTTCGGGCACCGGCACCTGGCGGCGCAATCCCGAGGCGCGCTGGCGGCTTACCCCGGCGCGGCTCGCCCAGCTGACCGGGTTGCAGGCGCACCTGCTCGACATCGCGGCGCCGCTGGTGAAGCCGGGCGGCGCACTGGTCTATGCCGTCTGCTCGCTGCTGGACGAGGAGGGGGCCGATCAGCTGGCCGCCCTGCTGGGCCGTAACGACCGCTTTCACGCCGCCGATCTGCCCTTCCGCGCCGGCCGGGCGCGCGGAGCGGGGCGGCTTTTGAGCCCTAAGTATGACGGTACGGACGGCTTTTTCGTCGCCAGGCTGGTCCGCGCATGATAGAAAGACGCCAATCTGCGTGGTTGGAGATGTTGATGCGTTTTTCACCTGTTGCGATTGGCTTGTCGCTGACTCTGTTGGCGGTTTCGAGCGGGGTGAATGGCCAGAAGGCCGATGATCAGATCAATCCCAAGTCGATAGCGCTGCTCGCCGAAGGGCAGGCGGCGTTGCGTGCGGGTAATCTCGAGGCGGCGAATGACGCGCTCGAAACCGCTCTGGCGATCGATCCGCGCAACCGTTCGGCCTTTGTCGCGCTCGGCCGCGTGGCGCAGGCGCAGCAGTTGCCGGGCAAGGCGATCCGCATGTATTTCGAGGCGCTCTCGCTGGAGCCCAACGACCTCAACGCCTTGTCGGCGCAGGGCGAGGCGATGGTGCAGAAGGGCGCCATCGAGCGCGCCCGTGCCAACCTCGCCCGCGTCCGTTCGCTGTGCAAAAGCGAATGCGCCCCGGCCCAGCAGCTTGCGGCCGCGATCGCCAAGGGTCCGCCACCGGCGGTAGTCGCCGCGCAGAGCAGCGACAAGGTGCCCCCCAAGGGCCAGGAACAGAGCACGGCCGGGCAGAAGTAGTTCCAATCAAGGTCTAGGAGCGCCCAGCCTCCAGCGCCCTCCCCAAAGCCACATATTCCTCCACCGTCACCGTCTCGGCGCGGCGCTCGGAGTCGATCCCGACCTCCGCCAAGGCCTCGATCGCGCCCTTCACGCCCTTGAGGCTCTGTCGCAGCATCTTCCGCCGCTGGCCGAAGGCGGCGGCGGTGAGCATCTCGATCGTGCCGACCGATACCCCCTCGGGCTGTTCGGCCGGCACGACATGGACCACCGCCGACATCACCTTGGGCGGCGGCACGAAGGCCGAGCGGTGGACGTTCATCGCGATCGCCGGCCTGGCTCGCCACTGGGCGAGCACGGCGAGACGCCCATAAGCCGACCCGCCGGGCTTCGCGACGATACGTTCGGCGACCTCCTTCTGGAACATCAGCGTCAGCGACCGCCACCAGGGCGGCCAGGTATCGAGTGTCATCCAGCGGACGAACAATGCCGTGCCGACATTATAGGGCAGGTTGGACGCGATATGCGCGCCGTCACCCGCTTCCGCACGCTCGTCGATCCGCATTGCATCGGCGGATATCACGCGCAGCCGGCCTCCGGAGGCCTGGTTCAGCTCATCGAGCGCCGCCAGGCAGCGGTCGTCGCGTTCGACCGCGACCACCGAGGCGCCGGCGCCGAGCAGCGCGCGGGTCAGGCCGCCGGGACCGGGCCCCACCTCATAGACCGTGGCACCGGCAAGATCGCCGGGAATGCGGGCGATCCGGTCGAGCAGTTGGCCATCGAGCAGGAAATTCTGGCCCAGCGCCTTGTTTGCGCTGAGGCCGTGACGCGCGATCACGTCGCGCAGCGGCGGCAGGTCCGGCAAATGACGCGTCATGCGTGGACGAGGCGGTTCCGGGCGGCCTCTCCCGCCATCGCGATGGCGGCTATCATCGCGCCGGGATTGGCCATGTCCTGCCCGGCGATCGAGAAGGCGGTGCCATGATCAGGCGCGGTACGGACGATCGGCAGGCCGAGCGTCATGTTCACGCCCTCGTCGAAATGGAGCGTCTTCAGCGGGATCAGCGCCTGATCGTGATAGAGGCACAGCGCGCAATCATAGAGCGCACGGGCGCGGGCGTGGAACATGGTGTCGGCGGCGAGTGGGCCGGTGATGTCGATCCCCTCGGCGCGCAGTATCTCGATCGCGGGGAGGATCAGCTCGATCTCCTCGCGGCCGATGGCTCCCTGTTCTCCGGCATGCGGATTGAAGCCGGCAATGGCCAGGCGGGGGCGCTCGATACCGAAATTGCGGGTCAGCCCACGGTCGGTGGCGCGGGCCTTGGCGACGATCAGCTCGACCGAGAGATGGTCGACCACCGAACGGAGCGGGATGTGGGTGGTGATCGGAACCGCGCGCAACGTCGGGCCGGCCAGCATCATCACCGTGTTCGCCTTGGCGATGCCGCAGCGTTCGGCAACGAACTCGGTCTGGCCAGGATGGGCGAAGCCGATCGCGTAGAGCTGGGCCTTGGCCACGGGTGCGGTGACGAGGCCGCCCACCATCGGGGACCGCGCGAGCCCCGCCGCCAGCTCCAGCGAATCGAGGGCGCAGCGCGCGCCGGCAAGATCGGGCTCTCCGGGCACGATCGGTCCGGTGTCGGTGATCTGGATCAGCGGCAGCGCATCATCGAAGCAGGCCAGGGTGTCATCCGGGCTGGCGATCTGGCGGATCGGGCCGCCCCACACCGCCTCGATCGAGCGCTGGTCGCCGACCGCGAAGAAGGGAGCCAGGTCATGTTGCCGGCGCGCATCCCACGCCTTGGCGACGATCTCCGGACCGATCCCGGCGGGATCGCCGAGCGCCACGGCGAGCGGACCGACCGTCATCGCATCATCGATATTCGATCACCGCGTCGCGGCGAAGGTCGCGCAGGTAGCGCTGCGCGCGCCGGTTCACGCGCTCCTGCTCGATCTGCGACTGGATCTGGTCGAAGGACGGGCCGGCGGCGGGCGCCGGATCGTCGCGGCCGCACAGCACCAGGGCGCGGACGCCGTCGCGCAGCGAGCCGAAGGGCGGGGTCGACTCGCCGACCTGCATGTTGATCATCACGTCCTGAAGCTGCGGGGGCAGATCGCGAATCCGCATCTGATCGTTGTTGACGACATCGGCGCCGATCTTCGCTGCCACTTCATTTGCGTTTCCGCAGCCGCGCAACTCCTTGAGCGCATTGGCGAACACCTGCACCTTGGGCGTCGCCTGCGCCTGGGTCGTGCCCGGCGCGAAGCTGATGGTAAGCTGCTTCAGCAGCAGCGTCGCGTCGCGGGGATCGACACCGAGCACCTGGCGCTTGTCGATCAGGGCGACGATCGAAAAGCCGCCCGGCACCGCGATCGGCGCGCTGATCTGGCCGGACGAGAGGGTGGTGATGACGGCGGAAAGCTGCTCGGGCAGCTGCTCGGCGCGGACCCAGCCCAGATCGCCGCCGACCGCCGCGGTCGAGGCTTCGGAGAACTGGCGCGCATAGGCGGCGAAGGAGGCACCCTTGCGAATCTGGTCAATGATCCGGTTGGCATTCTCATTGGCCGAGGCCATCGTCTCCGGCGTCGCGGAGAGGAATATCTCGCCGACATGATATTCGTTGGCGCCCTTGGACGCCTGGAGCCGGGCGATGATCGCGTTGACCTCTTCGTCGCTGACCGCGACGAACGGCTCGACCCGGCGGCTGAGCACCCGGCGCCATGCGGCCTCGCCCTCGATCTGCCGCTTGATCGACGCCTCGGACGATCCCTTCTCGCGCAGGAACTGGGCGAAGTCCTTCGGTGACTTGCGGAAGTTGGACGCGACCCGGTCATAGGTCTGCTGGACCTCTTCCCTCGTCACCTCGACCTTCTGGGCCGCCGCTTCCTGAATCTGGAGCGTTTCGTCGATGAGGTTGCGGAGAACCTGCAGGCGCAGCCGCTCAAGCTCCTCCTCAGGAACGCGACCGCCATTGGCGGCTACGACAAGTGCCAGGCGCTGGTCGATGTCGGTCTGGGTGATGATCGTGCCGTTGACGATCGCGGTGGCGGTCCGGATGTTCGGATCGCGATTGCCGAAGACGGTGATGTCCTTGGGGATGTTGAGGCTGCCGGCGACATCCTCCTCCTGGTCCCCCACCGTCTGGGAAGCCAGCGGCGCCGCGATCGTGATCGCGGTGGCCATGGCCGTCATCCAGATACCTTTGCGGCTCGCCTTCTTCACACGCACCTAGTCACATCCTTGTTGGCTAAGGAGCGCATCCCTTGTCAGGCGTCCCCTGAATGAACGCTTAGCGGCCCAAATTCTTGAGCGCCAGCCGTAACAGGAAGGTGTTGCCCCGGCGGGCGTCCCCGATAGCGTCATATTCGCGCCGCCACGTCACGCCAAGCTCGATACAATCATCGTCATAGAGGATGCCGAGCCGGTGTCGAATCGGCTGATAGCCGTCCGACAGGGTAAGCGGATCCTCCCTGCGGCTCGTCAGGTCGATCACGGTCGATCCGAATACCGACCAGTAGCGCGCGATCTGGATGCGGCCGCCGACGCGAACCTCTTCACGGTCTCGCAGATCTTCGATCGTCGGCGCGATATCGCGGTTGAGCTTCAGATAGCCGAGCAGCGCGTAGGTCTTGCGTGTGCCGATCGTCGCATCGATCTCGTTGCGGCGGATGGCGAAATTGTCCTTGTCGAGCCGGAAGCGGTGCGTGACCTCCAGGAAGCGGCCATATTTGAAGGTGGTGCGCCCTACGATATCCGACAGCCGGTCCGAAAGGCCGGTGCCGACCGGCAGCAGGCTGGGCTTGTTCGACAGGCGATAGCTCTGGCCGATCACCGTGTTGAAGGAGATGCCGGGCAGGTCGACCGCCCATTCGGCGCCATAGGTGACGCGGCTGCCATCTTCCCAGCGATCGTAGCCGGAGAAGCGGTTGAGCGCGAACAGGTTCGAGTCCTCCAGGTCGATCGACCGGGCATCTTCATTGGGTATGTCGAGATTGCGGATCTTGGGGCTGGCGACGATCTGCAGGCGGGGCGTGATGCGTTGCGAGCCGGTGAAGAAGGTCCCGACGAAGGGCCATTTGACGTCGGCCGCGAAGGCCGCGATGCCGCGCCCCGTCCAGCCCTTGTTGCCGCGATAGATGACCGTCGCGGTGCTGCCGACCTGATCGCTATGGTAGACATCGCCGCGGCCATAGGCGGTGAAAGTGACCTCCTGGCCCAGCGGCGTGTAGCGGCGCAGATCCCATTGCAGGCCCGCAAAGGCGCGCTGGGTGTCCTGGCCGCTGGTCCGGGTCAGCGCCAGCGTGTTGGCCTGGACGGTCACGGTGCCGCCGACCAGCGGATCGGTGAGCCGCAGCCGATAGTCGACCAGCGGCAGCGCGATCGGTTGCTGGCCCTGGCGATCATTGGTGCGCAGCGTCTGCACCGCCCAGCCCTTGATCGACAGATAGCTGTTGTCGGTGATCCGTTCGGCCTGGATCTGGTTACGCAGCCGATCATCACGGGAAATGTCGTAGCGGCGCATGAAGGTGCGGTCGGTCGTCGCGCGCAACGAACCGGACAAGGTCCAGTATGGCCCGTACTGGAACTGGCCATTCGCGTCGAGGTAGCCGCGTATGTCGCGGTTGGCATTCGCCGGAAGCGGCCCCGCCGTGGCGGAGAAGCGCGAACTGTAGGTCAGCATGCCCGTCGCCTGCCAGGCGCCGTGATCGGTGAGCGCGCGATATTCGGCTTCGATCGCCGGCAGCACCTTGGTGTAGAGGTGCGGCGTGATCGTCAGGTCGCGGTTGGGCGCCAGCTGGAAATAATAGGGCAGCGCGATTTCGGCGCCGTTGGTGCGGCTATACTGGATATTGGGCAATAACAGGCCCGATCCGCCCCCGCCGCTGCCGTCGGGATGCGACAGGCCGGGCAGCCACAGGATAGGCGCGCCGAGAAAGCTGATCCTGGCGCCGTCATAGCTGATCCGGTGCTTGTTCGGATCGTGGACGACGCGGACGGCGCTGATCTTCCAGATCGGCTCCTTTGGGCAGCCCTTGCTGTCGACCACCGCGCAGGGCGTGTAGACTGCCTTGTCGAGCGTCGACACCTCGTTGCGGCGAACCCCATGGACCGCGGCGAGACGGCCGCCGTCGTTGAGGACGAGCAGGAGATTCTCGATCACCCCGTCCTTCAGCGTGTCGGTCAGTTCGACCGAGTCGCCATAGAGCGTGTCGTTCGCCGAGTTCACCACGGCGACGTTGCCCTGGGCGCGGACGACCCCGCTCTTCTGATTCCATTCGACCTTGTCGGCGCGGAGTCGGTCGCCTCTTCGCATCATCCGGACATTGCCTGTCGCTGTGACGATCTCCGCATCATTGTCATAGGCGAGCGTGTCGGCGGCGAAAGTCACCTCTTCCTCGTCCGAGGGCGTGGGGGCGTCACCCTGGAGCGGCGGGCCGGCCGGAGGGGTCATCAGGCTCTGGGCGAGCAGCGGCCCGGCACACAGCCAGGGAAGCGTCGCCGCCAGCAGGAAATGGATCGGTTTCTTCACATCACCCCGGCTGGCACTTTACGGCGGTCTCGCCGCCTATCGCACCCGGCGTCCCGCTGCAATCCTCTGGCGATGCGACAGCGTCTGGAACGTTGCGGCGGCAAGCCGGCATGCCTAGATGGGAGACAGGACAGAACAAGGATTTCTCTTTCATGCGGATCAGCTTCGCCGACAGTCGGCCGGCCCATAACCACGCCCTCGCCATCGTCGTCGCACCCGCGACGCTGAGTGGTGCCGGCCTTGCCGCGCTGCCCGAGCCGGCGCAGGCGCTGGCCCGCGCCGCCGCACAGGCCAACCGCTTCGATGGCGATAAAGGCGCGGTGGTCGAGTTCTTCGGAGAGACCGACGCGGCCAACCGCCGGCTGCTGCTTGTCGGCATCGGTGCCAAACAGGATTTCGAACGCGCGGGCGCCGCGCTTGCCGCGAAGCTGCTCACCTCCGGCGAAAGCTGCGTCGTCGTCGACATCAGCGCGGTGGCGGGCGACAAGCCGGCCGAGGCGGCGGCGCATCTCGCCTTTGGCGCGGTGCTGCGCAGCTGGCGCCATGACGTCTATCGCACCAAATTGGAAGCCAAGCAGCGCCCGTCGCTGGAGCAGATAGTGATCGTCGGCGGCGGCGCGGACGCTCTGCGCCTGTGGGCCGACCGCGAGGCGGTGGCGGAAGGGGTGATGTTCACCCGCACGCTGATCGCGGAGCCGGCGAACATCCTTTATCCCGAAAGCTTCGTGGAGCGCTGCCGGCCACTCGCCGACCTCGGCGTGAAGATCGAGGTGCTCGACAAGGAGGCGATGACCAGGCTCGGCATGGGTGCGCTGCTCGGTGTGGCCCAGGGGTCGGTGCGCGAGCCGCGCCTGCTGGTGATGAGCTGGGATGGCACCGGCGGTTCGGAACCTCCCATCGCCTTCGTCGGCAAGGGAGTCACCTTCGACACCGGCGGCATCTCGCTCAAGCCCCCGGCGGGCATGGAGGACATGAAGTGGGACATGGGCGGCGCCGGTGCCGTGGCGGGCACGATGAAGGCGCTCGCGCTGCGCAAGGCCAAGGCGCATGTCATCGGCGTCTGCGGCCTGGTCGAGAACATGCCCGACGGCAATGCCCAGCGGCCGGGCGACGTCGTCACCTCGATGTCGGGCCAGACGATCGAGGTGATCAATACCGATGCCGAGGGGCGGCTCGTCCTCTGCGATGCCCTGACCTGGGTGCAGAAGACCCACTCGCCCAGGACGATCGTCGATCTCGCCACCCTGACCGGCGCGATGATCATCTCGCTCGGCTTCGAATATGGCGGCATGTTCGCCAATGACGACGAACTGGCGCAGCAACTGAGCAGCGCGGGGAGCGATGTTGGCGACAAGCTGTGGCGGATGCCGCTCGGCGATCCCTATGACAAGCTGATCGACTCGCCGATCGCGGACATGAAGAATGTCGGTCCGCGCGAAGGTGGCTCGATCACCGCCGCGCAGTTCCTCAAGCGCTATATCGACGATGGGGTGCGCTGGGCGCATCTCGATATCGCCGGCATGGTCTGGGCGTCGAAGCCCGGAGCCACCTGGGACAAGGGGGCGACCGGCTACGGCGTCCGCCTGCTCGACCGCTTCGTCGAGCAATATGTCGAGAAGAAATAGCTAGAAGAATTCCGGCCGCTCGATCCGCAGCAGATCAAGATCGGCCGGTATGTCGACGTCCCGGGCCAGCCCGGGACGTTCGACCACTGCGACTCTGAGGCCAGCCGCCTCGGCCGCCGCGCGATGGGCGGCGAGACTGCCTGCGCCATAGCGATAGGGAATGGCGAGGGCGGGACGAAGCAGCAGCGCATTGGTCCCAAGGCCCGCCTCGTCGGTGGCGATGGCTACGTCGGCTGGGGCTTCCAGCATGGCGCGCAGGTCAGCGGCTTCCAGATAGGGCAGGTCGCTGCTCAGCGATAATATGGCGGTCGCACCCCGCGCCACGGCATCCTGCGCGCCCTGGAGCAGTGCGTCATTCAGGCTTTCGCCCCGTTCCGGCAAGGCATGTGCGCCGGCGATGCGCGCGGCCTTTAGCTGGGCGTCGGAACGGCTGACGACGGTGATCAGATGGGGCGGGAAAACCTGTATTCCAACCAGAAATGTCCGGTACAAGAATTTGAAATTAAGGGCTATTCTTTCCTTCTTGCTGAGTACTTCGGCCAACCGGCTCTTGCCTTGATCGAAGGGTCGGACGGCCAGGACCAGATGGCATGCCATCAGCGCAAGCTGCGCGCGAAGGCGAGCGTCTCGCTGGCGAGCCGCTTCTGATCGTCGGAGTTGCGCATCAGCGTGTCGGTGGCGTGGAGCGCGGCCGATCCCGCTTCGCTTCCGGCATCCGCTCGATCGATGACGATGCCATCGAGCAGCCCGCCATAATAGCCGGCAAGGCCTGCCGGGGTGGTGGCGATACCGATCTCGGCCATGATCTTGGCCGCCGGCCCCTTGATCGCCTGGCCGCCGATGAACGGCGAGACCGCGACGATCGGTGCGCCCAGCGCCTCCAGCCGCGCTCGCACCTCCGGCAGCGCCAGGATCGGGGCGATGCTGAGCACCGGGTTGGACGGGCAGAGGATAACCGCCTCCAGCGCGGGATCTTCGAGCGAGGCGAGCAGCGCGGGCGAAGGGCGGGCGGCCTCGGCCCCGTCGAAGCGGATCGACCGGAAGCGCGGCTCCGCGCGGCGACGGACGAAATAATGCTGGAACGCCAGCTCGCCCTCGTCGGTATCGACGATCGAGCGCACGGGATCGTCGCTCATCGGCGCGATCGGATGGGCTATGCCCAGTTTTCCGGCGATATGGGCGGTGATTGCGGACAGGCTGTTGCTGCCCAGCATCGCGCGGCGGGTGGCATGGGTGGCGAGATCGCGGTCCCCCAGGTTGAACCAGGTCTCCCCGCCGAGCTTGCCGATCGCGTCCATAAACGCCCAGCTCTCGCCCGCGAGGCCCCAGCCCTGGGCGAGATTGTTCACGCCCGCCAGCGTGTAGCAGACCGTGTCTAGATCGGGGCAGACCAGGAAGCCGAGATGTTCGAAATCGTCTCCGGTATTGACGATGATGCTGAGCTTTTCAGGCGGCAGCACCGCCGCCAGCCCGCGCGCAAGCCGGGCGCCGCCGACCCCGCCGGCCAATGCCAGGATCACGCGAACAGGTCCATGTGACGCGGCCGGATCAGTTCAGCGGCGCTGCCGTCGCGGCGCGCATAGCCGATGCCCCGGACAAGGACGATCGGGCGCCCCTCGTCTGCCTGGCCCATCACCAGCGAGGCGGCAGCGGCGACTTCGTCGGCTAGCCCCAACTCGCTGGTCTCCAGCCGGCGGCCGTGCAGATCTTCGCGCCCGCGCAGGTCGAGCAGGCCGGGCATGCCCGCGACGCCGATCGCGGTGCCGGTGGTGCCGGTGCGCCAGGCGCGGCCCAGGCTGTCAATGATCAGCACGGCCACGTCGGCGCCGGTCCGCTCCTTCAGCGCGGCCCGGATGGCCTGCGCACTGGCATCCGGATCGATCGGCAGCATCAGCGCCATGGTGCGCCCGTCATGCTCGATATTGGACTGGTCGATACCGGCATTGGCCAGGACGAGGCCCAGGCGATGGCGCACGATCAGCACACCGGGGCGTACCCGCATCACCTCCTTGGCTTCGGACAGGATCAGTTCCACGAGGCGCGGATCCTTGTCGACCTTCTTGGCTATGTCAGCGGCCTGGGCCGACGCCGCGACGGTGGCGAGATCGATCAACCGCCCCTCGGCCTTGGAAACGATCTTCTGCGCGAGCACGACCACGTCGCCATCGGCGAGCATCTGGCCCGAGCCGACGACCGCATCAAGTATTACCGAGGCGAGATCGGAGCCCTGTTCGATCATGGGCACGCCGCTCAGGGCAAGCAGGGTCAGGGCGGCGGGCTGATCGGTCATGGGCTGGCGCTTAGCCGGGCTTGTCGGGGCGTGCAATCAGCGGGCGCGCAGTTTGCGGGGCGGGGTGAGGACCATGGGGGTGAGTTCGGCGGCGTTGAGGCCGCGCAGATGGGTTTCCTGGTCGATGCGCCCGTAGAGGGTGGAGCGCTGGCGGGGATTGCGGCCGATCGAACGGATCAGGGCCTCCATGGCGGAAGGCGGCATTTCCTGGCCGTGCTGGGTGCCGGCGGCGCGCGAGATGCTCTCGTTCATGAGCGTGCCGCCCAAATCGTTGGCGCCGCCGTTCAGGCAGGCCGCGACGCCGACCGGGCCGAGCTTGACCCAGCTCGTCTGGATGTTGGTGATCAGCGGATGGAGCGCGAGCCGGGCGACGGCATGCATCAGGCGCACCTCGCGGAAGGTGGGGCCGTGGCGCGACTGTCCGCGCACGCCCATCGGTGCCTCCATATGGACGAAGGGCAGGGGGACGAACTCGGTGAAGCCGCCGGTGCGCGCCTGGAGGTCGCGGATGCGGATCAGGTGGCGGGCCCAGTGCCGGCTCGTCTCGACATGGCCGAACATGATCGTCGCGGTGGTGCGAAAGCCGATCCTGTGTGCGGTCTCGATCACCTCCAGCCACTGGGCGGTGTCGAGCTTGTCGGGGCAGATGACCGTCCGCACCTCGTCATCCAGTATCTCGGCGGCGGTGCCGGGCAGGGTGTCCAGCCCGGCGGCCTTCAGGCGGCGCAGATAATCCTCGAGCGGCAGGCCCAGCGTCGCCGCCCCCTGCGCCACCTCCAGCGGAGAGAAGGCGTGGATGTGCATTGCGGGCACGGCCGCGCGCACGGCACGGGCGAGACCCAGATAGGTGTCGCCCGTATAATGCGGATGGATGCCGCCCTGCAGGCAGACCTCGGTGCCGCCGCGTGCCCAGGCTTCCCCGGCGCGCCGCACGACCTCGGCGATGTCGAGATCATAGGGCTTTCCGCGCAGGTCCTCGGCGGTGCTTCCCTTGGAGAAGGCGCAGAAGCTGCACTTGTAGCTGCAGATATTGGTATAGTTGATGTTGCGGTTGACGACGTAGGTGACGGTGTCGCCATTGACGGTTTGGCGCAGTTCGTCGGCCGAGCGGCAGACATGCTCCAGATCGGCATCGCGGGCGTCGAACAGCGCGACGATCTCGTCCTCGTCCAGCGCTTCGCCGGCCATTGCCTTGCCAACCACCGCTTCGATCATCGGATCGATGCTGGCGACGCTGATCGGTTCGGGCGTGCGCTCCGGCAGCGCGAGGCCGGGTGACCAGCGATCGGCGCGGCCGAAGCCGGACGTGTCGGCGGCGGCGAGGATATGGCGGTGCATCGCCTTGTCCTGCCAGCGGTCCAGCCCATGGGCGCCCCAGGCGGGATAGGCGGGCAGGCGGGCGACCAGGATGCGGCCCCTGTTGCCGGTTGCGGCCCGCAGTCGCGCCACTTCGGGCCAGGGAGCTTCCGGGTTCACATGGTCGGGGGTGACTGGGGAGACGCCGCCCCAGTCGTTGATCCCGGCATCGAGCAGGCGAGGAAAATCCTCCGCCGACAGGTTGGGCGGCGCCTGGATGTTCATCTCCCGCCCCATGATCATGCGCGCGGCGGCGATGGTCCAGAGCAGTTCGTCCATATCGGGCTCCGGCGCATTCGCCATCACGGTGCGCGGCTTGGCTCGGAAATTCTGGACGATGATTTCCTGGATATGGCCGTAGCGGGCGTGCAGGTCGCGGATGGCGATCAGTGCGTCGATCCGTTCCACGCGGGTCTCGCCGATCCCGATCAATATCCCCGTGGTGAAGGGGATAGCCAGTTCGCCCGCGATGCGCAGCATCTCCAGCCGCACCGAGGGCCGCTTGTCGGGCGAGCGGTAATGGGCGCCGCCCTTCTCGCATAGCCGGTCCGAGAGTGATTCGAGCATCAGCCCCATGCTGGCGGAGACGGGGCGCAGCGTGATCATCTCATCGCGCGTCATCACCCCGGCGTTGACGTGCGGCAGCAGGCCGGTCTCGTCGCGAACCGCCGTCGCCATCTCGACAAGATAGGAGATGGTGCTCGCATGGCCGAGCCGGGCCAGTTCCTCGCGCGCGGCCGAGAAGCGCAGCTCAGGCTTGTCGCCCAGGGTGAACAGCGCCTCGGTGCAGCCCGCAGCCCGGCCGGCGCGGGCGATGTCCAGCACCTGCCCGCGCGTCAGATAGGCTGCCTCACCCTTCTTCGGCGGCTGCGAGAAGGTGCAGTAATGACACAGGTTCCGGCACAGCTGGGTGAGCGGGATGAACACCTTGGGCGACCAGCTCTGGACACGGCCATGTCCCGCGTCGCGCAGCCGCGCCGCCTGGACCATGAGCTCGTCAGCCGGAGCGGTCAGAAGTGTTTCGCGCAACGATGTCTCTCCCAAAGGCTTCGTAAAAGGATGGCACATGGAGCGCAAGTTGTACAGTCGTTCAATATTGACCAATGCTCCCTCGATGCCATTTAAGGAAAATCTCGGGTCGGCGGCGACTGGGAAAGGTGCTAGACAGCGCGCGGCGCCCGATCGTTACGGTAGCGCCGCCTTTGGGGGAGCGCGGGCAGCCCCGTCCGCCGCACCTTCGCAAGGAGGATGCCGCGATGCTGGACGCCTTCGACGCTGTGACCCTGGCCAGGATACAGTTCGCCTTCACCGTCAGCTTTCACTTCATCTTCCCTTCCTTTTCCATCGGGCTGGCCAGCTATCTGATGGTGCTGGAGGCGCTGTTCCTCAAGACGGGACGATCAGTCTACGAGAACCTCTATCGCTATTGGCTGAAGATTTTCGCCATCGCCTTCGCGATGGGCGTCGTCTCGGGGATCGTGATGTCCTACCAGTTCGGCACCAACTGGTCGGTCTTCTCCGACAGGGCCGGGCCGATCATCGGCCCGCTGATGGCCTATGAGGTGCTGACCGCCTTCTTCCTGGAAGCCGGATTCCTGGGCGTGATGCTGTTCGGGATCAACAAGGTCGGGCGCGGGCTCCACTTCGCCGCGACCTGCGCAGTGGCGGTTGGCACCTTCATCTCAGCCTTCTGGATATTGTCCGTGAACAGCTGGATGCAGACCCCGGTCGGCTATGAGATCGCCGCGAACGGACAGTTCGTGCCCGGCCCCAGCTGGCTGGCGATCATCTTCAATCCGAGCTTTCCCTATCGCCTGCTGCACACGGTGATCGCGGCCTATCTGACGACGTCGCTGGTGGTCGGCGCGGTCGGCGCCTGGCATCTGCTGCGCGACCGCAACAACCGTGGCGCCCGGACCATGTTCTCGATGGCGATGTGGATGGCGGCTCTGGTCGCCCCGGTCCAGATCCTCGTCGGCGACGCCCATGGCCTGAACACGCTGGAACATCAGCCGGCCAAGGTGATGGCGATGGAGGGGCATTATCAGAGCCATCCGGACGGCGCGCCGCTGATCCTGTTCGGCATCCCCAACAGCGCGGAGAAACGCGTGGATTATGCGGTGGAGGTTCCGAAACTGTCGTCGCTAATCCTGAAACACGATCCCAACGCGCCGCTCGCAGGGCTCGACACCATCCCGGACGACGAGGAGCCTCCCGTCGGCATCGTCTTCTGGTCTTTCCGGATCATGGTGGGGCTAGGTTTCGCGATCTTCGGGTTAGGGCTGTTCAGCCTTGTCGCGCGCGCTTGTCGCAAAATGTACGATTGGCCACTCCTTCACCGCCTTGCCATCGTGCTGGGGCCGTCGGGTTTCGTCACGGTGATCGCCGGATGGGTGACGACCGAGGTCGGCCGCCAGCCCTACACGATCTATCGGCTGCTGCGCACATCCGAATCGGCCTCACCGCTGGCCGCGCCGGCGGTCGCAGGGTCGCTGATCGCCTTCATCATCGTCTATTTCGCGGTGTTCGGCGTCGGCGTCTGGTACATATTGAAACTGATGGGGAAGACGCCGCAGCGCGGCGAGAGCCCGCAGGCCGTCGACCATGGGCCGATCCGCAGCGCTGGCATCACGCCGGCTCCCGCCGTCGAGGCCGACAGGGGCGAAGGAGAACGGCCATGATCGATCTCACCTTGATCTGGGCGGGCATCATCGCCTTCGCGGTCGGCGCCTATGTCGTGATGGACGGGTTCGACCTGGGCATCGGCATCCTCTTCCCGGCCTTCAGGGTCGGTGGCGAGCGCGACATGGCGATGAACAGCATCGCGCCGGTGTGGGACGGCAACGAGACCTGGCTGGTTCTAGGCGGCGGCGGGCTGCTCGCGGCCTTTCCGCTGGCCTATGCGATCGTGCTGCCGGCGCTCTACGCGCCGCTGACGGCGATGCTGCTGGGGCTTGTTTTCAGGGGCGTCGCCTTCGAGTTCCGCTGGCGCGATCCGGGCCATCGCGCCTTCTGGGACGCGGCCTTCTGTGGCGGATCGGCGCTCGCCACCTTCGCGCAGGGTATCACGCTGGGCGCACTGCTACAGGGGATCGAGGTCAGCGGCCGCGCCTATGCCGGCGGATGGTGGGACTGGCTGACGCCTTTTTCGCTGCTGACCGGCGTCAGCCTGATGATCGGCTATGCGCTGCTGGGTGCCGGCTGGCTGATCTGGAAGACGCACGGCGCGATCCAGACGGACGCACGCCGTTTCGCCCGGCCGCTGTTGATCGCGCTGATCGTCGCGATCGGTCTGGTCAGCGCCTATACGCCGTTCCTCGAGAACAAATATTATCAGCGCTGGATCGAATGGCCCGGCCTCGTGCTCACCGCGCCCGTCCCGCTGCTGGTCGCCGCGACCGGCCTGCTGCTCTGGCGTTCGATCGACGATCCGCGCGATCACCGGCCCTTCTGGCTGACGCTGGCGTTGTTCGGCCTGTCGATGATGGGGCTCGCCATCTCGATCTATCCCGATGTGATACCGGGCCGGGTGTCGATCTGGGAAGCGGCGGCGCCCGAGCGCAGCCAGATATTCATGCTGGTCGGCGCGGCGGTGCTGGTCCCGGTGATCCTGGGCTACACCATCTGGGCCTATTGGGTGTTCCGCGGCAAGGTCGATGAAGCCGGATATCATTGAGCCGCGCCGCCCGCTCTGGCTGAGGCTTGCCTGGTTCGTCGGGATATGGGTGGCCAGCGTCGCCCTGCTGGGTCTGGTCGCGATGTTGCTTCGCTGGCTTATAATGCCGGGCTGATCAGGAACGATCGGCTCCGTTTCGCCGCTTGCGATCGTCGCGCGCCGCTTCATAGGCGTCCAGCACCCGGCGCATCTCGGCCAGCGCATCGCGCCGCGCCCGTTCGTTGCCGATCTTCGCGATATTGTGCTTCAGATTGGTGATGAAGTCCGCATAGTCGTTCTGCCAGTCCTCGCCGGTGAGGTCGGCCAGGTCGACCCGTCCGGTCTCCAATCGGCGTGCCGGTGCACCGGGCGGGAGCGCGTAGCGCTCGCCGATGCGAGGCATGACGATCGATCCCCCGGGATCGTCCGAGGCGACGAGCGCGCGCAGCCCCTCCACCGCATCGCCTTCGCCATGGCTGAGGAACAGGCTGCCGCCGATCGGGCGGCGGTCGGCGATCCAGCGGTGCAGTTCGTCACGGTCGGCATGGGCCGAATAGCTGTCGATCCGGCGGATCTGGGCGCGGACGTTGACGTCCTCGCCGGAAATGCGGACCCGCTTCGCGCCATCGAGGATCACCCGACCCAGCGTGCCGCGGGCCTGGAAACCGACGAACAGGATCGTCGACTCCCGGCGGAACAGATTATGCTTGAGATGGTGGCGGATGCGGCCGGCCTCGCACATCCCGGATGCGGCCAGGATGATCGCCCCGGACATGGTGTTGAGCCGCATCGAACTCGCGGTTTCCTCGACATAATGGATCGAGGGGTGACGGAACAGGTCGCTGCCGTCGATATCCTCCAGTTCGTCGCCATGCGCCGCGAACACCTTGGTCGCCCGGTTGGCGAGCGGTGAATCGACGAAGATCGGGACATTGGGGATGCGATTGGCGTCGGCCAGCCGCGCGAGATCGAGGAGAAGTTCCTGGGTGCGCTCCAGCGCGAAGGTCGGGACGATCAGATTGCCGCCGCGGGACAGCGCCGCCTTCACCTCGGCTTCCAGCGCATCGCGGCGCTGATCGATCGTCTGACGCTCGCGCGCCCGATTGCCATAGGTCGATTCGCAGATGACGTGATCCATGCCCTTGGGCGCATGAGGATCGGGGTGGAAGGCCTTGTTGTCGGGGCCGAGATCGCCCGACAGCAGCAGCGTCGTGCCGCCGGCTTCGATTTCTACCGATGCCGAGCCCAATATATGCCCGGCATTCCACAGCCGCGCGCGGAAGCCGGGCGCGGGCTCGAACCATTCGCCGAGCGCGACGGGCCGGGCGAGGCGCCAGGCCCGCAATCCGTCCTGTTCGGTGTAGAGCGGCAGGAATTCGCCTTCCCCGGCGCGGTCGCGGCGGCGGTTGCGCCGCATCGCGTCGCCTTCCTGGATGCGCCCTGCATCGGCGAGCATATATTCGAGCAGGTCGGCCGTACCGCCGGTACACCAGATCGCCCGGTCATAGCCCTGTGCCGCCAGCTTGGGCAGCAGGCCGCAATGGTCGATGTGCGCGTGGGTGAGGATCACCGCATCGATCCGATGCGGATCGAAGGCGAAGGCGCCATGGTTGAGCGTTTCCAGGCTGCGCGAGCCCTGGAACATGCCACAATCCACCAGGATCGTCCGCCCACCCAGCGCGAGTTCCATGCAGGAGCCGGTGACCGTGCCGGCCGCACCATGGAATCGGATCGTCAGTTCACCGGGTGATGAGGACACGCCAAGGCTCTCCTGTGGTCTGTTGTCTGGGCCCCGGCAGTCACCGACGCGACACACCGGGATTTTCCTCGGCCTCATCGCAGGTTATTGCGCGAACGTCATGGATTCTGTCATTCCGCCCCTCCCGAATCTGCTCGCGGCGCTCGCTGCTGGTCTGCTCGTCGGTCTTGAAAGAGGCTGGTCGCAGCGCGGGCTCGGCGAGGGAAGGCGAGTAGCCGGTTTCCGGACGTTCGGCCTGTTCGGGCTGGGCGGGGGCGTGGCCGGCCTGGCCCCCGATATCATCGCGGCGGCGCTGCTGCTGGGCGTCGTCGTCATGCTCGCCATCGGGTTTCTGCGGGAGGCCGATGCCAGTCATGTGTCCGCCACCAACAGCATCGCGGGGCTGCTGACCTTTACGGCGGGGTTCCTGGCGGTGCGTGACTCACCGACCGTCGGCCTGAGCGTGGCGGCGGCGATGTTCGTCATGCTGAGCGCGCGGCAGTCGCTTCACGCGCTGCTCAAGGGAGTGGACGAATCGGAGATCGAGGGGATTGCCCGCTTCGTCCTGGTGGCGCTGGTGATCCTGCCGCTGCTGCCCGACAGGGCTATGGGCCCTTACGATGCCTGGAACCCCCGCAATATCTGGATGGTGGTGGTGTTCGTCACCGGCCTGTCCTTCGTCGGCTATGCGGCGGTGCGCCGGTTGGGATCCGACCGGGGGCTGCTGATCGTCGCCTTGACCGGCGCGCTGGTCTCGTCGACCGCCGTCACCGCCGATTT
Source organism: Rhizorhabdus dicambivorans (assembly GCF_002355275.1). Taxonomy (NCBI): domain Bacteria; kingdom Pseudomonadati; phylum Pseudomonadota; class Alphaproteobacteria; order Sphingomonadales; family Rhizorhabdaceae; genus Rhizorhabdus; species Rhizorhabdus dicambivorans. The sequence continues at coordinate 2,887,237 of NZ_CP023449.1, read as the reverse complement.
CGCGCGCCGGATGCGGTCCCAGCCCGAGGCGCGGGGGGCGCTCATCGCGGGGATCGCGGTCGCCTCGATGGTGATGTTCCTCCGCGTCCAGCTGCTTACCCTGGCGCTGGCGCCGCGCGCGCTTCCGGCACTGGCGCTGGCGATGGCCCCCGCCACGATCGTCGCGGGCCTCTGCGCTCTTGTCGCCTGGCGGGGGCAGGGCGCGCGCGACGGCGCGGTATCGGTCGCCAATCCGCTGGCCTTCGGCCCGGCGCTGCTGCTCGCCGGGCTGGTGGCGATCCTGTCGCTCGTCGCGCGATGGTCGCTCGAACAGTTCGGCGACAAGGGGTTGGCGCTGGTGCTGGGATTGACCGGCATGAGCGACGTCGACGCCGCGGTGATGACCCTGGCCGGCCTTCCGCCCGAGGCTCTGGACGCCTGGACCGCGGGTCTGGTGCTGGCGGTGCCGGTGCTGGCCAACACGGCGATCAAGGCCGGCATGGCGATCGTCATCGCCTGGGGCCATGGAGGATGGCGTGCCGCCTGGCCGCTGATCGCCGCATTGGCCGCCTCGGGCGCGGGACTGCTGCTATATTGACCAGCGAGGATCGCGCCAGATCATCAAGGTTGATGGTGGTTTGTCGAGCGATGCGGGTGGTCACGCCGAGTCAGATTTCCCATGATCTGACCGAGGATCAAGGCAGCGCCTGCATCCGACAGATGATTGCTGTCCAGATAAAGAGGGCGCCCGTCCATATGGGCGACGCATCGGCCTTCCACCCGGTGACAGAGAAGGCTGCTTGGCCTGATCCGGATCAGGTTGGGATATTCCCCAATCGCATCAAGGGCGCGGATCGCCGTGGCGGAGCGTTCCAGGAAGGCCTGATGGCTGATCGAGGCCGAAGCGGGACCGATTTTGCCTGATCGGCTGATTTCCCTGGCCAATTGTTGCGGAACATTCCACCCCATCTCGGGAACCGGATAGATCAGTATGACGGTCTTTCCCGATCGCACCATCGCGAGAATTGAGCGGGCAAATGCCTGCGCCATGCGCTGCTCATAGGTCTGGTCGGCAAGGTCGAGCTTCCAGATCCACTCCTTGACCGATTCAACACCGCCCTCGCCATTGTCGAAACCGCGCCGCTTCATGAGCAATGTCCAGCGGGCATTGACTATGATGGTGCCGGGCATCTGCGGATCATGGCTGATGTCGTTGAAGAACCGTCTCCGAAGATTTTCGCAGGCGCGCAGTCCATCCTCGGCCGTCGCGGAGACCAGTTCCTGAAGCGGCGGGCAGCTGCGGAACGTGTATCCGCGTCCGGCGATATGCCGATGCGCTGCCGCTGCATTCAGGGTGGTGAGCAGGGCACCGGCATGGCTATCCCCGACAAGTGCGAATGAAGGGCGGCGGCGGACATCGCCTATCATGCAGGGCCGCCCGGCATCGTGGCGGCCGGCAAGGTCCCAGCAGGGAGCCACGCCGCGTTCGAACGAATCCATGTTTGTGGCGAGTACGGCTCTCGCTTCGGAAGAAAGCCGGTTCGGAAAGCCAAGCGAGGCATGGCCGATGATGCCCGCCGCGCACATAGAGGCGGCAATTGCCGCGCTCGTCCCGAACAGCGCCCGGCGGGATTTGAACACGCCGTCGGGGCGCCGGAACGGCCTCTCCACGAACCGCCAGCTGAGATAGGCAAGGATGAGCGAGGCAAGGGCAAGAAGCGCCATCATCCATTTGCCGGGCGTTTGCAGGCTGTGGATCCGGGCGAATGCGAACAATGGCTGATGCCACAAATATGCGCTGTAGCTTATGAGCCCGATCTGGACGAACGCGCCTCGCGACAGCAGCCGGGCCGTCGCCGTAGCTCTGTCCCCGAACAATATGATCAAGGCCGTACCCCATACAGGAGCGAGCGCCCAAGCCGAGGGGAAAGGCGTGGCTTCATCGAAAAGGAACACCGCACACAGGATCAGGGCGATGCCTGATCCCGCCAGAAGGTCGCTCCGATAAGGCGCTCTTCCTTTCAGGAGGAGCGCGCAGGCCGACCCGGTCCCCAGTTCCCATATGCGCGTGTGGATCAGATAGAAGGTCGCGCTGGGTGCGGCGGTCGATCCCCATTGGGCAAGGGCCAGACTGATGGCGGCGACGGCGATCAGGATGCCAAGCGTCGCGTTTCTTCCATATCGCCACAGGACTGCAAGCAGCGGCGGGAAGAATATGTAGAATTGCTCCTCAACCGCGAGGCTCCAGGTATGGAGCAGCGGCTTCAGCTCGGTTGCGGCATCGAAATATCCGCTCTCCCGCCAGAAGAGGATGTTCGACGTGAAGGTGTTGACGGCAACCAGCGATTGAGAAAAATCGACAAGCTGAGACGGCAGCATCCACAGCCAGGCGAAGGGAATGCAGCACAGCGTAACCAGAAATAGCGCCGGCAGGATGCGTCGTGCGCGCCGCTCGTAGAAGCGCCAGAGGGAGAAACGCCCTGCTTCGAGATCGGCGATAAGGATGTTGGTTATCAGGTAGCCGGAGATGACGAAGAACACGTCCACGCCGACATAGCCGCCGCTGAACATGCTGAAGCCGGCATGGAAGAGGATGACCGGAAGCACCGCGACCGCGCGCAACCCGTCGATTTCGTTCCGATATTGCACGATGCCCCCGCAGCAACGGCAGCTGCGGCGCTGGCTGCCGGTCGGTTCCAGCTACTAGTTTCCTATTGAGCGCTCGACAATGCACTGTCTGGCGTTGAGCGTAGAGCTGGATTCGCGGCTTGGGAAAAGATGGCGCGCCCGGCAGGATTCGAACCTGCGACCCCAAGCTTAGAAGGCTCGTGCTCTATCCAACTGAGCTACGGGCGCGCGGCGGGGGTGCAGATAGCGTGGATTGCACTCGGATGGAACGCGGTTAGTGTGGGGGCATGAGCGAAACGACCAGCGCGCCCGTCGCATCCGATGGAGCCGCCATACGTGGCCGCCATTTTCGCTATTTCGATTTCGTGATGGCGGCGTTCGTCGTGATCCTGCTGCTGTCGAACGTGCTCGGTGCCGGAAAGGTGGCCGAGATCGAATTGCCGGGGGTCGGGTACTGGCCGTTCGGCGCCGGTATCCTGTTCTTCCCCATCGGCTATGTCATCGGCGACATATTGACAGAGGTCTACGGCTATGGCCGCGCCCGCCGCTGCATCTGGGCGGGAACGGTGGCGCTGCTGTTCATGGCGTTCATGAGCTGGGTCGTGGTGGCATTGCCGCCCGCGCCCGACTGGACCGGCCAGCAGGCCTATGAGCAGGTGTTCGGACAGGTGCCGCGCATCGTCTTCGCCTCGATCACCGCCTTCTGGGCAGGCGAATTCGTCAACAGCTATGTCCTTGCGAAGATGAAGCTGATGACCAAGGGCCGGCATCTCTGGAGCCGGACCATCGGCTCGACCGTGGCGGGGCAGGCGGTCGACAGCCTGATCTTCTACCCGCTCGCCTTCTGGGGCGCGGAAGGCTGGACCCACGCCTTGGTGCTCCAGGTGCTCATCACCCAATGGGCGCTCAAGGTGAGCTGGGAGGTGCTGCTGACGCCCGTCACCTACTTCGTCGTCGATTTCCTGAAGGGCAGGGAAGGCGTCGACGTGTTCGACAGCGGTACCGACTTCACGCCTTTCAGGACGCGCGTCTGATCGGGAATCTCCAGTGCGCAAAGCTCGAAAACTTGTTCGGGACCCAAGGCGTTCGAACTATGGCGCATCCTATGCCGATAGAGCCGAGGGCAAAACAGTCAGGCGGAACGCGGGACGAGCAGGATGACGGCGCTCCCCAATATGCACAGGAAAGCCCCGGCATAATCCCAGCGATCGGGCCGGGCGCCTTCGACCGCCCACATCCAGCAAAGCGATGCCGCGATGTAGATGCCGCCATAGGCGGCGAAGGCCCGCCCGGCGGCGGCGCTGTCCACGCGGGTCAGCGTCCAGGCGAACAGCACCAGCAGGATCGTTCCGCCCACTGCCCAGAGGGGCGACTTGCCCAGTTTGAGCCAGGCCCAGAAGGCGAAGCAGCCAGCGATCTCGCACAGCGCCGCGGCGACGAAGAGGGCGAGCCCGCTACCCGGCATCAGGCGACAGGCGGAGGCTGGGTATCGATGCTCGGTATCTCGGTCGAGATGCAGGCCCAGTCGGGGGCCTGGCTGGTCCAGATCGTCGCTTGCGGGCCCATCAGGTTCGGATCGTCGAGCGCGCCGATCCGCAGGAAGATCAGGTGCGGGCGGCTCAGCGCCTCGCTGGTCAGCGGGGTTCCGCAGGCCGGACAGAAGCCGCGGCGCATCGCGTTACCGCTGTCTGCTACATTCTCATGATAGGCGATCTCGCCGGTCCAGCTGACCTTGTCACTGGGGAAGCAGATGTTCGCCGTCGCCGTGCCGCCGCCCAGATACTGGCAGAGCCGGCACCAGCAGGTGCGAGCCGCGAGCGGATCGGCATCGATCGTGAAGCGCACGGCACCGCACAGGCAGCCGGCACCATGCACGTCAGGCCACCGCCTCGAGCAGACCCTCGAACAGGCGACGGCCGTCGCTATTGCCATGCGCGGCCTCGATCACGCGCTCGGGATGCGGCATCATGCCCAGGACATTGCCGGCGTCGTTGAGGATACCGGCGATGTTGCGCGCCGAGCCGTTGACCGCCTCCGCATAGCGGAAGGCGACGCGGCCCTCGCCCTCGATCCGGTCGAGCGTCTCGGCATCGGCGGAAAAGTTTCCGTCATGGTGCGCGACCGGAAAATGCACGGTCTCGCCCTTGTCGTAGCGCGCGGTGAAGGTCGACTGGCTGTTCTCCACGGTCAGCGCGACGTCGCGGCAGACGAAGTTGAGGCCCGCGTTGCGCATCAGCGCGCCCGGCAGCAGCCCTGCCTCGGTAAGAATCTGGAAGCCGTTGCAGATGCCGAGCACCGGAATGCCGCGCCCGGCCGCCTCGACGATCGCGCGCATGATCGGCGACCGGGCCGCCATCGCGCCGGACCGCAGATAATCGCCATAGGAGAAGCCGCCCGGCACCGCGATAAGGCCGATGCCGTCGGGCAGTTCGGTTTCCTGGTGCCACAGCATCGCCGGCGCCTGGCCGGTGACGTCGCGGATCGCGACGGCGAGATCGCGGTCGCAGTTTGATCCGGGGAAGACGATGACCGCGCTCTTCATGACGGAAGGTCCTTCAGTTGCCGCGTTCGATCCGGAAATTCTCGATCACCGTGTTGGCGAGCAGCTTCTTGCACATCGCCTCTAGGTCGGCATCGCTGACGTCGTCCTCATGATCGAGTTCGATCAGCTTGCCGGCGCGGACGTCGTTGACGCCGGTGAAGCCGAGCGAGCCGAGCGCGTGGTGGATCGCCTTGCCTTGGGGATCGAGAACGCCGCCCTTCAGGGTGACATAGACGCGGGTCTTCATCGCGGCCTCATAGCTGGGAATGTGCCGCCCCTATGGCGACGAAGGGACGATGGGGCAAGGGGCCTGAGCGATTTCAGGTCAGATGGGACATCTGACGGCCCAGAAATCGCGACGACAAAAAACCGTCAATATTCGAGCATCGCGAGAAGCGCGGGGCTGAGCAGTTCGCGATCCGCCACCAGGCGTGCCGCCAGGCCTTCCCGCTTTGCCGTCGCCAAACCGTCCTCCGGCCCCAGCACGGTCAGCGCGGTGGCCCAGGCGTCGGCCAGCATGGCGCTGGGATGGATCACGCTGACCGAGTGCAACCCGTTGGCGATCGACCTCCCGCTTCGCGGATCGAGGGTGTGGCCACCGCGACGGTAATCGCCCGAGGTGGCGACCGCGAGCCGGTGCAGAGCGATACGCAGGCGGGGCAGGGAGATACCGGGTGGATCCTCCAGATCGACCCACCAGGGATCCCCATCGGGCCGAATGCCGCGCCCCGCCAGTTCCCCGCCGATTTCGACCAGCACGTCGGAAATGCCCTGCTCATTGAGGAGGTTTGCGACGGCATCGACGGCGTGGCCCTTGGCGATGCCCGAGAGATCGAGCGCCACGCCGCCCGGCTGGAGCAGCCGCCCCTCATGATAGCGCAGCCGCTGCCAGCCCGCGGCGGTCCGCGCGGCTTCGATCCGGCCGGGGTCTTCGTCAAGTCGCGCGGGATCGGGGCCGAAACCGGCGAGGTCAACGAGATGGCCTATTGTGGGATCGAAGGCGCCGCCGCTGCGGTGCGCGATCCCGATCGCCGCCTGCATGACGCGGGCGAAGTCGGCGGGCAGCGCGTGCCAGCTCCCCGGCGCGGCGCGGTTATAGGCGGAGATCAGCGAATCCGCCCGCCAGTGGCTCATCTCGGTGATGATCACGTCCAGCCGGGCGAGGATGGCCGCCTCGATCGCCGCCATGTCGCAGCCCACCGGCGCAGCGAACCGCATCGACCAGCCGGTGCCCATCGTCTCCCCGCCCAGATCCACGATCGGCCGGCCCGGATCACCGAAGGCCGGGGCCGCGATGTCGCGGGGCAGGGCGATGCGGACTTCGATCAGGGCAGCAGCACCTCTACCGTGGTGGTGTAGCCCATCCGGCGCTGGCTGGCCTTGGGCTCGGACGGCTTGTTGTCGGTGGCGGTCGCATTGATCCAGTAGAGCCCGGCGGCGGGCCAGTCGATCCTGGCGATGCCGTCGGCGCCGGTGGTGAAATCTCGGGCGCCATCGTCATTGCGGTAGCGCTTGCCGCCAGGGACGACGGTGACCTTCAGGCCGCTGGCGGGCTTGCCGTCGATCAGGAAGCGGAAGCTGGCCGTCTCCCCCGCGACCAGCGCGTCGGGATGGGTGACGGGCTCGAACTCCAGCCCCTTGCCGCTCGGCTTGAACACGGTGGCGCTCGATGCGTCGGCGGTGATGTAGATCTCGTTGCGGCTGATGATCTCGGTCAGCTTGATGTCGGTCGCCTCGGCCGGAATATCCGCCACCGCGACCGGCGGCGTGCGGGTGCCGCCGCCGGGACCGCCAGCGCCACCGCCCATCCGGCCGCCGACCCGGCGCTCCTCTCCGTTCAGCTTGAAGCTGCCGGTGACCATGGAGTTGAGGGTGCCGATCTTCCAGGTGCCGGGCTTGTCGAGCTTGACGTCGAAGGTGGAGCGGACGGCGCCGGACGCGCCATTCTCGATCTTCCCCTCGCTGCCGTCGGGCGCCCAGACCTTGATCGCATTGAGCGACGACGGGCGATGGTCGGCAAAGAACAGGTCGTTCGAGCTGGCGGCGTCGACCGTCACATAGCTGTCGGTGCCGGAAAAGACGGTGGCGCTGGGAACCAGCCACTGGCGATGGGCGGAGGCCGCAACGGGCAGGGAGAGCAGCGCGGTGGCGGCAAGCAGGCGGAGGGGCAGGCGCGTCATGGGCGGTCCTTTCAGCGGGCGGAGAGGGTGATCGCGCCAAGCTCGGTCTTGCCGGCCGCCTTGGCGGCCTTGGCAGGAACGCTGATCGGCACGGTGACGAGTTCGCGGCCGCCGGTCTCGCGTGCGGCCTCGACGTTGAGGACATAATTGCCGGGCTTCAGGTCGGCGGGGAGCGGGATGGCGTGTGTGCCGGGCGCGCGGGTCGCACCGCTGATCCCGTCGGCAGGCATCTTCATGCTCTTGCCGCCCTTGCGCCACCAGGCGCGCAGGTCGGACAGCCATTTCGTACCCGGTTCGTTGCCGCCCTTCTTCACCTCATACCAGGTCGCTAGCGTCCGGATCGCGCCGCCGCCGGCCGGCTCCAGCCACACTGCGACATAGGGCCGGTGATATTCGGCGACCTTGAGCTGCGGGATGGTGACGTTGATCGTGCCGGCCGCGGCGGCCGGCGCCGCGATCAGGCCGCCGGCGAGCAAAAAGGGCGTGCTGTTACGCATGGACGATACTCTCAATGGAGGAAGAAAAGGACGAGCAGCAGCGGGATGACCAGGCCAAGTCCGACCAGCGGCCAGGTGAGCGGGCGCGGCTTCGCATGCATGTAGAGCAGGAAGAGGCCGGTCAGCGTGAAGAGGATGCAGGCGCCGGCGAAGATGTCGATGAACCAGCTCCACGCCATGCCGCTGTTGCGGCCCTTGTGAAGATCGTTTGCGAAGCTGATCCAGCCCCGGTCGGTGATCTCCGCGCTGACCGCGCCGCTGGCCCTGTCGATGCTGATCCACGCGTCGCCGCCAGGGCGGGGCAGCGCGACATAGACTTCGTCATCAGACCATTCGCCGGGTTTCCCCGACGCGTCGAGGCCCAGCTTGCCCTCCAGTTCCCGCACGATCGGGGCGGGCAGGGGGGCGGCTTCGGATTGGGGCTTGGCAAGCTGCGCGAGCAGCGGCGCAGGGAGCTGCGCCGACAAGGCCTGGGTGGTCGGTGAAGCGGCGATCGTCGAGGCATGGTTCAGGGTGATACCCGTCGCCGCGAACAGCAGCATCCCGATCAGGGACAGCGCGGCGCTCATCCAGTGCCACCCATGGAGCTGCTTAAGCCACCAGCCCCGCGAGCGATACCAGGGCTTTGACGCCGGCTTGCGCCTGGCGGCGAAACTGGAAGGGTTGGGCGACTGGTTCACAGTCCGTCGCGTAGCGTGAAGGGCTGGACGCGGCAATAGCTAATGCGAACTACTCGCAATAATTTCAGTTCTGAAAAATATGGCTGAAGAGACCGGCGAAACAAAACCGCCCCGAACCTCCTGGGAGGCCGGGGCGGCATACCCTGTGACAGTCGAGGACCCTATTGGTCCAGGAAGCTCCGCATCTTGCGGCTGCGGCTCGGATGCTTGAGCTTGCGCAGCGCCTTCGCCTCGATCTGGCGGATGCGCTCGCGGGTCACGGAGAATTGCTGGCCGACTTCCTCCAGCGTGTGATCGGTGTTCATGCCGATGCCGAAGCGCATGCGCAGCACGCGTTCCTCGCGCGGGGTCAGGCTGGCGAGGACGCGGGTTACCGTTTCCTTCAGGTTCGCCTGGATCGCGGCGTCGACCGGGATGATCGCGTTCTTGTCCTCGATGAAGTCGCCAAGATGGCTGTCCTCCTCGTCGCCGATCGGCGTTTCGAGGCTGATCGGCTCCTTGGCGATCTTCATCACCTTGCGAACCTTCTCGAGCGGCATCGACAGGCGTTCGGCCAGTTCCTCGGGGGTCGGTTCACGGCCAATCTCGTGGAGGATCTGGCGGCTCGTGCGGACCAGCTTGTTGATCGTCTCGATCATGTGGACCGGGATACGGATGGTCCGCGCCTGATCTGCAATCGAGCGGGTGATCGCCTGCCGGATCCACCAGGTCGCATAGGTGCTGAACTTATAGCCGCGGCGATATTCGAACTTATCGACCGCCTTCATCAGGCCGATATTGCCCTCCTGGATCAGGTCCAGGAACTGCAGGCCGCGATTGGTGTATTTCTTGGCGATCGAGATGACGAGGCGCAGATTGGCCTCGACCATCTCCTTCTTGGCGATGCGCGCCTCGCGCTCGCCCTTCTGCACCATGTTGACGATGCGGCGGAATTCGCCGAGCGCCATGCCGGTCGCCTGGGCGATCTCACCGATCTCGTTGCGGATGCGATCGACGGCATCGGCCTCGTTCGCCGCGAAATTTGCCCATTTCTTGTCGAGCTTGCCGACCCGTTCGAGCCAGCCATCTTCCATTTCGCGGTTGATATAGGCTTCCAGGAAATCCTTGCGCGGCACCTTGTGGCGTTCGGCCAAGCGCAGCATCTGTCTGCCCAGCGTGGTCAGGCGCCGGTTGAACGAATAGAGCTGGTCGACGAGATATTCGATCTTCGCGCCGTGGAACTGGACGCTCTCCACCTCGGCGGTGAGCTGCTCGCGCAGGCCCTGGTAGCGCTCCTCCTCGGCGGCCGGGAAGTCGTCGCCGACGCCCAGTGCGGCGACGCGCGCGCTCTGGACCTGCGAGAAGGTCTTGTAGAGATCGGTGATCGCCGCGAACCGCTCCAGCGCCATCGGCTTGAGCTGCTCCTCCATCTGGGCGAGACTAAGGGTGTTGTCCTCGTCCTCCTCCTCTTGCGGGCGCGGCGCGCGCCGCTCGGTCATCGACTCCTCGTCGTCGTCCGACTGGGCTTCCTCTTCCTCGGGCTCTTCCTCCTCCTTGAAGGTCGGCCCCGCGGTTTCGGCGGAAATCTCGCCGTCGCCGTCCTCATTCTCCACCTGCTCGGCGGTCGGTCCCTTGGACAGCATGGCGTCGAGATCGAGTATCTCGCGCAGCTGCATCGTGCCTTCGTTGAGGGCGTTCGACCAGTCGATGATCGCGTTGAAGGTGATCGGGCTCTCGCAGAGGCCCAGGATCATCGTGTCGCGGCCCGCCTCGATGCGCTTGGCGATCGCGATCTCACCCTCGCGGCTGAGCAGTTCGACCGCGCCCATCTCGCGCAGGTACATGCGCACCGGATCGTCGGTGCGATCGACGGTTTCCTTCTTGGCGGTGGTCGTCAGCGTCGGGCCGGAATCGCCCTCATCGGCGGAGGCGGCCTCGTCGAGATTCTCCTCCTCGGGCTGCTCGTCCTCGCCGGCATCCTCGTTCTCGACGATGTTCACGCCCATCTCGTTGAGCGCGGACATCACGTCCTCGAGCTGGTCGGAGGTCATCTGGTCCTGCGGCAGCGCCTCGTTGAGCTGCTCATAGGTGATGTAGCCCTTGCGCTTGGCACGGGCGATCAGCTTCTTGAGCGATCCTTCATTGAGATCGATGAGCGGGGCGTCGCCATCAATGCGCTCGCCACTCTCGCTCCCGTTCGTTTTCGCCATGTACGACCAGCCCTCAATCACATGCAGCCGGGACCAACCGGCCGAAACAGTTCAAACGCCCCCGCCGTCCCCGCCCTGGGCGAGATCGGTGAGCGCGCGTCTAGCGTCGGCGAGTGCCTCGCGCAGCCTTTGCTGCTCCGACCACTGTGCCTCGCTCGTTTCCATGCCCAGCCTGTCGGTGGCTTCGCGCAGCGCCGCATCCAGCGAAGGGATGGCTGCCAAAGCGTCGATCGTTGCCGACAGGTCATGCACAGCACGATTATACTCGGCATTGCCGCGTAAAAACGAAAAGGCAAGAGTGTTCGTAGCCTTGAGCTCCTCGACCAGCGATCCAAGCCCCGCCTCCCGCAATATGGTTTCGAGGCTTTCCTTTTCAAGCGGGACACCGGAAAAGCTGGCGTCGAACGCTATGGTGCGCAGGCTGACAAGGGCCTCGTCATCGATCCTGAGGCTGCCGATAAGCTCATTCTTTTCGGCGAGCAGGGCAGGGTAGCGCAGCAGCCCGGCCATCGCAGCACGCATCATCCGCGGCTCGATGCCCGACTGGTTGACCGCATGGGTGGCGCGCAGCGGCGGTTCGGGCTCGGGTTTCCAGGGCTGGCCGGGGCGGCGCTGCTGGCGGGGCTGGAAGGGCCGGCGCTCATAGGGCTGGCGCCGCGCCTGGCCGAACTGCTCGTCGAAGCGGCGGCGGAACTCCATCTGGTACTGATAGCGGACGTCGCCATCCTGGATCGTCGCGGCGAGATCGCCCAATCGCTTGCGCAAGCCGGCGCGCGCCTCGGGCGTGCCGAGCGGCTGAGCCTCATGCTCGGCGCGCCAGAGCAATTCGTCGAGGCTGATCGCCTCGCCCAGCACCTTCTCGACCGCGGAACTCCCGCCCGACTTGACGAGGTCGTCGGGGTCCTGGCCGCCGGGAAGCAGGGCGAAGCGCAACGTGCGGCCAGGTGCGATCATCGGTAGCGCGCGCTGTGCGGCGCGGACCGCGGCTTTCTGGCCGGCCTTGTCGCCATCGAAGCAGAGGATCGGCACCTCGGCCATCCACCACAGCCGTTCCAGCTGCTGTTCGGTCAAGGCAGTGCCGAGCGGGGCGACCGCCTCGTCGATGCCCGCCTTGGTGAGCGCGATCACGTCCATATACCCCTCGACCGCGATCACCCGGTTCGCCTTGCGCGCGGCAGGGCCGGCGCGGTCGATGTTGAACAGGGTGCGGCCCTTGTCGAATAGCGGTGTCTCGGGCGAGTTCAGATATTTGGGCTCGCCGCTGTCGAGGATGCGGCCGCCGAACGCGATCGTCCGCCCGCGCTGGTCGCGGATCGGAATCATTACCCGGCCGCGGAACCGGTCATAGGGCTCCTTGTCCTCGACGAGGATGAGAAGGCCCGTCTCGATCAGCTTGCCCTCGCCATAGCTCTTCAGAGCCGCCTTCAGCCGCCCGCGCGAATCAGGGGCGAAGCCGATGCCGAACGCCTTGGCGAGCTGGGCCGATATGCCGCGCCGCTCCAGATAGGCCCGCGCCTGGGTACCGTCGATGCCGGCGAGCTGCTCCTCGAACCAGGCGGCCGCCGCGGTCATGACGTCATGGAGCCCCGCCTGCTGTTCATTGCGCTGCGCCGCGCGGGGATCAGGGGCGGGGACCTCCATGCCGGCGCCGTCGGCCAGCTCCTTGACCGCATCAATGAAGGACAGGCCCTTCGCTTCGGTGAGGAAACGGATGGCATCGCCATGCGCGCCGCAGCCGAAACAATGGTAGAAGGCCTTGTCGTCGTTGACGTAGAAACTGGGCGACTTCTCGTTATGGAACGGGCAGCAGGCCTTGTACTCGCGCCCGGCCTTGGTGAGCTTCACCGATTTGCCGATCAGCGTCGACAAGGTGACGCGCGCGCGCAGTTCGTCGAGGAATTGGGGGGAGAGGCTCATTTTCGAGACTTCCCCGTACCAATCTCCTTTTCTCCGTTCGTCCCGAGCGAAGTCGAGGGACGTTCACTAGGAGGACGCGCGAAGTAGGAAAGACTGGCCCAGTCGCCTCGGATCAAAGCCTGCTTCTTGGCGCGGGACCAGGACTTGATCCGGTGTTCAGCCTCCAACGCCTCGATTCGAGTCTGAAAGCTTTCGGTCCAGGCCAAGCACAAGGGCCGGCGCCTGGCGGTGAAGTCGCAAAATTCACCCGTCTGATGCTCAGCCACGCGCCGTTCCAGATCGTCGGTCTGGCCTGTGTAGTAACGGCCATCCGCGCATTGAAGGATATAGACCCAGAACGCCATGGCGCGAACTTGCTATAGCGCATCCCTACTGTCGAGCGCAGCGTCCCTCGACTTCGCTCGGGACGAACGGAAGGAGGAAACCTCCCGCAAGCGGGAGGGGAGAAAGAACGTCCTCCTCTTCGGCCACTTACCCCAACCGCGCCTTCACCAGCCCGCTCGCCTTGGCCATGTCCATCTGCCCGGCATAACGCTCCTTCAGCGCCGCCATCACCCGGCCCATGTCTTTGACCGATGCAGCGCCCAGTTCGGTCGCCAGCGCGTCGATCGCGGCCTTGGCCTCGGCCTCGTCCATCTGCTTCGGCAGGAACCGCTCGATCACCGCCACTTCGGCCGCCTCCGCCTCGGCCAGTTCGGGGCGGTTGCCCTTCTGGTACATCTCGATCGATTCGCGGCGCTGCTTGATCATCTTCTGCATCACCTCGGTGACCAGCAGATCGTCGTCGGGCTGCGCGGAAGCGGTGCGCAGTTCGATGTCGCGGTTCTTGATCGACGACTGGATCAGGCGGATTGCCGCGGTTGTCGTCGTGTCGCGCGCCTTCATAGCGGCGACCAGCGCCGTCTTGATATCGTCTCGAATCATGGGATGCCTGCCAGAGCTGGATCGGGAAAGGCGGAGCCCTAGCACAGAGATTCTTCTTTTAATAGAATTGACCCTGCCGGGAGTGCTGCCTAGTTACGCCGCCGTTTGCCCGCCGACCCAAGCCCGAGGAGCCCCTAGTGGCCGAAACCGAACACGCGCGTCATAATCCTCCTGCGGGCGCGACGGGCGTATTGGTGCTGGGCGACGGGACGCTGATATGGGGCCGCGGCTTCGGCGCCGAGGGTGAGGCGGTGGGCGAGGTCTGCTTCAACACCGCGATGACCGGCTATCAGGAGGTGATGACCGATCCCTCCTATGCCGGGCAGATCATCAATTTCACCTTCCCGCATATCGGAAATGTCGGCACCAACCCCGAGGATGTCGAGGCATCCAACCCGCATGCGCTGGGGATGGTGGTGCGCGAGGATGTGACCGAGCAGGCCAATTTCCGCGCCACCCAGCATCTCGACGCCTGGCTGAAGCAGAATGGCCGGATCGGCCTGTCGGGGGTCGACACCCGCGCGCTGACCCGCGCGATCCGGATCAACGGCGCTCCCAACGGCGTCATCGCCCATAATGCCAAGGGAGAGTTCGACGTCGAGGCGCTGCGCCAGAAGGCGCGCGCATGGCCCGGGCTGGAAGGGATGGACCTCGCCAAGCAGGTGAGCGCCACCCAGACCTACAAATGGGGCGACGGGCTGTGGACGCTGGGCGAAGGCTATGACGTCGACGCCGCCGCGGCCGACGCGCCGCATGTCGTCGCGATCGACTATGGCCTCAAGCGCAACATCCTGCGCAACCTCGTCGCTGCCGGCGCGCGGGTGACGGTGGTTCCCGCCACCGCCACTTTCGAGGAGGTGATGGCGCACAACCCCGACGGCGTGTTCCTGTCGAACGGCCCGGGCGATCCGGCCGCGACCGGCGAATATGCCGTGCCCGTCATCCGGAAGCTGCTGGAGATTGGCAAGCCGCTGTTCGGCATCTGCCTGGGCCACCAGATGCTCGGCCTCGCGGTGGGCGCCAGGACCTACAAGATGCACCAGGGCCATCGCGGCGCCAACCATCCGGTCAAGCGCGCCTCGGACGGCTGCGTCGAGATCACCAGCATGAACCATGGCTTCGCGGTCGATGCCGACAGCCTGCCCGCCAATGCCGAGCCGACCCACGTCTCGCTGTTCGACGGATCGCTGGCCGGCCTGCGGCTGACCGACAAGCCGGCGTTCAGCGTCCAGTACCACCCCGAAGCCAGCCCCGGCCCGCAGGACAGCCATTATCTGTTCGAGCAGTTCGTGGACCAGCTGAGGAAACCGGCGTGACGCTTCCCGCGATCGATCCAGCTCGCCTCGAGGAGGAATGCCTCGCCGATGCGGAAGTTCTCGCCAATCTCAAGGAGAATGGCGACCGGCCCGAGCTCGTCCGCCCGGTCGATGTGAGCTTTCGTGGCACCACCGAGGCGCTGGTGCAACTGACCGACCGGGCCGAGGAATTCGGCTTCGAGTTCATCGAGATCGAAGAGGATGAGGAGGGCGAGCCCTGCCTGTTCCTCACCCGTGACCAGGCGGCCGATGCCGCTTCAATAAAAGAACTGACCACGACCTGCCTTCGGATCGAGCAGATATTCGGCGTCGAATATGACGGTTGGGGTTGTGAGCTACAGGATGGAAAAACCGAATAATGCCAAAGCGCACCGACATTAAATCCATCCTGATCATCGGCGCCGGCCCGATCGTCATCGGCCAGGCGTGCGAGTTCGATTATTCGGGGACGCAGGCGTGCAAGGCGCTGCGCGAGGAGGGCTATCGCATCATCCTCGTCAATTCGAACCCCGCGACGATCATGACCGATCCCGACATGGCCGATGCGACCTATGTCGAGCCGATCACGCCCGAGATCGTCGCCAAGATCATCGAGAAGGAGCGGCCCGACGCCGTTCTGCCGACGATGGGCGGCCAGACCGCCCTCAATACCGCGCTGGCGCTGTTCAACGACGGCACGCTGGAGAAATATGGCTGCCAGATGATCGGTGCCGACGCCGAGGCGATCGACAAGGCCGAGGACCGGATGAAATTCCGCCGGGCGATGGACAAGATCGGCCTGGAAAGCCCCCGTTCGGACGTCGCCCACACCCTCGACGAAGCGCTGCGCGCGCTTGATTATGTCGGCCTGCCCGCGATCATCCGGCCCAGCTTCACCATGGGCGGCACCGGCGGCGGCATCGCCTATAACAAGGACGAGTTCGTCAAGATCGTCACCGGCGGCCTGGACGCGTCGCCGACCACCGAGGTGCTGATCGAGGAATCGGTGCTCGGCTGGAAGGAATATGAGATGGAAGTCGTGCGGGATCGCAACGACAACTGCATCATCATCTGCTCGATCGAGAATGTCGATCCGATGGGCGTCCACACCGGCGATTCCATCACCGTCGCGCCGGCGCTGACGCTGACCGACAAGGAATATCAGATCATGCGCAACGCCTCGATCGCGGTTCTCCGCGAGATCGGGGTGGAGACCGGCGGATCGAACGTGCAGTTCGCGGTCAATCCGGCCGACGGCCGCCTGGTCGTGATCGAGATGAATCCGCGCGTGTCGCGCTCCTCGGCGCTCGCGTCGAAGGCCACCGGCTTCCCGATCGCCAAGGTCGCCGCGAAGCTTGCGGTCGGCTACACGCTCGACGAAATCACCAACGACATCACCGGCGCTACCCCGGCCTCGTTCGAGCCGACGATCGACTATGTCGTCACCAAGATCCCGCGCTTTGCCTTCGAGAAGTTCAAGGGCGCCGAACCGCTGCTGTCGACCGCGATGAAGTCGGTGGGCGAGACGATGGCGATCGGCCGCAACATCCAGGAATCGATGCAGAAGGCGCTGCGCGGCCTGGAAACCGGCCTCGCCGGGTTCAACGTCGTCGACGAACTCAAGGGTGCGCCGCGCGCGCGGATCGAGGAGGAACTGGCGCGACCGACACCGGATCGCCTGCTTGTCGCGGTGCAGGCGCTGCGCGAGGGCTTCAGCGTCGAGGATATCCACCGCATCGCCAAATATGAGCCCTGGTTCCTCGAACGGCTCGCCGAGATCGTCGCGGCGGAGGAGAAGGTCTGCCGCGAGGGCCTGCCTCGTGACGCCGCCGAAATGCGCAAACTCAAGGCAATGGGCTTTTCCGACAAGCGGCTCGCCTGGCTGGCTCTGCGCTCGGCCAATCTGGCGGGTATGGAACGCGAGCAGGCCAGAGGGTCGGGCATCGTCCATGATGCGGCCAGGGCGATGACGGGCGGCATCACCGAGAAGGAGGTGCGCGCGCACCGCCACAAACTGGGCGTCCGTCCGGTTTACAAGCGGATCGACACCTGCGCGGCCGAGTTCGAGGCGAAGACGCCATATATGTACTCGACCTACGAGGCGCCGAGCTTCGGCGAGCCCGAGTGCGAGAGCCAGCCCACCGACCGCGAGAAGATCGTCATCCTCGGCGGTGGCCCGAACCGGATAGGGCAGGGGATCGAGTTCGATTATTGCTGCTGCCATGCCTGTTTCGCGCTCGCGGACGCCGGCTACGAAACGATCATGATCAATTGCAACCCGGAGACCGTCTCCACGGATTACGACACGTCGGACCGGCTTTATTTCGAGCCGCTGACGGCGGAGGACGTGCTGGAGATACTGCACGTCGAGCAATCGCGCGGAAAGCTGAAGGGTGTGATCGTCCAGTTCGGTGGACAGACGCCGCTCAAACTGGCCCAGGAACTGGAGGACGCGGGCATTCCGATCCTCGGAACCTCGCCCGACGCGATCGACCTTGCGGAAGATCGCGAGCGCTTCGCCGCTCTCGTTTCGAGCCTGGGCCTGCACCAGCCGCGCAACGGCATCGCCCGCAGCCGCGAGGAGGCGCTCGCGGTTGCCGAGCGGGTCGGCTATCCGGTGCTGATGCGGCCAAGCTACGTGCTTGGCGGGCGCGCGATGGAGATCGTCGAGGATCCCGCGCAGCTCGAACAATATATTACTACTGCCGTCCAAGTATCTGGTGATTCGCCAGTTTTGATCGATCAGTATCTGCGTGATGCGATCGAGGTCGATGTCGACGCGCTATGCGATGGCGAGGATGTCGTAGTTGCGGGCGTGCTCCAGCATATCGAGGAAGCGGGCGTCCATTCGGGCGACAGTGCCTGCACCCTGCCGCCCTACAGCCTGCCGAAGGAGATCATCCGCGAGATCGAGCGCCAGACCGACGCGCTGGCGCGCGCGCTCCAGGTGCGCGGACTTATGAACGTGCAGTACGCCGTGAAAGATGGCACGGTGTACCTTATCGAGGTCAATCCGCGCGCCAGCCGCACTGTGCCGTTCGTGGCCAAGGCGATCGGCCAGCCAATTGCCAAGATCGCGGCGCGGGTTATGGCGGGCGAGCGACTGAAGCAGCTTCCGCCGATCAAGCTGGACATCGATTATATCGCCGTCAAGGAAGCCGTCTTCCCGTTCGCACGCTTCCCGGGTGTCGATCCGGTGCTTTCACCAGAAATGAAATCAACTGGCGAAGTCATGGGAATTGATACTGATTTTGCCACGGCCTTTGCCAAAGCGCAGGCGGGAGCCGGCAACAAGCTGCCGCTCGGCGGGACGGCCTTCGTCTCGGTCAAGGACAGCGACAAGGGGCATATCCTGCCGGCTGTGAAGAAGCTGGTCGAACTCGGTTTCACCATCCTCGCGACCAGCGGCACCGCGCAATATCTGCGCGAACAGGGGGTCGAGGTCGAAAGCGTGCTCAAGAAGCGCGAGGGGCGGCCCAACATCGTCGACCGGATCGTCGATGGCAATGTCGACCTGATCTTCAATACCACCGAAGGCTGGCAGTCGCTGCTCGATTCGAAGGCGATCCGGACGTCCGCGCTTTATGGGCGTGTCCCATATTTCACCACGGCGGCGGCGAGTGTGGCCGCGGCACAGGCGATCGGGGCGCTCCGGGAGCGCAAGCTTGAAGTGCGCGCGCTTCAATCCTATTATTCTGGTTCGCACGCCTGATCCCCACATCGCAGGAGTCGGTGCGGGCGGCCCGACGCGGGTCGTCCGGGGATCAGCAGTTTTGACGGAAGGTAAAGGGCACGATGGCGAGCGTTGAGAAGATGCCGATGCTGGCGGAGGGGCAGAGGATGCTCACCGAGGAGCTCGCCCGTCTCAAAGCCGAACGGCCGCTGATCGTAGATGCGATCGAGGAAGCGCGCGCGCATGGCGATCTTTCGGAAAATGCCGAATATCACGCCGCCAAGGAGCGCCAAGGCCAGATCGAGGCGTCGATCGCAGATATCGAGGACCGGCTGAGCCGCGCCCAGGTCATCGACCCGCGTGACCTGTCGGGCGACAAGATCGTGTTCGGCGCCACGGTTACGCTGCTGGACGATGACGAGAAGCCGGTGCGCTACCAGATCGTCGGCCAGACCGAGGCCGACGCCAAGGCGGGCAGGATCAGCTATAATTCGCCGCTGGGCCGTGCGTTGATCGGCAAGAAGGTCGACGACGAGGTCGAGGTGACGGTGCCCTCGGGTGACCGCTTCTACCTCGTCTCCAAGATCGAGTTCATCTGAACCCGCCCACCGCGCCGATGCGGCCGCCGCCAGCCCGGGCCACCAGCGCGATCGCCATCGTCACGGTGGCGGTCTACGGGCTGCTCGCCTTGCTGGGCTGGACCGAGGTCGCCGATCTGGCGGGTGGCTTCATTCCCGCGCGGCTGAGCGGCGCCACGCTGGACGGCGCGCTCCCGATGTGGGTCACCCCCGTCACGGCGACCCTGCTGCACGGCGGCGTTATCCACCTGATGTTCAACATGCTGATGCTGGTCTTCTGCGGCCGGATGGTTGAGGCCGTGATCGGGCCGTTGGGGCTTGGCCTGCTCTATCTGGTCGGCGCTTATGCGGCGGCGGGCGCGCAGTTCCTCGCCAATCCGGCGGACGGCACGCCGATGATCGGCGCCAGCGGCGCGATCTCGGCGGTGTTCGCGGCCTATGCGTTGCTGTTCGGCCGGCCGCGCGGGTTCGCTAGCCATCCGGTATTGGGGGCGGCCGTCAACACCCTCTGGCTCGCGGCGGCCTGGATCGGCGTCCAGTTCCTGATGGGCCTGGCCTTCGCCGACATGGGCATGGCGATCGCTACCGCCGCGCATGTCGGCGGCTTCCTGGCGGGCTTGCTGCTGACGCGGCCCCTGCTGCGATGGGGGCGGGCTGCCCGCTGACGTCACCCGGCGGAGGCCGGGACGAAATCGCCGGAGCCTATTCCAGCTCGGGCTCGAGCAGCTTGTGGAGATGGACCACCACATATTTCATTTCGGCATCGTCGACCGTGCGCTGGGCCGCGCCGCGCCATGCTTTCTCGGCGGATTTATAATCCTCGAAGAAACCGACCACGTCGATCTGGTTGAGGTCTTCGAAATCGAGACCGCGCGGATCCTTGACGCGGCCACCGAACACCAGATGGATCTTGCTCATGCGAATGCTCCGTTGATCGCCCGATCATGGGACGATGACTGGCTCCGCCTCCTGCTGACTGCGCGCGATCCTGGGGAGGGTGGAATCGCTCTTATGTTTTGCGGCCGCCCCGCGAAAAACGGGGCGACCGTTGCGGGTCCGTTTAGCCGCGCGCCTTCATCATGGCAATGAGGCCGTCGATTCCCTTGCGCTGGATGATCGCATCGAAATCCTGGCCCTGGGTTACGGCAAGGTTGATGTTCGCCACGGTCAGGTTCGTCACCTTGAAAGCGCCGCTGACCTTGGCCACGGACCACACGGCGCTGATCGGCTGCGCGCCCGGCTTCTGCACCTGGGTCACGACATTGAAACCGCTGCCGGCCGGAGCAGTGCGGATCACCTTCATCGTCGCATTGGCATAATCGTACAGATTGTCCGAATAGGTGCCGATGATGAAATTGGGGATGGCCGCCTTATAGGCCGCCTTCTGCGCCGGGGTGATCTGGTTCTGCCAGCGGCGGATCAGCCGCTCCCCGATCGCGTCGATCGCGAAATGCTGGGACAGCAATTCGCGGAATTTGGTGCGGACCGCCGCCTTGTTGCCGGTCTTGAGCACTGCGAAGCTCTCGGCGCCCAGCGAGTTGATGAACGCGCCGGCATCCTGGTTGGCGACGACCGCGGCCTGCGCCGGGGCGATCGGGGCGGCGAGCATGCTGCCCATCAGCATCGCCGCGCCGGCAAGGTGGATGATCTTCTTCATTATATGTGTCTTCTCCATGCGCGCGCCGGACAGCGCGCCGATTTGCCGAGGGGATAGGCCGCCGGCGATGAACCCGGTTTGAACCGAAACGATCAGTGCCGCACGGCGTCGATAGCGGCGCTCCCGGCGCTTTCCGCGACCTGGCCCAGCGAATCAATCAGCCTGCCGACCTGCTTGCCGGCGGCGTCGCTGCTGATGCCGAGTTCGTCGAGCTTGGCCTGGCCGGCATCGCGCGCGGCGAGCATGGCGTCCTTCGCCCGCTCGTTGATCGCGCCGCCGATCGATCCGAGCAATTGCTCCTCCTGGCGGGTGCGTGGCAGCAGCGCTCCCAGCACCGCCCCGACGGCGAGACCGCCAACCAGCGCGGCCACGGGAAATGCGTCGACCTCGCCGGCAACCTTGCGGCCGGCGGCCCGGGCAGCGTCGCCGCCGCTCCTGAGCTTCTCGCCCGCATAATCCTTCGCCTGGGCCGCACGCTGCTTGATGCCGGAGCGGCCTTCACCCTGGCCGCCCTGGCCCTCGTTCTTCTGGGTCGTCATGCGCTGATCTCCTCATCCTGGGCCGGATTTCCGGCCCGCTTGTCGGTGAAACTCGCCGTGCGGCGCCGGGTTGCACGCGCCAGACCCGTCATCATCCCATAAAGCGGCGGACGTATCAGAACCAGCAGCAGTGCGATCACCGCCGCCGTAGCGCGAACCGGCCGCCGCCGGATCGCATCGACCGCGCGATGGCTCATGGCCTGGGCCTGATCGACCATCATATCGGCCAGATCGGCTATCAGCGCCTGCGGATGGAGCCGTGCCTGGGTCTCGCCCACCGTTTCCACCAGCTGGTTGCGGGCTGCCTGGGAACGCAGCCTTACCCGCTCGAACAACTCGTCGACCGGGCTCGGATAATCCGGCAGGCCGTCGCCATCCTCGTCTTCTTCGGGGTCCTCAACCACCAGTAGCAGCTTGCGCACGCCGATCCGGATCAACAACGCCGCCAGGCCGAGGCCGAGCAGCACCGAAAGGGAGGCAGCGCCGAGCCGGCCGAGCCATGGCGTCAGCAGGAAGGAGAGGGTGACGAGAAAAGTCACCGCCGCCGCCTGGCCCATCATCGCGCCGATCAGCAGGAACAGCGCGCCGGTCCGGGCCCGGCCGATGCGGCGATAGAAGTCGGTACGGAACAGCGCCAGCTCGGCCTTGGCAAGCGCGCGGCCGTCTTCGACCAGCCGCGCCAGCAGCGCGCCGATCGGCTCCTGTTCCTCTGGTTGCCCCGTTTGCAAGGATCAGGCTGCGGGCGCGTCCGGCGCCGGGGCGTCCGCGATCGGTGTGTCGGCCAGCGGCGCCTTGGGCGCTGCCTTCTTCGGTGCGGCCTTGCGGGTGGCGGGCTTTCGCGCGGCTCGCGGTTTCGCGGCGGGGGACGGGGTAGCAGCTGGCTCGTCGTTGACAGCTTTTGGCGTCAGCCCCGATTTGACGACCCGCGCGACCAGAAAGCCGACCGCCGCCGCCACCGCGATCGCGATTGCGGGCGAACTACGCACGACATTGCGGGCATCGTCGATCAGTTCGTCGGTGTCCTTGTCGCGCAGGGTGGTGGCAAGGCCGCTGACCGCATCGGCTGCCTGCTGGATATAACCGCCATATTGATCGCCGAGCTTCTCGCTGACCTGAGTGGCCGCGTCCGCCACCAGGCTGGCGACGCCGTCGAGCGCCTCCACCGCGCGGTCCTTGCCCTGTGCCGCATAGTCGCGGGCCCTGGCGCCGGCCTGCTTGGTGAAACCTGCGGCGGTGTCCCCGAACGCCTTCCGGGCGCTTTCGAACCCGTTCTCGCCATTGTTGAGATTGTCGGTCGCCATGTCGATGGTCTCCCAGAAAGATGCCGTTCAATCAACCAAGTGGGAAGGATAGCGTTCCTTTACCAGACCCGAAACGACTTCATATTTGCCTATCTTCGCCTCGGCGGATAGAGCGCGCGGATCATCGCGTCCACCAGCAGGGAACCATAGCCCAATGACCGCCATCGTCGACGTCCATGCCCGCCAGATCATCGACAGCCGCGGCAACCCCACGGTCGAAGTCGACATCACGCTGGAGGACGGCAGCTTCGGCCGCGCGGCGGTGCCTTCGGGCGCCTCGACCGGCGCCTATGAGGCGGTCGAGAAGCGGGATGGCGGCAAGGCCTGGCTGGGCAAGGGCGTGCAGGACGCGGTCGACGCCGCCAATGGCGAGATCGCCGAGGCGATTATCGGCATGGAGGCCGAGGACCAGGGCGAGATCGACGCGCGCATGATCGAACTCGACGGAACACCGAACAAGGGCCGCCTGGGCGCCAACGCGATCCTCGGTGCCAGCCTCGCGGTCGCGCGCGCGGCGGCGGATGCCCGCGCACTGCCGCTCTATCGCTATGTCGGTGGTGTTTCGGCGCAGGTGCTGCCGGTGCCGATGATGAACATCATCAATGGCGGCGCCCATGCCGACAATCCGATCGACTTCCAGGAATTCATGATCATGCCGGTCGGCGCGGATACGCTGTTCGACGCGGTCCGCTGCGGTTCGGAAATCTTCCACACGCTGAAGAAGGCGCTGCACGACAAGGGGCTGGCGACGGCGGTCGGCGACGAGGGCGGCTTCGCGCCCAACCTCGCTAGCGCGCCCGACGCGCTCGACTTCATCATGTCCTCGATCGAGAAGGCCGGCTACAGGCCCGGCGACGACGTGGTGCTCGCACTCGATTGCGCCGCGACCGAGTTCTTCAAGGACGGCGTCTATGATTTCCATGGCGAGGGCGTGAAGCGCTCGCCCGCCGAAATGGCCGATTATCTCGCCGATCTCTGCGCCCGCTATCCGATCGTCTCGATCGAAGACGGCATGGGCGAGGATGATTTCGAGGGCTGGAAGATACTGACCGACAAGATCGGCGGCACGTGCCAGCTCGTCGGCGACGATCTATTCGTGACCAACCCGAAGCGCCTGGCCCAGGGCATCAAGGATGGCCTGGCCAATTCGCTGCTGGTCAAGGTCAACCAGATCGGCACCCTGTCCGAAACGCTGGAAGCGGTGAACATGGCGCAGCGCGCCGGCTACACCGCCGTCATGTCGCACCGCTCTGGCGAGACCGAGGATTCGACGATCGCGGACCTCGCCGTCGCCACCAATTGCGGACAGATCAAGACCGGCAGCCTGGCCCGATCGGACCGGCTCGCTAAGTACAACCAGCTCATCCGCATCGAGGAGGAGCTGGGCCCGGTCGCCACCTATGCCGGCCGTGCTGCGATCAAGGCGCTCCGCTGAAAATTCGCCCCGCGAACCGATAAGTGGCTGCTTTTTAACCTCTGTTCGGATAGCTTGCCTCATCATCTCTCCATGGGAGAGGGTTGAGGCGAGCGTTTCGCGATGGATGTGAACAGATTTCGCGGCCTCATCGCGATTCAGCAGCGGATCGCGGCCGGCAGCGGTGCCCTGCAAGACGTGTTGCAGGCGATCGTCGACGAAACCTCGGTGATGCCGCAGGCCAATGGGGTCGTCATCGAGCTGCGCGATGCCGATCAGCTCTATTATGCCGCCGCCAGCGGCTCCTCGGCGCCGATGGTCGGGCTGCGGCTGCCGCTCAATGCCAGCCTGTCGGGGATGAGCATCCTCACCGGCCAGCCCTTGCAATGCGACGATTCGGAAACCGACTCGCGCGTCAATCGTGCCGCCTGCCGCCGGGTCGGCCTGCGTTCGATGATCGTCGTGCCGATCCCGCATCAGGGGCAGACGGTGGGCGTGCTCAAATATCACGCGCCGCAGATCGCCGCATTCACCGATGAGGACATGCTGGTTGCGCACCTCCTGGTCGGCCCGATAGCGGTGGGCTTCAGCAGCATCGCCGAAGCCGATGCCCAGAAGGCGAGCGCTGAACTGCGCAAGATCGTCCAGCTCAAGGAGCAGTTCGTCTCATCGGTCAACCATGAGCTGCGGACCCCGCTGACCTCCATCTCGGGCGCACTGACGCTCCTGACCAGCGGTGCGGTCGAGCTACCCGAAACGGCGGCGCCGCTGATCGAAATCGCTGCGCGCAACGCGAAGAGGCTCAAACGGCTCGTCGACGACCTGCTGGATCTCGACCGGATCGACGGCGGGAAGCTAAAATATGTCATAGAGGAAACAGACCTCTGCGCGCTGCTGCTCGATGTCGTGGAACAGACATCTCCTTTTGCGGCGGAGGCCGGCGTGCGCCTTACCCTCGATGCCCCGCGCCGCCCGGTACTGGCGATGACTGATGGCGACCGGCTGTTTCAGGTCGTCGCCAATTTGATCTCCAACGCCGCCAAATTCTCGCCCGCGGGGTCGACGGTGCAGGTCATACTTCTTCCCGCCAGCGCGGGTGCGCGTATCCGCGTGGTGGATGAGGGGCCCGGGATTCCTGCGGAGTTCCGACCTCGACTGTTCGATCGGTTCAGCCAGTCTCCCCACACCGAGGGACTGAGCAACATGCCCGGCACCGGACTCGGCCTTGCCATCTCCAGATCCATCGTCGAACAGCTAGGCGGCAAGCTGGACCTCGACGAGACTTACTTCACCGGCGCTGCATTCGAGATATCGCTGCCTCTGCGGGCGCCGGCCCTTCGTCAGGACGCCGCCTGAGGCCCGTCCTGTCAGCCTGATGGGCTGGCAATTCACGACGGCTTCGCCTAACCGGGCGGCGACTCCCGCCTCCCGCTACAGGACAGCCCCATGAAGACGCCGACCACTCCCGCTCCGGACAAGGTGACGATCAAGCGCGCGCTGCTATCGGTCTCCGACAAGAGCGGGCTGGTGGAACTGGGGCAGGCACTGGCAGGCTGGGGCGTCGAACTGGTGTCGACCGGCGGAACCGCCAAGGCTCTTCGCGAGGCAGGCCTCGAGGTGAAGGACGTTTCCGACATCACCGGCTTTCCGGAAATGATGGACGGTCGCGTCAAGACGCTTCACCCGATGGTCCATGGCGGCCTCCTCAGCGTGCGCGACGATCCCGAGCATGCGAAGGCGATGACTGATCACGGCATCGGCGCGATCGACCTCGTCGTCGTCAATCTCTATCCGTTCGCCCAGACGGTCGCCAAGGGCGCCGGCCGCGACGAGATCATCGAGAATATCGATATCGGCGGCCCGTCGATGGTCCGTTCGGCGGCGAAGAACCATGGCTATGTGACGATCGCAACCGATCCGGCCGACTATGCCGAGATCATCGCCAGCGGCGGCAGCACTTCTCTCGAAACGCGCAAGCGCTTCGCCGCGAAGGCATTCGCCGCCACAGCCACTTATGATGCGATGATCTCCTCCTGGTTTGCGTTCGGCGATCAGCAGCAATTATTCCCCGAGGCGCTGTCGGTGCCGCTGCGCAAGGCCGAGGGGCTGCGCTACGGCGAGAACCCGCACCAGCAGGCGGCGCTCTATGTGCCGGCCGGGCCGGCGGCGCGCGGCATTGCCCAGGCCACCCAGATCCAGGGTAAGGAGCTGAGCTACAACAATTATAACGACGCCGATGCGGCGCTGGAACTGGTCAGCGAATTCCGCGACGGCCCGCCCACCGTTGTCATCGTCAAGCATGCCAATCCCTGCGGCGTCGCGACCGCCGACACCTTGATAGAGGCCTATGAAGCCGCGCTCGCCTGCGACAGCGTTTCGGCCTTCGGCGGGATCATCGCGGTCAACCGACCGCTGGACGGGAAGACCGCGGAAGCGATCAGCGGCATCTTCACTGAGGTCGTCGCCGCGCCCGATGCCGATGACGATGCCAAGGCGGTTTTCGCCAGGAAGAAGAATCTCCGCCTGCTGCTGACCGGCGAACTGCCGGATCCGGCGCGTGGCGGGCTGATGATGAAGACGATTGCCGGGGGGATGTTGGTCCAGTCGCGCGATAATGGCCGGATCGGGGAGGCCGACCTCAAGGTCGTGACGAAGCGGGCACCCACCGATCAGGAGCTGAAGGACTGCCTGTTCGCCTGGACGGTGGCCAAGCATGTCAAATCCAACGCGATCGTCTATGCGAAGGGCGGCGCGACCGCAGGTGTCGGCGCTGGCCAGATGAACCGGCTCGAATCCGCCAGGATCGCGGCCTGGAAGGCGAAGGATGCCGCCGGGAAGGCAGGCTGGGCCGAGCCGCGTACCATCGGTTCGGCGGTCGCTTCGGATGCCTTCTTCCCCTTTGCGGATGGCCTGCTGGCGGCTGTCGAGGCGGGCGCGACCGCGGTGATCCAGCCCGGCGGCTCGATCCGCGACGCAGAGGTAATCGCGGCGGCCGACGAGGCGGGGCTGGCCATGGTCTTCACGAACATGCGCCATTTCCGGCATTGATCGCCAGGCGTTCTCGCGCGTTGATCGACTAGTTTTTGATGGGAGACCAGGCTGACATGGCCGATGGGGGCGGCGAAGTGGAAGAACGGATCGGGCCATTCACGCCGCTGCGCAATGGCCTGTTCCGTCGCATCTGGACGGCCAGCCTCTTTTCCAATTTCGGGCAGCTGATCCAGGGCGTCGGCGCTGCCTGGGCGATGACCCAGCTTACCGGACGTGCCGACATGGTGGCGCTGGTGCAGACCGCAACCTTCGCGCCGCTCATGCTCTTCTCGCTGTTCGCGGGGGCGGTGGCCGACAGCTATGACCGCCGCAAGATCGCGCTCGTTGCATTGTCGATCGCTTTCCTGGGCGCGCTCGCCATCAGCCTGATCACGCTGATGGGCTGGCTCACCCCCGCGTGGATTCTGGTCTCCTGCTTCGTGGTCGGAACCGGCATGGCCCTGTTCGGCCCGGCCTGGCAGAGTTCGGTGGGTGAGCAGGTGCCGGCACGCGAACTGCCGCAGGCCATCGCGCTCAACTCGATCAGCTACAATATCGCGCGCAGTTTCGGCCCGGCCATCGGCGGCGTGCTGGTCGCCGCGGCCGGGGTGCTGGCCGCGTTCATGTTCAACGCGCTCGCCTATGTGCCGCTGATCGTCGTGATGATCTTCTGGCGCCGGCGGCCGGAAACTTCGCGACTTCCTCCAGAGGCCCTGGGCCGGGCGATCATCTCCGGCACGCGCTACGTCATCCATTCGCCGCCGATCCGCGCGGTGCTCGTACGGACCACCACGATCGCCCTGGCCGGCGTAGCGGTGTCCGCGCTGATGCCGCTGGTGGCGCATGACATGCTGGGGGGGAACGCCTCGCTCTACGGCCTGCTGCTCGGCTGCTTCGGGGGTGGCGCGGTGATCGGCGCGCTGTCGCTGTCCGCCATCAAGGAACGCGCGTCGGACGAACGGGCCGTGGCCCTGAGCTGCGTGCTGGTCGGGCTATGCACGGTCGGTATCGGGCTGAGCCATACGACCTTGCTGACCTGCCTGCTACTGGTCGGCGCCGGGGCCGGCTGGATGACCGCGATGGCGCTGTGCAACATCAACATCCAGATGTCCTCGCCACGCTGGGTGACCGGCCGGGCGCTTGCGGCCTGCGTGACCTCCGTCTGCGGCGGGACGGCGATCGGCAGCTGGGTATGGGGTCAGGTCGCCGCAGTGCAGGGCACCGGCTTCGCGCTGGTCGCCTCGGGCGTTGCCGTCATCCTGACGATCGCGGCGGGGATATGGTGGCGGATGCCGGCCATCGAGGAACAGCGCGATCGCGACGAGCCGCTGACCGAGCCGCAGACCAACCTCGATCTCAACGGACGCAGCGGGCCGATCGCCGTTTCGATAGAGTATCGCGTGCCGCTCGATCAGGCGCGTGCCTTCTACACCGCGATGCTCCCGCTGGAGCAGATTCGCCATCGGACCGGGGGCTATAACTGGTCCCTGGCGCGCGATGTCGGCGACCCCGAACTGTGGACCGAGCGCTATCATACCCCGACCTGGCACGATTATCTGCGCCAGCGCAGCCGCCTGACCGTCGCCGATCTGGAGGCCTGGCAAAAGGCGATCGATTTCCATGTCGGCGATGCGCCCATCTCTGTGCGGCGCAAGCTCGAACGGCCCTATGGCTCGGTCCGCTGGCGCGAGGATGTGCCCGATCGCGGCGTCATCATGCCGTTGCCGCAACAGGGCGGCTGATCGATCAGCCTTCGCGGAAGCGGAACAGCATCCGGTCTTCGCTGGTGAAGCCGAAGCGCCACACGACCAGGCCGAAGACCAGTAATATTGCGGGGATACCGAGCGACAACTCGGCCCATTCGGGCAGCTTGGTCGCGAAATAGCCGATCGCCGCCGCCGCCGCCGCCGCCCAGATCAGCGGCCAGCGCCAGCCGGACACCGGTGCTCCGAGCAGCCTGGACAGCAGCCGCGCCTTCATGATCGACGCGATGCCGAGCGCCGTCGCCAGCGCGATCGCCGGACCCGCCGCCTGCCAGATCGGCGGCAGGCCGAATTCGTCGCGCAGGATCAGCACGAAGGTGAAGCTCAGGATGATCTGGATGCCGATCATGGCCAGCGATATCCAGAGGTTGAGGTGGCGGGCGACATAGATCAGCGCGGCTTCCGACACGGCGGCGGTGGCGGCCACCACCTCCGCCACCAGCAGGAAGGCGAGGGCGGCGGTGCCAGCGACGAAATTGGGGCCGACCAGGCCCATCACCCCTTCGCCGGGAATGCCCAGAGCGAGGCCAACCGCAGCCTGCGCGGCGATGATCCAGAAGCCGACCTGACGAACCTGCCTGGCCACGGCGACGCGGTTTCCCGCCTCGAGATTGCGGGTGATGACCGGGCCCAGAATCGGATCGAAGCTGGTCTTCAGCTTCTGGGGCAGGGACGCGACCTGCTGGGCGACATAATAGATGCCCACGATCGCGGGCGAGAAGAACAGGCCCAGTATCGCGATGTCGAGGCGACGCGAACCCCATTCGATCGCGTCGGCGGCGGCTAGCGGCACGTTGCGCCGGGTCAGGTGAAACAGGGCTGCAGGATGGGGCCGCCAGCCGCGCGGCCATCCGAAGCTCTTCATCAGCGGCCAGACCGAGGCGACCAGCGCCGCCCCCATCGAGATGACGTAGGAGATGATCAATCCGTCACGCAGCGAGTAGAAGGAGAGCGCGAAGGCGGCGATGCTGATCGTCCAGGGCTCGATGATCGAGCGTGCCCGCACCGTGGCACCGATATCGAGCCGATAGGCCAGCGCCGCGAGCGCGATATCCGACCAGACGAGCGCGAAAATGGTCAGAGGCAGCAGCCATTCGAGTCCGTTGATGCCGCTGTTCGGAAACATGATCTGTGGGAACATGCCCAGTATCACAGCCGCCGCCGCCGAGGCGATCGCGCCTACCAGAAGGGCATCCCATACCACATGAACATGCGGGCGATCGGTACCCGAAAGCTGTTCGGCAAGGCCGCGCTTGAGGCCCAGCGTGGCAAGGGTCGCCACGAACTCGACGATGATCACCGCATAGGCAAAGCGCCCCAGCGCCTCGGCCCCGTAGATGCGGCCGGCGATGAACAGGAAGGGAATGCGCGCAGCAAGGCGAAGCACGAAGCCGAAAAAACTCGTCCGCCCGCCCTTGGCGAGCGCCTTGATGTCGTCGCCCTCCCTGAGTGCCTGCGAGCCGGCAGGAGCGCTTTCGGGAACTGGGGTCAATGCGCCGCGCCCCAGCTAGGCCCGGTGCCGATCTCCACGCCCAGCGGCACGGACAGCTCGACGATCGGCTCGGCGGCCCCGGCCATCACGCTGCGGATCACCTCGGACGCCGCATCGACCTGCCCGGGATCCAGCTCGAACACGAGTTCGTCATGGACCTGCAGCAGCATCCGCACGTCGCCCAGGCCCGCGGCCGCCAGCGCCGGGTTCATCCGCACCATGGCGCGCTTGATGATGTCGGCCGAGGTGCCCTGGATCGGCGCATTGATCGCCTGGCGCTCGGCGGACTGGCGCTCGCCCTGCTTGGCGCTCTTGATCCACGGGAGGTGGGTCTTGCGGCCGAACAGGGTGGTGGTGAAGCCGGTGCTGCGGACCTGATCGAGGGTGGCGGCGATATAGTGGTTGATGCCGGGAAAGCGCGCGAAATAGCGATTGATCATGTCCTGCGCCTCGGCGCGCGAGACTTCCAGGCGGCCCGAGAGGCCGAAGGCCGAGATGCCGTAGAGGATCGAGAAGTTGATCGTCTTGGCGCGGGCGCGGGTATCACGGGTCACCTCGCCGAACACCTCCTGCGCGGTCAGCGCGTGGATGTCGTCGCCACGCGCGAAAGCGTCCTTCAGCGCGGGCACATCGGCCATGTGCGCGGCCAGGCGCAGCTCGATCTGCGAATAGTCGGCCGACAGGATCACCTTGCCCGGCTCGGCGACGAAGGCATCGCGGATGCGGCGGCCATGCTCGGTGCGGATCGGAATATTCTGGAGGTTCGGATCGGTCGACGAAAGCCGTCCGGTCTGCGCCACCGCCATCGAGAAGCAGGTGTGGACGCGGCCGGTGGCGGGGTTGATCTCGCCCTGAAGCGAGTCGGTATAGGTCGACTTCAGCTTGGTGATCTGGCGCCAGTCGAGCACCAGCCGCGCAATGGCGACGCCCTCGCCGGCGAGTCGTTCCATTTCGGTCACGTCGGTCGAATAGACGCCTGTCTTGCCTTTGCGGCCGCCCTTCAGGCCCATCTTGTCGAACAGGATATCACCGAGTTGCTTGGGGCTGCCGACGGTGAAGGGCCCGCCCGCCTCGGCATGGATCAGCGCTTCGAGGCGCGCCGCTTCGCCTGCGAATTCGGCCGACAGCCGGGCAAGCTCCTCGCGGTCGACCTTGATTCCGGCCATTTCCATGTCGGCCAGCACTGGCACCAGCGGCCGGTCGACCAGCTCATAGACCCGCGTCGCCGCTTCGCTGGCGAGCCGGCCCTTCAATCGCTGCCACAGCCGCAGGGTGACGTCGGCATCCTCGGCGGCATATTCGGTCGCAACGTCGAGCGTCACCTTGTCGAAGCTGATCTGGCTTTTGCCGGTGCCGCACACCGTCTTGAACTCGATGCAGGCGTGATCGAGGTGGCGCTTGGCCAGCTCATCCATGCCATGTCCGCCGAGGCCGGCATCGAGGTCATAGGAGAGCAGCATCGTGTCGTCATAGGGCGCAACCCTGATGCCGCCGTTCCGCTCGAACACGACCATATCATATTTGATGTTCTGGCCGATCTTGAGGATGTCGGGCGCTTCAAGCAGGGGCTTGAGCTTGGCGATCGCCACCGCCATCGGAATCTGCGTCGGCGTTTCCGACAGCAGCCCGTCACCGACATGCGCGAGCGGGATATAGCAGGCCTTGCCCGGCGCCGTTGCAAGGCTGACGCCGACCAGCCGGGCGCGCACCGGATCCTTCGAATCGGTTTCGGTGTCGACCGCGATCCGGCCGCAGGCGAAACCCTCGGCGATCCAGCGGTCGAGCGCGGCTTCGTCGACGACGGTCTCGTAATCCTTGTGGTTGAACGGCACCTGCTCGACGACCGGAGCCGGTTTCTCCTCGGCGCCGGGCGCCAGGGCGAGCATGGTCGGCCCGCCGCCGGGCAGCGTGGCCGGGCCGTCGCCCTGGATTTTCGATAGCAGCGACTTGAAGCCCATATCCTCAAGGAAGGCGCGCAACGGCTCGGGCGGCAGGCCCTTCAGCTCCAGCCCGTCCAGGGGCTCAGGCAGCGGCGAATCGCATTTGAGCCGGACCAGCTCGCGCGACAGCCGCGCATTGTCGGCATGGTCGATCAGCGACTGCTTGAGCTTGGGCTTCTTGATCTGGTCTGTACTGGCGAGCACGGTCTCCAGGTTGCCATAGGTCCGGATCAGCTCGCTCGCGGTCTTGGGGCCGACCCCGGGAACGCCCGGCACATTGTCAACGCTGTCGCCCATGAGCGCGAGCACATCGCCCAGCGCTTCGGGTTCTACCCCGAATTTCTCCAGGACATGCTCACGGCCGAGGCGGCGGTTGTTCATCGTATCGAGCAGGTCGAGGCCCGGGCGGATCAACTGCATCAGGTCCTTGTCCGACGAGACGATCGTGACCTGCCAGCCCGCCGCCAGCGCGGCTTCCGAATAGCAGGCGATGATGTCGTCGGCTTCCAGCCCGAGTTCCTCGATGCAGGGAACGGAAAAGGCGCGGACCGCGTCGCGGATCAGCGGAAACTGCGGAACCAGGTCCTCGGGCGGCGGCGGACGGTGAGCCTTGTACTGGTCGTACATCTCGTTGCGGAACGTCTTCGACGAGGCATCGAGAATCACCGCGAGGTGAGTCGGTCCATCGGATTGGTGCAGCTCGTTTATCAGCTTCCACAACATGGTGGTGAAGCCGAACACGGCCCCGGCCGGGGTTCCGTGGCGATTGGTGAGCGGCGGCAGGCGATGATAGGCGCGGAAGATATAGCCGGAACCATCGACCAGATAGAGATGCTTGGATGACATGGGGCGGGTGGATAGCAGGCGCCGGGGCGGTGGGGAACCGGCGACGCACGGCCCATCGCCTCCTGGTCGACGCGGCTCGGCGGGGATCAGTCGTCGGCAATCTCGGGGCGGGCGTCCCGCAGCCGCCACCGGCCGAATCCGGGCTCGCGCTCGATTTCACCCATTTCCATGATCTTGGCGCGCAACTCGGCGCGCTTCTCGTGGATCGAGGCGATCACCGGCCCCATCGCCACGCCGAGATCGACCAGCACCGCTTCCGATAGCTGGAGCGACGACTCCAGTGTCTCGGGGACCGCATCGGTGGCGCCGGCGCGGTAGAGCTCGGCGGCGTGGTTGGGATCGCGGGCGCGGGCGACGATCGTCAGTTCGGGATAACGATCGCGGGCATAGCGGGTGATGCGGACGACCTGCACCGGATCGTCCATGGTCAGGATCAGTGCGCTCGCCCTGCTGAGGTCGAGGTGATCGATCATTCCGGGCCGGGCGATGTCACCGAACATGATCTGATATCCCCGCCGCCGCGCGTGGAGGACGGTATCGATATCGGCATCCACCGCGATATAGGGCCGGTCGTGCGCGTCCATCATCTGCGCGACGAGGCGACCGACCCGGCCGAAGCCGGCGATGATGGCGCGATGGCTGACATTTTCCGACAGGTTCGGGTCGGATGCGCTTTCCCGCTCATCGACCTTGCGGGCGATATCGTGGCCGATCTTGGCGAGGATCGGCGTGATCGTGAGGCCGATCGCGGTGACCATCTGCCAGAAGGCCGCCGTGTCCGGATTGATCAAGCGAGCCTGTGCGGCCGTGGCCAGCACGATCAGGGTGGTCTCCGAGGGCGACGACATCAGCAGCCCGGTTTCGGCCGCCACCGCGCGCTTGGCTCCCCAGAAACGCATCAGCCCTGCGGTGATCAGGGCCTTGGCCAGCACCACGGCGACGACCGCGAGCGCCACTTCATCCCAATGATCCAGGATCTTCAGGGGATCGACCGACATTCCCACGGTGATCAGGAAGATGCCGAGCGCGAGGCCCTTGAACGGCGCAATCACAAGATCGACTTCGGCGTGATAATCGGTTTCGGCGATCAACAGGCCCGCGACCAGCGCACCGACGATCGGCGAGAGGCCGACCGCCGTGGTGGCGATGCTCGACAGTATGACGACGAGCAGACTGGCGGAGAGGAACAATTCCGGATTTTTCGCGCGCGCCGCCTGGGCGAAGAGGCGCGGCAGCACGAAGCGTCCGCCGATCATCATCACCGCGATCATCGCTATGCCGAAGCCCAGCGTCTGGAACAGGCCATCCCACCCGTCGCTGTCGCCATAGGGGGCCATCACGCCCAGCATGAAGACGATCGGCACCAACGCCAGATCCTCCAGCAGCAGGATGCCGAAGGCGCGCTTGCCGATCGCCCCGCTGGTGCCCACCATCGGCAGGACGAGGGCGGTGGAGGAAAGGGCCAGTGCGAGGCCGAGGCCCAGCGAGCCGGTGGGCGTTTCCCCGAACAGCCAGAGGCCGATGCCGATCGCCAGCGCGGCGAGGAGCAGCTTGGACGTGCCCAGCCCAAACACCGTCCGCCGCATTCCCCAGAGCCGCCTGAAGCTCAGTTCCAGCCCGATCGAGAAGAGCAGCAGCACTATGCCGAACTCGGCGAAGGGTTCGATCGAATGTGGGTTGCTGATCGTTATATAATATAACCAGGGGACGTCATCGATCAGCCGGCCCAGCCCGGCCGGGCCGACGAGCATGCCGACCAGGATGAAACCGATGACGGGGGTGATCCTGAAACGCGTGAAGGCCGGGATGACGAGGCCGGCCGCCCCAAGAATGACGAGCGAATCGCTAAAGGCCGCGGAATGAATGGGGAGCGCCATCCGTCAATCATTGCGGAAGCGAACCATGAAAACCACCCGCTTCACGAAAAATCCTTTCCTCTCCGGAGGATTGCCCTCATCTCTGCCGATCTACGGCAACAGCATCGGGAGAACAGGCCGCGTGCCTCACGCGACACCGCTTATTGCCACCATCGTCGCGGGCCTGACGCTCGCTTTCCTTTTCGGTGCCCTCGCACACCGGCTGCGGCTGCCGCCGTTGGTCGGCTATTTGATGGCCGGCGTCGCTGTCGGCCCTTTCACCCCCGGCTATGTCGCCGACCAGCATCTCGCCGATCAGCTGGCGGAACTGGGCGTCATCCTGTTGATGTTCGGCGTCGGCCTGCATTTCTCGGTGCGCGATCTGATGGCGGTACGCCGGATCGCCATCCCCGGGGCGATCGTCCAGATCGCGGTCGCGGTGCTGATGGGCATGGGGCTGGCGGCATTGCTGGGCTGGAGCCTGGCCGGCGGCTTCGTCTTCGGCCTGGCCCTGTCGGTGGCCAGTACGGTCGTGCTGCTGCGGGCGCTGCAGGAGCGCAAGATCCTCGATACCGAGCGCGGCAAGATCGCGGTTGGGTGGCTGATCGTAGAAGATCTGGCGATGGTGCTGGCGCTGGTGCTGTTGCCGGCCCTGGCGCAGGGTGAGGGCGGCGGCCCGGCGCTCGGCACGGTTCTGGCGCTGACCGTAGGCAAGGTCGTCGCCTTCGTCGCCTTCATGCTGATCGTCGGGCGGCGGTTTATCCCCTGGCTCCTCCACGTCGTCGTCCACACCGGCTCACGGGAGCTGTTCCGCCTGTCGGTTCTGGCGATCGCGCTGGGCGTGGCCTTCGGCGCGGCGATGCTGTTCGGCGTGTCCTTCGCGCTCGGGGCTTTCTTCGCCGGCATGATCCTGGCGGAATCGCCGCTCAGCCAGCGCGCCGCCCATGAGACGCTGCCGCTGCGGGACGCCTTCGCGGTGCTGTTCTTCGTGTCGGTCGGCATGCTGTTCAACCCGCATGTCGTCACCGAGGCTCCGCTTCCCGTGCTGGCGACGGTCGCTATCATCGTGCTGGGCAAATCGGTTGCGGCCTGGTCGATCGTTATCGCCTTCCGCCATTCGGGGAAGACGGCGCTTACGATCGCCGCCAGCCTGGCGCAGATTGGCGAGTTCTCGTTCATCCTCGCGACGATGGGATATGAGCTGAAGCTGTTCCCGGCGATGGGGCGCGATCTCGTCCTCGCCGGCGCGATCATCTCGATCCTGCTGAACCCGCTGCTCTTTTCGATCATCCACCGGCTCGGCCGGAAATATCTTCCCGCCGCCGACGCGGTTACCGAGCATGTTCTGGACCAGCGCAAGGGCCATGTGGTGGTGGTAGGCTATGGACGGGTCGGCTCGCGGGTCGGCGAGAAGCTGCTCGAAGCGGGGGAGCGGGTAACGATCATCGAAACCGAACGCGATGCCGCGGGCTTGCCCGTTCACCCATCCGCCACCGTCCTGGTCGGCAACGCCTGCGAGGCGGAGCAGTTGGAAAAGGCCGGGCTGGAAGAGGCGCGGCTGATCTGCGTGGCGATCCCGGAGGGCTTCGAGGCGGGCAGGATCATCGAGCAGGCGCGCAAGGCCAATCCGGCGATCAGGATCGTCGCCCGCGCCCAGGACGAGGCCGAGGTGGACCATTTTGCCAGGATGGGCGCCGATCTGTCGATCATCGGGGAGCGCGAAATCGCCCGTACCATGATCGACGACGCGCTGAAGAAGCGGTGAGACGCAGGAGCGGGGCAGGGAAGCGGCGGCTCCCCATGATCCTGACGGATAAAGAAAAAGGGCGCCGTCCCTTGCAGAACGGCGCCCCTGATCTGATCAGCCCATGGCCGCCTGAAGTTATGCCCAGGCCGCCATCTTCGCTTCGAGGTTGACGCGAATCTGCTCGAAGAACTGCTCGGTGGTCATCCAGGGCTGGTCCGGCCCGATCAGGATCGCGAGATCCTTGGTCATGCCGCCCTTCTCGACGGTCTCGATGCAGACACGCTCCAGCGTCTCGGCGAACTTGACCACGTCCGGCGTGCCGTCAAACTTGCCGCGGAACTGCAGGCCCTGCGTCCAGGCGAAGATCGAGGCGATCGGGTTGGTCGAGGTCTGCTTGCCCTGCTGGTGCATGCGGTAGTGGCGGGTGACGGTACCGTGCGCCGCCTCGGCCTCGATCGTCTTGCCGTCCGGCGACATCAGCACCGAGGTCATCAGGCCGAGCGAACCGAAGCCCTGCGCGACGGTGTCCGACTGCACGTCGCCGTCGTAATTCTTGCAGGCCCAGACGAACTTGCCGCTCCACTTGAGCGCCGAGGCGACCATGTCGTCGATCAGGCGGTGCTCATAGACGATGTTGCGCGCCTTGAACTGCGGGGCGAACTCGGCGTCGAACACCTCCTGGAACAGATCCTTGAAGCGGCCGTCATAGGCCTTGAGGATGGTGTTCTTGGTCGAGAGATAGAGCGGCCATCCGCGATCGAGCGCATAGTTCATGCTGGCGCGGGCGAAGTCGCGGATCGAATCGTCGAGATTGTACATGCCCATGGCGACGCCGGCCGACGGGAAATCGAACACTTCGAGGTCCAGCGTCTCGCCATTCTCGCCGTCGAAGACGAGGCGCAGCTTGCCGGGGCCGGGGATCCTGGTGTCAGTAGCGCGATACTGGTCGCCGAAGGCATGGCGGCCGACGACGATCGGATCGGTCCAGCCGGGAACAAGCCGGGGGACGTTCTTGATCACGATCGGCTCGCGGAACACCACGCCGCCGAGGATGTTGCGGATCGTGCCGTTGGGCGACTTCCACATCTTCTTGAGCTTGAATTCCTCGACGCGGGCTTCGTCCGGCGTGATCGTGGCGCACTTCACGCCAACGCCGTATTTCTGGATCGCCTTGGCGCTGTCGATGGTGATCTGGTCGTTGGTCTCGTCGCGCTTCTCGACGGACAGGTCGTAATATTCGAGGCCGATGTCGAGATAGGGAAGAATCAGGCGTTCGCGGATCCATTGCCAGATGATCCGGGTCATCTCGTCGCCGTCGAGTTCGACGACCGGGGTCTTCACCTTGATCTTCGCCATGCTTCTCTTCTCCGGGGAGGGAATATCGGGAGGTCCCCTAGGGCACGAAATGGGTGGGATCAACCATCGGGGACCGATATTTTTGGGCATTTCAGCAGGAGATTCTGGCCGGGAAGGGGAACGGATCGGAACGGTGGCGATTGTCAGCCCTGAACCCGGGCCCTACACTGTGCAGATGACATCACTCGATAAGCCTGAAATCGGAACCACTTCGGTGAAATGGCGCTGGCCCAGCGTCCATCCCGAAGGCCGTAAATTCGTCCTGCTCGCGGCGGTCATCTGCCTCGTCTTCGCGCTGCTCGCCTGGGAAACGCTGGCCTGGCCGATGGCTGCCATCACCATCTGGGTGGCTGCCTTCTTCCGCGATCCGATACGGAGCACGCCGACGGGGGAGGGGCTGGTCATCGCACCGGCCGACGGCCTCGTCACCATGATCACCACCGTGCCGCCGCCGCGCGAGATGGCTGGAGAGGATGGCCTTGGCGACGCGCCGATGACCCGTGTGTCGATCTTCATGTCGGTGTTCGACGTCCACATCAACCGCACTCCGATCGCCGGCACGATCAAGCGGGTCGCCTATATCGCCGGCAGCTTCCTCAATGCCGATCTCGACAAGGCGAGCGAGGAGAATGAGCGCCAGCATATCCTGGTCGAAGGCGTGGATGGCACCCGCATCGGTTTCACCCAGATCGCGGGCCTTGTCGCGCGCCGGATCGTGCCCTTCATCAAGCCCGGGGACATCGTCGGCCTTGGCCAGCGTATCGGGCTGATCCGCTTCGGCAGCCGGGTCGATGTCTATCTGCCCGCCGGCACCGGCCACCGCGTGGCGCTCGGCCAGCGGACCATCGCCGGCGAGACGGTGATCGCCAGGCTTGGTGAAAACGACCGGACGATCGGCGCGGCGCAGTGACCATCGGCACCAGATCATGATCCGGCCGCGACGCCAGAATATCCGGCGCGGCATCCCCGCGCGCGCCGTGGCCCCCAATGCGGTTACCGCCCTGGCACTCTGTTCGGGGCTGACCGGCGTGCGCTTCGCCATCGCCGGGGACTGGGAAAGGGCGTTGATCGCCATCGCGATCGCCGGGGTGCTCGACGGGCTCGACGGGCGGATAGCCCGGCTGCTCAAGGGCGAAAGCCGTTTCGGTGCCGAGCTCGATTCGCTGTCCGACGTCATCGCCTTCGGCGTCTCGCCGGCGATCATCATGTTCCTCTGGTCGCTGAACGAGATACCCCGCTTTGGGTGGATCTTCGCGCTTGGCTATGCCGTCTGCGCGGCGCTTCGGCTCGCGCGCTTCAATGCCTCGATCGATACGGCCGAGCATCCCCGCAAGGCAGCAGGCTTCCTGACCGGCGTGCCCGCCCCGCTGGGCGCGGGGCTGATGCTGGTGCCGGTCGCGATCTGGCTATGGAGTGATTTCTGGGCGGTCCGCGATCCCTGGTTCATCTGCGCCTGGGCCGCGATGACCGGCTTCTTGATGATCTCGGACCTGGCGACCTATAGCTGGTCCTCCGTCCATATCTCGCGGGCCTGGCGGCTACCTGCGCTGCTGCTCGTCGCCATGTTCGGCGCCGCTCTGCTCAGCGCGCCCTGGCATACGCTGAGTATCACCATGCTCGCCTATCTGGCGACGATCCCGTTCAGCGTGGCGAGCTATCACCGGATCACGCGGCGGCGCGCATCGGACAACGCGGCGACGGACGGAATTCCGGCGAGCGAATGACCCGCACCCGCCGCTCGCCGGCTGGGTGAAGCGGGGGCAGGGGCTGCGGGACGATGCCGAGCGCGCGCAATATATAAGGCATCTCAGCGCGGACCGTGGCGACGATCGCCGCGATCGAGATCATCATGACAGTCGCGAACAGCGCGAAGGAAAGAAGCTGGAGCATCGTCTGTTTCCCTTGTCGTCCGTCTTGGGCGCCGATGGCATGATTTAAAAAGCGCCTTGAATCTGGTTATGTTCCGCATGTTCCTTATTTGTTCTGCGCTGTCAACCCTTGATTTTGCACGGGCCCTCGCATAATGCGCGCCCATTCCACATGTGGGGCATCCATACCGGTGCCGGGTTTCCCGGTTCCCGCCCCACAGAGGTTCAACCGGGTAAGGAGAAAATCCTATGGCGGCTCCCACCGTCTCCATGCAGGCGTTGCTCGACGCCGGCGCGCATTTCGGCCACCAGACTCACCGCTGGAATCCGAAGATGAAGCCGTATCTCTTCGGGGATCGCAACGGCATCCACATCATCGATCTGTCGCAGACCGTGCCGCTGATGGCGCGCGCGCTCGACTTCATCAGTCAGACCGTCCAGCACGGCGGCAAGGTCCTGTTCGTCGGCACCAAGCGCCAGGCGCAGGAGCCGATCGCCGAGGCCGCGCGCATGTCGGGCCAGCATTTCGTCAACCATCGCTGGCTGGGCGGCATGCTCACCAACTGGAAGACCATCTCGAACTCGATCAAGCGCTTCAAGGCGCTTGAAGAGCAGCTGTCGGGCGACACCCACGGCCTGACCAAGAAGGAAGTCCTCCAGCTCACCCGCGAGCGCGACAAGCTGGAGCTTTCGCTCGGCGGCATCCGCGACATGGGCGGCATCCCGGACGTGATGTTCGTGATCGACGCCAACAAGGAAGAGCTGGCGATCAAGGAAGCCAACACGCTGGGTATCCCGGTCGTCGCAATCCTCGATTCGAACGTCAGCCCCGACGGCATCGCCTTCCCGGTGCCCGCCAATGACGACGCCGCCCGCGCGATCCGCCTTTACTGCGAGTCCGTCGCCGCCGCTGCCACCCGTGGCGAGCAGGGCGGCCGCCAGGCTCGCGGCGAGGATCTCGGCGCGGCCGTCGAGGCTCCCGTCGAGGAAGCCCTGGCCAACTGATCCGATGGCAGGCCGCCATGCGGTCTGCTGTCATCATGATGTGACACGAGCGGGGGTAGGGGCGGTGACGCTCCTTCCCCCGTCCCGTAAGCAAGAAGGAACGAGAATATGGCGGAGATCACCGCTGCTGCCGTGAAGGAACTGCGCGAGAAGTCGGGCGCCGGCATGATGGACTGCAAGAAGGCGCTGACCGAGAATGGTGGCGACATGGAAGCCGCGATCGACTGGCTGCGCACCAAGGGCCTCGCCACCGCCGCAAAGAAGTCGAGCCGCACCGCGGCCGAGGGCCTGGTCGGTGTCGCTGTCCAGGGCACCAGGGGCGCCGCGGTCGAGGTCAACTCGGAGACCGATTTCGTCGCCAAGAACGAGCAGTTCCAGGAATTCGTCCGTTCGGTCACCACGCTGGCGCTCACCGCCGGTGACGACGTCGCCAAGCTGGCCGAGGCCGGCTATCCGGGCGGCGGCACCGTTGCCGAAAAGCTGACCTCGAACATCGCTACCATCGGCGAGAACCAGGCGCTGCGCCGGG
This sequence comes from Rhizorhabdus dicambivorans, assembly GCF_002355275.1. NCBI lineage: Bacteria > Pseudomonadati > Pseudomonadota > Alphaproteobacteria > Sphingomonadales > Rhizorhabdaceae > Rhizorhabdus > Rhizorhabdus dicambivorans. Next base: position 2,845,812 of record NZ_CP023449.1, on the reverse strand, counting down.
CCAAGGTGGTCGAGGTGTCGAAGGGCACCGTCGTCGCTTATGTCCATAACGCCGCCGCGCCGGGTCTGGGCAAGATCGGCGTGCTGGTCGCGCTTGAGGGCGACGCCCCGGTCGCCGAGATGGAGGCCGTCGGCAAGCAGATCGCGATGCACATCGCGGCCGCTTTCCCGCAGGCGCTGACCGAGGATGGCCTCGACCCCGTCGTCGTCGAGCGCGAGCGCGCGATCGCCGCCGAGAAGGCCGCTGAGTCGGGCAAGCCGGCCGAGATCATCGAGAAGATGGTCCAGGGCGCGGTGGCAAAGTTCCGCAAGGAAAACGCGCTGCTCAGCCAGGTCTTCGTGATCGATAACAAGACCCCGATCGCGCAGGTCGTCGCCAACGCCGCCAAGGCGGCCGGCGGGTCGATCACGCTGAAGGATTATGTTCGCTTCCAGCTCGGTGAAGGCATCGAGAAGGAAGTCAGCGACTTCGCGGCCGAGGTCGCGGCCGCCGCTGGCGCCTGATCCAGATCGATATGGGCCCGCCCCTCCGGCTTCCGTGCCGGTGGGGCGGGCCTTTTCTTTTGGGCGCTTGGCAGGCTTGAAACCTGCCCCTAAGGTGCCCGCCCAGCCTGCCTGATTTAGAGTTAAGACACCCATGGAACGCCCGCGCTTCAAACGAATCCTGCTGAAGCTGTCGGGCGAGGTGCTGATGGGGCAGGGCCAGTTCGGTATCGATCCCGAGACGGTGGCGCGCGTCGCGCGCGAGATCGCGGACGTCGCCGCCCAATATGAACTGTGCCTCGTTGTCGGGGGTGGCAACATCTTCCGGGGCCTGGCCGCTGCGGCCAAGGGCTTCGATCGCACCAGCGCCGACTATATGGGAATGCTGGCGACCGTGATGAACGCGCTCGCCGTCCAGAACGCGCTCGAACAGATCGGTGTCGATACCCGCGTCCAGTCGGCCATTCCGATGTCCACGGTGTGCGAGCCCTTCATCCGCAGGCGTGCCGAACGGCACCTGCAGAAGGGCCGGATCGTCATTTTCGCCGCCGGCACCGGCAATCCCTACTTCACCACCGACAGCGCCGCCGCGCTGCGCGCCGCCGAAATGGGTTGCGACGCGCTGTTCAAGGGGACCTCGGTCGACGGCGTCTACAATGCCGATCCGAAGAAGGACCCGACCGCGACCCGCTACGAGACGGTCACCTTCAACCGCGTCCTCGCCGACAACCTCAAGGTGATGGACGCGAGCGCCGTCGCGCTGTGCCGCGACAACGACATTCCGATCGTGGTATTCAACATCCGCGAGCAGGGTAATCTTGCCCATGTGCTTGCCGGATCCGGTACCGCCACGGTCGTGCAGAACTGAGGGGAGAACAGAAATATGCCCGCTTATGACAAGGCCGACCTCGAACGCCGCATGCATGGTGCCGTCGAGGCGCTGAAGAGCGACCTGGTCGGCCTGCGCACCGGCCGTGCGTCGGTCAACCTGCTCGATCCGGTGACGGTCGAGATCTATGGCGCCCATATGCCGCTCAATCAGGCCGCCACCGTGACGGCGCCCGAGCCGCGTATGCTGTCGGTGCAGGTCTGGGACCGCTCGAATGTCGGCCCGGTCGACAAGGCGATCCGTTCGGCCGGCCTGGGCCTCAACCCGATCGTAGACGGCCAGACGCTGCGCATCCCGATCCCCGACCTGACCGAGGAGCGCCGCAAGGAACTCGCCAAGCTCGCCAGCCAATATGCCGAGAAGGCCCGCGTCGCCGCGCGCAATGTCCGCCGTGACGGCATGGACAGCCTCAAGACCGACGAGAAGAAGGGCGAGATCGGCGAGGACGAGCGCAAGCGCCGCGAGACCGAGGTGCAGAAGCTGACCGACAGCACGATCGCGGAGATCGATGCGGCCGCCGCGGCCAAGGAAAAGGAAATCCTCGGCAAGTGAGCGGCCTTTCGGCCAGCCCTGCCTCCAGCCCCGTCACCGGCGGGGGCAATGTCCCGCGCCATGTCGCGATCATCATGGACGGCAACGGCCGCTGGGCGAAGCGCCGCTTCCTGCCGCGCATCGCCGGCCACCGCGCCGGCGCCGAGGCGGTTCGCACCGTGGTGCGGGCAGCGCGCGACATGGGTGTCCAGGCGCTCACGCTCTACGCCTTCTCGTCCGAGAACTGGCGCCGTTCGACCGAAGAGGTTTCGGACCTGATGGGGTTGCTGAAGCTCTATCTGCGCCGCGAGATCCGCGAACTGAACTCGGAGAATGTCCGGCTTCGCACGATCGGCGACCTGAGCGGCCTGGGCAAGGATTTGGTCGCCCTGGCCCAGGAAGGCGTCGAAGCGACCAAAAACAATACCGGGCTCAATTTCGTCCTGGCCCTCAATTACGGCGCGCAGGATGAGATGCTTCGCGCGGTCCGTGACATCGCCAGCCAGGTGGCGGCCGGCACGCTGTCTCCCGCCGATATTGACCATGCCTCGATCGAGACGCGGCTCGATACGCGCGACCTGCCGCCCCTCGACCTGCTGATCCGGACCTCGGGGGAGCGCCGGCTGTCCAATTTCCTGCTCTGGCAGGCGGCCTATGCCGAACTGCTGTTCGTCGACACGCTCTGGCCCGATTTCGACCGCAAGGCGCTGGCCGATGCCCTCTCCGATTATGGCACCCGGGAGCGCCGCTTCGGCGGTCGATAATATGGCCAAGGCTGCGGCCTCCGAACTTCAGATCCGTATCATCTCGGGCATTGCGATGATCGCCGTGGCGCTGGCTGCCGTCTGGGCAGGCGGGGTCTTCTTCTGGGGGCTCTGCGCGCTGCTGGCCGTGCTGATGACCATCGAATGGGCACAGATGGCCCGGGCGAGCCGCTGGCAGGTCGCACTGGCCGTGTTGATCGCCGCCGGCCTGATGCTGAGCGCAATCGACTTCGTCGACCCGGCGAAGCTTGTCGCCTTCCAGGACCGGCTTATTGCGCAGTCGGTCGACCTGATCGGGCTGGGTGCGATATTGCTGGCGGTCATCAGCTTCCGGGCCCGGCTCGGCGCCGGGCTGCTCTATGCGATCCCACCCGCGGTCGCCCTGGTCTTCCTGCGCGAGCAGCCGGGGCAGGGGCTGCTGCTCACCCTCTGGACCCTGGTCATCGTCTGGGCGACCGATATCGGCGCCTATTTTGCCGGCCGGACGATCGGCGGACCCAGGCTCGCGCCGAAGCTCAGCCCGAACAAAACCTGGGCAGGGTTGATCGGCGGCATGGCGTCGGCCGCGATCGCCGGGGCGCTGATCGCGTGGCAGGGCGGCCTGCCCGCCTTCTGCTGGATGGCAGGCGCGCCGCTTGCGGTCGCCGCGCAGATGGGGGACCTGTTCGAAAGCTGGCTCAAGCGCCGGTCTGGGGTCAAGGATAGCGGGACGCTGCTGCCCGGCCATGGCGGCGTACTCGACCGGCTCGACGGGGTGGTGCCGGTCGCGGTGCTGGTTTCCGCCTGTGTG